>CAMYIJ010000035.1 GCA_947258375.1 uncultured Acidimicrobiaceae bacterium
AGAGATGAGTCCTTCGAGGCGGACTAGCTCTTGTTCCATAGAGTCGACTGACGAGTATTCGTCGAGGACTTGTTGTGCTTCTGTTGATAGGGTCAACATGGTTCCCATAATGCCAACGGGGTGTGACAGAAACGGCCGGAATCGCCTGATACAGAAAGAAATCTCGGGAATCCACGGGAATCTTGTCGAGCCGTGATCCAACCATCCCGCGAGCGATGAGAACCCGGATCCGGGACACCCCATTACACCCAACCACACCTGACCCGCCGCTGCCTTCGCCAGCAGACTCGAGCCGGCCCGGCAAGCGGCGACTGAATCGTGTCCGAGGGTTCGCCCCTCTACCCGCTTCGGCGACTGCGTCGCCGGCGGCTCCCTTCTCCCCTCCGGGGGAGACACATAAGAGGGACCCGCCCCCGCCGCCTTCGACCTCTTTCGCCAGCAATTCGAGCCCGCCCAGCAGACGGCGACCGAGTCGTGTCCGAGGGTGGTCCCCTCTACCCGCTTCGGCGACTACGTCGCCGTCGGGGCCCGGCTCGGGACGTTTGGCTTTCGGCAGGACCACCGCGCTTCGGGCTTCGGGCCTCACCCAAACCCCTCACGTCTCCCCACCCGGGGAGACACATAAGATGAACCGCCACCACCGCCTTCTAGCTCCTTCGCCAGGACGTTCGAGCCCGCCCGACAAGCGGCGCCGAACACCACCAACGGTCGACCGTCAGCATCCCAACCTCGCCAACCGGCACCAACCCCTCGGGTGGAGCCATCACGCCCTCGCGGGACGGTACATCTAGGCTGGCTCCATGGCCACTGCCGGTACCACTGAGTCGTTGATTGCCGCCGCCCGTGACGGCGACAAGCGTGCAGTCGGGCGCCTGATCTCGACTGTCGAAAACGACCACGTCGCGGCCGTCGGCATTCTGCAGGCGGTCTATGCCGATTCCCACGAATCGTGGGTGACCGGGCTCACCGGTGCCCCCGGCGCCGGCAAGAGCACTCTGGCGAACCTGCTCATCGGCGAGTGGAGAGGGCGGGGGAGGCGGGTGGCCGTCCTTGCCGTCGACCCAACGAGTCCATTCACCGGTGGTGCCCTCCTCGGCGACAGGATCCGGATGCAACACGGCTCACAAGACGGCGGTGTGCTGGTGCGATCGATGGCGACACGCGGCTGGCTGGGTGGAATGTCCCGGGCCACCGAGCGGGTAGCCACGCTGTGTGCCGGGCTCGGATTCGACGAGGTGCTGATCGAGACCGTGGGAGTCGGCCAATCCGAGGTCGACGTGGCCGCAGCAGCCGACACGACCGTCGTCGTGGTTACTCCCGGCTGGGGCGATGGAGTCCAGGTGGCCAAGGCCGGCGTGATGGAGATCGGCGACGTCTTCGTTGTCAACAAGGCCGACCGCGACGGCACCGACATCGCCGTGCGCGAGCTCCTGGAGATGCTGGAGCTGGCTGTTAATCAGGCCTGGTCCCCACCCGTTGTGCCGACCGTGGCCACCTCGGGTGCCGGACTCGAGGACCTGACGGCGGCCTTGACGGCGCATCGCTCCGTGCTGGCCGGCTCGGGGGGCGATCACCGCCGTGCGGCCCGCCGCCTCCGCGACTTCCGGCGTGCTGTGCTCGATGGGCTCGAAGCGGCATTGGTACCCCTGGTTGACGGCCCGGCGGGTGCTGAGCTCCAGGCCGAGGTCGGCTCGGGCGCTCGCGATCCATGGAGCGCCGCGAACGCCCTCATCGAACGTGCCCGAATCGCCCAGGACGGAGGCGAGTAGCCTGTCGCGGAGTAGGGCCCGGCCGGGCGCTCTGAGCGAATAGGTGAATCGTGAGTCTTGTTGAGTACTCGACCGAAGGGGCCGTTGGTTTGCTGGCCTTGAACAGGCCCCCCGTCAACGCGCTCAACGCCGAGCTGGCGGACGACATCTCGGCGGCGCTGACGCTGGCGGCAGACCCGGCCGTGCGAGCCCTTGTCATCACCGGTGGCAAGCACTTCGCCGCCGGCGCCGACATCAGCCGCTTCAAGACGTCCTTCGATTCCGCTGAGGACCAGGAGCAGGCGTCCGAGCTGATCGCGGCGATCTGGCAACTGGAGAACCTGGCCAAGCCCACTATCGCCGCGATTTCCGGTTATGCACTCGGTGGCGGACTCGAGTTGGCCATGGCGGCCGACTTCCGGTACCTGGCTGAGGACGCCAAAGTCGGCCAGCCGGAGATCATGCTCGGGATCATCCCCGGCGCCGGCGGAACCCAACGCCTGCCGCGGCTGGTGGGTTTCCAGCGGGCCAAGGAGATGAACCTCTCCGGTCGGCACGTGACCGCCGCCGAAGCTCTCGAGATGGGGCTGGCCGACAAGGTTGTTGCCACGGATGAGCTCGTGGCCGTCGCCATGGCCGACGCCGCGGATTGGGCGAAGGGGCCGACGCTCGGCTATTCGGCCGTGAAGTCGGCCATGAATCAGGGTTGGGGACAGCCGATTGAAGAAGCGCTCGCAGTCGAGCGTCGGGTTTTCAACCAGGTCTTCCGTACCGAAGATGCCAAAACCGGCATCGCGGCATTCCTCGCCAAAGAGAAGCCGGATTTCGAGGGGCGTTAGCCCTCCGCCGCCGACTCGCTGAAACGGTCGGCGAATCGAGAGAGGTTGGACCGCCAGATGCGGCGGAGAATGGGCGCCGCGGCCCACTCTCCCAGCCGGCCGGCGAAGACGAGCGGGAAGGCCACTTCTTCGCGCCAGGTGAGTGCCGTTCCATCAGGTGTTGTGCGTAGAAGCATTTCGCCGATTCCGGTGAACTTCCCTTGGTGGGCGATGGCCATCCGGTTCGGCGGCTCCCACTCGGTGAAGGTCATGACGTCGACGGTCGTCAGCGGACCGATTCTCGTGGGCACCCTGATCCTCGTGCCCACCCCCTGGCGGGTCTCGCTGAGAAACTCGATAGCCACCGCGTCGGTCATCCACTCCGCGTGACTCTCGATCCGGGCGAGGTCATCCCACACCGCGTCGATCGGTGCCGGGATGTCGACGGATACCTCAATAGTGCGCGCCACGGCAGCCATGATAGGACGCCGCGATGTTGTCGGCGGCTCGTATCATCTTCCTGTGGATCCGAGGGAACGTTCGAAGTTGGCTCTGCGCGCGGCCGGAGCCGTCGGTGGCGTGCTGCTGCTCGCCGCCATTGTCGGCACCTGGATCTACTCAGGCGTGCTGCGGGACGAATTGGTATCGATCGTCCGCAGCGACCTCGCCCGCGACATCGAAATCGCCACCGTCGGCTCGGGACGCATCGAAGTCGCTCGAACGCCTCTCACCGAGACGGAGGGAATCTGGGGGGTCGAAGGGCCCAACGGGTACGGCCAGGCTTCGGTGGTGATCACAACAACAGAAACCACGGTTGAGCGGGCGTTCCGGACTCAGGAAGGATCGTTCGACGTTGGCGATCTCGTCAGGTTCGATCCCATCGCGTACCCGGGCGATCCGCTCGAGGCCCACGGTATCGATTTCGACGAGGTGCGGTTTACCGGGGGCCTCGGTGTGTATCCCGCCTGGGTTATCGACGGTGATCGGGATCTGTGGGTGCTGATCGTTCACGGCAGCGGTCCGGCGGAGCGGGCCGAGGCGCTGCGGTTCATCCCGGGGTTGGTGGCGCAGCGCTATCCCGTGATGGTCATAACCGTACGTGGCGATGTCGACGCTCCGCGGAGCCGCACCGGACTTCGGGCATTGGGAGCAACCGAGTGGCGGGATCTGGCGTCTGCGGTGGAGTTCGCCCTCGCTCAGGACGCCGAGGAGTTCGTTCTCATGGGGTTGGACACGGGCGCCAGCACGGTTGCCATGTACCTGCAGGAAGCCGACGACGCCTCGGCGGTGAAGGGCGCCGTCTTCGACTCTGCCCTGCACGACCCGGAGCGCCTCGCCGACCGGTTGGCGGCCGAGCGCAAGGCCATCGGGCCGCTGCGCGCCGCCGGTAAGCTGCTGGCTCGAATCCGCTTCGACATCGACTGGGAGGAACTCGATCAGATCGAGCGGGCCGGGCAGTACTCCGTGCCGATCCTTGTAATGCACGGTACCGCCGACGAGGTAGTCCCGCTCGAAATCGCAGACGAGTTCGTCGCCGGCCTTGGTGACCTGGCAACTTACGAGGTCTTCGAGGGTGGCATTCACAGCCAGCTGTGGAATGTCGATCCAGCCCGCTACGACGGCGCTCTGCTCGACTTCATCCAGCGTGTCGGCACTGCAGAATAGAAACCGGCGAGTAGGCCGCCTCAGTCGAGAGCCAGCCTCATCTCCAGCTCACCCTCGTGGTCGACACCCGTGTCCACGAACCCCACACCGGCGTAGAAGTCGCGGGGCCCGCCGGGGGCGGGAACGTAGGTCACATACATCTCAGTGGCGTTCGGCAGCGTGCGCACGTAGTCGATGACCAGGTGCAGGGCCCGGGCGCCGAAGCCGAGGCGCTGGTAGCGACCGTCGATCATGTATCGCCACAAGTAGTAGCGCGGCACGGAGCGCCGCTCACTGAGCAGGACGAAGCCGACCGGGTCCCCGCCGGCGTAGATGGCCCGCATCCAGGCCTCGTCGGTGTAGCAGTACTGGGCGATCGAGACGGAATTGGGGGCGACGAAATCGTTCTGCTCCGGCTTCACTTGCAGGTCCATCACGGCTCGCAGATTGTCGGCTGTGACCTCTTCGAGAGTGACCGGGGCTCCTGACGTCAGCTCTTTGTCCATGGCTGCCAAGACTAGGTCCGCTCCTAGGCGAGGCCGGCGGTGAGTTGCTGCACGGTAGGGTTCACGAAGACCTGGTCGCCGATCGTCACGGTGGGGACGGTCTCATTGCCGCGGGCGACGGAGCGTACAAAACTCGCCGCGTCCGGGTCCTCCCAGATGTTGACCCGCCTGTGGGCGATTCCTGCGGCGTCCATTGAGTGGAATAGGCCGGCGCAGAACAGGCACCCCGGTCGCCAGTACACCGTCACCACCTTGTCTGGAGTTACGCCCACCGTCTTACCGCTACCGCATCGACATGTCGAGCACCAGGCAGAACGGGTGACCCGCTGGGTCGAGATACACCCGGAAGGTCTCGCCGGGCTGGAACTCGGCCTTGCGGGCCCCCAGCGCCAGCACCTGCTCCTCGCCGACGTCGAGATTCATCACGTCGAAGTCGATATGGAGCTGCTGCGGATGGTCGTTTCCGGGCCATACCGGCGGTTGGTGGTCGGAGACACGCTGGAAGGCGATGGTGGCTCCGGTCTCGCTGTTGAGCTCGATCCAGTCGCCGTCATCGTCATCGTCGTCGACCGGCCAGCCGGTGATGGCGCTGTAGAACGCGGCTAGAGCCTCCGGGTCGGGGCAGTCGAGGGCAACAAGGCTGAACTTCGCGATACCTGTCATGGTGCGACGTTAGTGGGTTGGGGGACGCCCACGGAGCGATCGGGCTCTGCGAGAATGGCGTGATGTTGTACCTCGACCACGCGGCGACCACTGTCGTGCGCCCCGAGGTGCGGGAGGCGATGGCGCCCTTCGCCGATGAGGCCTTTGGCAATCCCTCCGGCATCCACGGGGTGTCGCGGCGCGCCAAGAACGCCATGGAAGAGGCGCGGGAGCGGGCGGCCGCGCTGCTCGGGGCCGCCGCGCCGCTGGAGATAGTCTTCACCGGCGGGGGCACCGAGGCAGACAACCTGGCGATCCTCGGTGCGGCGCTGGCTGGGGGAGCGCGACGCCGCGTCGTCACCTCAGCGATCGAACATGAGGCCGTGCTCGAATCTGCCCGGTTCGCCGAACGGCTGGGCTGCGAGCTGCACGTCGTCGGCGTCGACCGGTACGGCCGGGTCACTCCGCGCGACATCGCGGCGGCGACCGGCGACGAGACCATCGTTTCCGTGATGACGGCGAACAACGAGACCGGCGCGATCCAGCCGCTCGCCGAGATCGCCAACGCGGCCCGCGGGGCCGGTCGGGGAGTCCTGGTCCACACCGACGCCGTGCAGGCGTTCATCTCCGTCGAGGTGACAACCGCCACGACCAGCTCGGACATGATCTCGCTGGCCGCTCACAAACTCGGAGGCCCCAAGGGTGCCGGACTGCTCTACGTTCGCGACGGAATCACTCTCGAGCCGGTGATTCACGGCGGTGGCCAGGAGCTCGGTCGCCGCTCCGGTACCCACAATGTCGCCGGGATCATTGGGCTGGTAACCGCCATGGAACAGTCGGTCTCCGATCGGGAGGACTTCCGCCGTCGGGTCGGTGGTGCCCGCAACAGATTTGAGGAAGTGTTGTCCGCCGAGCTCGACGGACTCGAGTTCACGGTGGACGAGCCGCGCCTGGTCCAGCACAGCCACCTGCGGTTTCCCGGGGTGCAGTCGGAGACGCTCCTGATCAGGCTCGATCAGGCGGGCGTGGCGGCAGCGGCCGGGTCGGCGTGCCACAGCGGCGCCATCGAGATGTCCCACGTGCTGGCTGCCATGGGAGCTTCGGACGCGGTGGCCGCCGAGAGCGTCCGTTTCAGCTTTGGGTGGGTGAACGATGTCGCCGACGGTGAGGATGCTGCCAAACGGGTCGCCGCGGTTGTGGGCGAGCTGAAATGAAGGCCCTGGTCGCAATGTCGGGCGGGGTCGACTCGTCCGTGGCCGCAGCGCTGATGCTGGAGCAGGGCCACGAGGTCGTCGGGGTGACGCTGAAGCAATGGCAGGCTGCCGATGGTTCGATGCCGACGTCGGGATGCTGCACCGTCGCCGACGCTGAGGACGCCCGCCGGGTTGCCGCTCAGCTCGACGTGCCGTACTACGTGCTCGACCACGTCGCCGATTTCCGCGAACGTGTCGTTGAACCGTTCGGGGCGGCCTATGCCGCCGGTCGTACGCCCAACCCGTGCATCGACTGCAACCGGCGAGTCCGGTTCCGCACCTTGCTTGAACGCACGTCGGCTCTGGGGTGCGATGTCCTGGTGACCGGTCACTACGCCCGGGTGCGCAACTACGACGGCCGCTACCGGCTGCTGCGGGGGCTCGACCCGGCCAAGGACCAGTCATACGTGTTGCATATGCTCGGCCAGGAGGAACTGGCCCGGGTGCTGCTGCCGATCGGTGAGATGACCAAGCCCGAGGTACGCGACCACGCCTCCCGGCTCGGGTTGCGAACGGCCGCCAAACCGGATAGCCAGGACATCTGCTTCGTCAAGGACGACTACCGGGCTTTCCTGCGGGAGAACTTCACGGCGGTCGCCCAACCGGGCCGCATCGTCGACACCGCAGGCGATGTGGTCGGCTCCCATGAGGGAACCATCGACTTCACCATCGGGCAGCGCAAGGGTCTCGGCGTCGCCTTCGGCGAGCCCCGCTATGTGGTCGAGCTGCAGCCGGCTTCGGCGACCGTCGTCATCGGCACGCGGGCGGACATGGAGGTCAAGGGCTGCCGGCTCGAGGAAGTCTCGTTCGTCGCCGGCGACGAGCCGGAGAACAACGAGCTCGCTGTGAAGGTGCGCTACCGGGCGGCACCGGTATCGGCCTCGCTGGAGAACGACGCCGGCGGCTACGTCCTGCGGTTCCACGACCCGCAGGAGGCGGTGGCCCCCGGCCAAGCGGCCGTGATGTATGCCGGCGACGACGTCATCGGCGGTGGCACCATTGCCGAGGTAGTCCGGTGACCGGGAGGGATCGTTGTGGCCGGAGCTGAGGACACCAGGCGGGCCGCCGAGCTGCGGGCGGCCATCACCGATCACAACTACCGCTATCACGTGCTCGTCGAGCCGATCGTCACCGATGCCGAATACGACGCACTCGCCCGCGAGCTGATCGCCCTCGAAGAGAAGTACCCCGAGCTGGTCACACCTGATTCCCCGACCCAGCAGGTCGGGTCCCGCACCGGCGACGTGTTCGCCCCAATCCGGCACGTCGAACGCCTCATGTCACTCGACAACGTCGATTCGCTGGAGGCGCTCGAAAGCTGGCGAGACCGGCTGGCGCGGGTGCTCGACGGTGAGCCGGACGGCTACATGTGCGAGATGAAGATCGACGGCCTGGCCGTTTCGCTGACCTACCAGTCCGGGGTTCTGGTGCAGGGCGCCACCCGTGGCGACGGCACGGTCGGTGAAGACATCACCGCCAATGTGCGCGCCATCGGTGACATTCCGCGGGCGCTCGGTGCCGGGGCGCCAACTGTTCTCGAAGTGCGCGGCGAGATCTTCATGCCGGTGTCGGCGTTCGCCGAACTGAATCGGCGCCAGGCGGAGCTCGGCGAGAAGCCCTACGTGAACCCGCGCAACACAGCAGCGGGTTCGGTACGCCAGAAGGATCCCGACAAGACCGGGGAGCGGCAGCTCTCGATCTGGGTGTACCAGCTCGGTCATGTCGAAGGCGCCCCCACGTTCGCCCGCCATTCCGAAGCGATGCAGTGGCTCGGAGAGCTGGGGCTTCCGATCAACCCCGATTCGAGGCGGGTCGACGGAATCGATGCCGTCGAGGCGTACGTGCAGGACGCCCTCGACCACCGTCACGACCGCGATTACGAGATCGACGGCGTTGTGGTCAAGGCCGACGTCCTCACCGAACAGGCGGCGGCCGGTTTCACCGCGAAGAGCCCGCGTTGGGCGATCGCCTACAAACTGCCGCCGGAGGAGAAGACGACCATTCTCAAGGACATCCTGATCAACGTGGGCCGCACCGGTGCCGTGACTCCGTACGCGGAGCTCGAGCCCGTGTTCGTCGGGGGTGTCACGGTTACGTCGGCGACATTGCACAACGAGGGCGAGCTGCAGCGCAAAGATCTCCGCATCGGCGACACCGTGATCGTGCGCCGGGCCGGCGATGTGATCCCTGAGGTCGTCGGTCCGGTTCTCGACAGGCGCCCGTCGGGAGCCGAGATGTGGCATATGCCCGCCAAGTGCCCGTTCAGCGGTCACCCGATCGTGCTTGCGGAGGGCGAGGCCAAGGCACGGTGTACCGGCGGGTTCGCCTGCCCAAGCCAACTGCGGGAGTACCTGTTCCACTTCGCATCCCGCGGCGCCATGGACATCGAAGGTCTCGGCTACAAGACGGTGGACGCCCTGCTGTCCAACGACCTCATTACGGACCCCGCCGACATCTTCACCCTGGAGCCTGCCGGTCTACTGGAATTGGAAGGTTGGGGCGAGATCTCGGTCAACAACCTGCTGGCGGCTATCGAGGGCGCCAAGGATCGGCCGCTGGCACGGCTCCTGACGGCGCTGGGGATTCGCATGATCGGTGGCACAGTCGCCGAGACCCTGGCCCGCCACTTCGGCAGCCTCGAGGCAATCCTGGCGGCCACCCCCGAGAAGCTGGAGGAGATCGACGGCATCGGCCCCGAGATCTCCCGTTCGCTCGCGGATTGGATCGGCGAAGGGGACAATCGCCGACTGGTCGATCGGCTGGCCGCCGCCGGTGTCCGACTCGCCGACCCCGATCCCGAGGAGCGCGACACGACCCTGGTGGGTCTCTCGGTCGTGATCACGGGAACGCTGCAGGACTTCTCGCGAGACACGGCCAAGGCGGCCGTAGTCGAGCGTGGCGGCAAGGTCACCGGCTCGGTGTCCGGCAAGACCGCGGCGCTGATCGCCGGCGAGGGCGGCGGCTCGAAGCTGGCCAAAGCCGAGTCGCTCGGAGTGCCGGTGCTCGGCGAGGCGGAGTTCAAGCTGCTGCTCGCCGACGGACCGGACGCGGTCGGTATATTGAACGGATCCGACTGAACCGCTCCTGCCGAGCGATCTACTTACGCTGCCTCGGCTCAGCTGGCCGCGGACAGGGACCGTACTTTGGTGACGACGGCTCCGAAGTTGATGGTCCACCCGACGCCGAAGGCACGGCTGACGATGATGGCGCCGTCAGGGTTCCACAGCGTTGCCTTGATCTTGTCGACGGTGGGCATGCGGAAGTCGTAGGGCACGAACCCGGCGACAGCCCCGTGCCAGGTTCGCTGGTCCTTGGGAAGTCGCAACTCCTTGATCAATGCCGCGATCGCTAGGACCGCGGCCAGCACCTTCAAGGGCCTCATGGCGCTGGAACGTTGGCGCTTCGTGTCGGAACCTGTAGCTGGCTTGCTCATACTTCAAGCCTAGTGGTCGGTCGGAGAGTTCAGCCGGTCGAACGCACCGCAGACAAGGGCCGAAAGCCTCTCCCCGCGGTGACATGACTTCTGGATACTTGTGGCGGGTGTATCTGAGGAGTGCGTTGCCCAGCCGAGTCGCGAACCGGGACGAGTTCGAGACCCTCAACACAGGCGGCGCCTCTGTCGTCGGAGGCTCCAGGGCCAGAGCTGCCACGTCTTTGCATCAGTGGAGATCCAGACCGTCGTCTCCATCTCGGAGTTGTCGCAAGCGGAGCCTTTGGCAGCAGGCTCCCGTGGTCGTGGTCAGAGAGGTCGTGGGAGCGGTCGTGTTGACACCGGTCGGTGTGGCGACCGGGCTCGTCGCCTCCGTCACCGGCGGGTCCGCAGTCCAGTCTCTTATGCGGTGGGGTCCATCACCCGGCCGAGGAACAGAACCGACCCGGTCGTCGCGTCCTTGATCTGGAACATGAACGGCCGGTCGACCGTCAGCTGCACGGGCTCAGATGGGGCAGCCGTTGCTGCCATCACCACGGCGGTAGCCGCGGCGGCCTCGGTGCCTTCCTCGTCAACGGCGATGAAAGCCTCGTGGATTACGGCGGCGATGAACAGCTTCTCCTCCGTGGTCATCCCGGAGAAGTCCGCTCGGGAGGGATCGACGGCCTCATCGAGGCCCAACGCCACAAGCGCGGGCAGCAGCCCTGTCTGCGTCCTGAACTCGAACTTGGGGAACCGCAGATCGACCGGAGTGCCGGACAGCTCCGCCGCGATCTCGTCGAGACGCGAGGCGCTCAATTCCGCTTCGATTTCGTCAAACCTGCCCTGGTCCGGAACGATCACGATCATCGACAACTCGCCGCCTGCGTAGGGCAGCTCGACAGCCTGCCAGCCGTCCCCTGCTGTGTAGCGCAGCGACTCGAACAGGTGCATCAGGTCGGCGGTCGCCTCCGATCCGTCGTCGAGATAGAACACGCCGGGGCTGGTGCCGTCCTCATCGAACGGCGCCTCCCATGGGGCAAGCAGGTACACGGCGTTGGTCAACACCAGCCGCGTGAGCGAGTTCAGTCCGCCCTCGGAGATCAGATCCTCGATACGGCCGGAAGTCTGCTCGGCGATCCATTCGTTGATCTCGACCCGAGCGGCTTCGGCATCGGCCTTGTAGTCGACGAGCCTCATGCCGGCTCCGTACTGCTGGGCGAGCAACTCGAGGAAGCCATCCTCGAACTTCGTGCCCTGCTGGCCCCACAGGGCGTTGGCAACCGTGAGCTGGAGCTCGGCCTCTGTCCCATCACTCCGCGTGTAGTTGCCGGAGCGGCCCGAGAGCTCCTGATCGAGGGCATTGAAGCCCCCGTGGGGATCAGTGACGCCGGCGAGATGCAGCAAGGTGTCCAGCTCCTCGGCCGTGACGCCGGCGGCGCCGGCTCGTGTCATCGCCAGGGCAAGGGCGACGCTGTGCGGCGAGAAGACCAGATTCTCGCCCTCATTCGCCAGCTGCCGGTACAGGTCCAGGGCGAAGGCCGCGGACGCATCCGCCACCTCGCTTTGGGCCGTCACGTCGCCCGCAACCCGCGGGATGTCCGCTGCGGCCAGAACCTCTGCCTCCCCGCCTCCACACGCACTCGCGACGAGGAGTAGGGAAAGAAGAAGTGCGGCCAATCGTGGCCCTTGTCGCTTGAGCATTCTTCAACTCCTTGGTTACACCACTTGGACGCTGCGGCCGGGGACAAGGTTCCCAATACCGGGGTGGCCAGGTAGGGCCACGGGATTGCCGAGCCTTGCCCTCAACGACAAGCCTGCCACTCAGATCACTCAGCACCCGGTGCGATATCGAGCGCCCAGCCGTGTCCTGGATCCGGCATCATTTCTGAGCGGTGTGAATCACCCCACACCACAACCTCGATCCCGAGCGTCAACCCGGCGAGGTTTGATAGGGGACGCTGAGGTCTAGATGTTCGTCCAAAGGAGATCCGGACTCTTCCCAAGTATCGGCAATCACGGCCCGTTCAGCCGAATGTCCGTCTCTCATACTTCGGGCCCGACCAGTTGATGTCGAGGTCGCCGATCATGGCGTGCCAACATGCCAGTACTGCGGCGAATGGCAGCGGCGAGTTCCGGGTCAGGCTCCAATCCGCGCGTCGCTCAGGCATTTGCACGCTGAGGAACCTTCGTCTTCCCGCTCGTTCAATGTTTGCGTAGCTCCCGACCCGCTCCTTGCGACCGGTACGCTGGATCTCGACGCATCCGGGGCCTAGCGACCAGTGCTGGCCGCCTCGCACTTGAACCGGCCAGGTGGTGCCTCCCGCTTCGATCCGGTTTCCCGCGGGATCGATGTGAAGTTGCGCGATCAATCCCAATTGTCCCTCGACTCGGACGATTCGTCGCGGCGCGCGAGCCGGCCGTCCCCTTCGGTTGTCCCAGCCCTCAAGGAGCTTTCCTGGTAGATCCGACCATATGTCCCATCGCTCTCCGTCGGGGAAGACCACGACCGACGCCCGGTGCTCGATCCAAGCCAATGTGTTTCCGTTTGGTGCCACCGCTTCAACACGCTTCACCCGCGGATAGACGAATCCGAGTCCAGTCGGAGAACCGGAATCGTGTCCCACGGCCATCTGCCAACCCTTCTCGGCCGCCCCCAGATTCACCGACGCATTCAGTCGGTACCGACTTCGACCGGTCGCGACCTCGTCCTCGGGGACCTCAAATGGGTCTCCCCGGGCGGGAAGCGGTCGATCGCAATATGGACACAACGCGCCTCGGACTCGTTGCGCGCTGGGGATCAGTCCCTTTTTTGGGCAATACCCCAGTGTGTGGCGCGCCGCCATAGTCCTCCGGGCCACCTCGAAGACCTGAACCATACGCTATCGAGCGGATCGGCTGGTGTAGGAGCCGACACAAGACGACCGACCTTGAGCAGCCGTCGCGGACCGGGAAACGCCCGCGTGAGGCGCCCGCCGACCGCCACTCATCGGGTATGTTCAGGCATCGACGACACGCAACCTGCCAGCCGGTTTCAGGCGGCGGCGCTGTCGACGGACTGTCCGAGGTTGCGCTGATGGATAGCGGGAACGAGTCCCGGGAAGACAACGCCCGAGCGCAAGGTCAAGAGGCGGCAGAGGCAGAGGCGGCTAGGCCGGCTAGTTGGATCGGACGGAAACTTGCGGACAGGTCGACGGGTAGACGGGTAGACGCATGGGTCGAGCCGATCGCACGCTGGGAACGGCAACCTGTCGCCCGAGCGACATTCCCGACTGAGGCGTATGGTCGAATCAGGTGCGTTGAAACGTTGACGAAGATTGGACCGCCACGCTGCAGAGAGCATGACGGTCCTTCGCAGGCGAGGGGCTAATGATCATCAGGCGTTTATCGAGGCAAACCGTGTTCGGGCATCGTTCGAGGGGGACAGATCTGTTTGTTGGGTTGGCTTTGGTGTCCCTGTTGGTGGGTGGTCTTCCCGCGGTGGCGGCCGCCGCCGCACATATTGCGTGTGGTGCAACACTCACGGCGGATACGACGCTCGACAGCGACCTCGATTGCTCGGGAACGGCGCTCCACATCGGTGCGCCTGGGATTACGGTGGACCTCGGTGGTTACACGGTAAGAGGGGACGGAACCAGCGATGCGCGGGGTGTCGACAATCAGGGCCATGACCTCGTCACGATTCAGAACGGCACCATCAGCAGTTTTGAGGCTGGGGTCTGGTTTAGTGGTGGAGGTGTCACAGACTCAGAGGTGACGGGACTGACTCTGTCGGGGAACGTTCGAGGAGTCTTCCTCAATGCAGGATCACATCGGAACCATTTTCATCACAACACCGTTGTGAACAGCTCCGTTAGCGGTATCGCCCTGAACGGCTCGGAGCACAATCTGATTGAACTCAGCACCTTCGCCGGTAACTCGTTTGCCGGGGTCGAGATATTCGCCGGGAGTGCTCACAACACGGTTCTGGGAAACGACGTTTCGGGCGGAGGGGCAGGTTTCTACATCGCCGATTCGGACAGTAATGAGCTTGTTTCAAACGTCATTGAAGGCACGGCCTTCGACGGAATATCCATAGGGCCAGGATCCGAGGAGAACTTGATTCATGAGAACGATGTCTCCCGTAGCAGCCGAGCCGGTGTTCTAGTTCAGGGCGATCGCAACGAGGTAATGGCCAACACAATCCGCAACAGCAGTTTCAGTGGGATTGCTGTCAGTGAGGCAAACGACAACCTTGTGGCAGAAAATGTCGTTGCCGGCGCTGCCAGCAATGGTGTACTTGTCGAGTTTGCCGAGAGAACCGCAATCGAGCGCAACGAGCTCACGGACAACACGTTCAGTGGCGTGAATCTTCTCAGAAGCGCTGATTGGAACACAATCAGTCGCAACGTGATGACATCCAATGGTGCGGGCGTGCTTCTCCAGAACGGCTCCGACGACAACGTCGTCTCCCACAACATCATCACGGATGGCACTCGGGATGTCGGTTTGACGATTCAGAACTCGGATCGAACGACCGTTTTCGACAACAATGTTTCTCGCAATCCGGGTCGTGGTATCTCTGTCTTCACGGGTAATGACACGACCGTTGCGAGGAATGTGGCAAACGGCAACGGACTCGACGGCATACGTGTCTATTCCGATTCTGTGGGCACGCTTCTCAATGCAAACAGCGCCCACTCGAATGGGGACGATGGCATTGATGTTGAAAACGCTGCGACGCGGGTCCGGGACAACGTCGCTGACTCGAACAGTGATCTTGGCATCGAAGCGGTGGTTGGCGCAGTTGACGAAGGAGGGAACACCGCCAATGACAACGGCAATCCTCTCCAATGCGTCAACATTATTTGCGCTCCGGCGTTGGTCATTGCCGATCGCGTCGATGTAACGACTCGTTGGTCGTCCGTGGAGTTTGCGGCGCCGTTTGGAGATCCGCCGGTTGTGGTGGCAGGTCCGGCGTCGTGGGTTGGACGCGACCAGGTCACAGTTCGGGTGCGCAATGTCACCAGCGCCGGTTTTGAGGTGCGGCTCACGGAGTGGCCGTATCTCGATGGGAACCACACCGTCGAGACGGTGTCATACCTGGCGGTCCCTGCCGGACGGCACACGTTGGTGTCGGGAGCGGTGCTCGAAGCGGGAACTTCCACAGTTGCGGCAAACGGCAGCGCGGTGAGTTTCGCCGCCGACTTTGGCGAGAAGCCGGTGTTGTTGTCGACGGTGTCGTCGTCGGCGTCGGGTCCGGGTGTTGTTGCCCGCACCAGTGTGGGGAAGTCGGGGTTCTCGGTTCGGCTCGACGCCCAAGAAGCCGATTCGAGTTCTTATGGCGGCAGGGTGAATTGGGTGGCTTGGAGCGTTGGGTCTGATGATGGGACCAGTGATGGTGTTGGGTGGGAGACGCACAAGAAAGCCATCAACAACTCGTTTACTCGTTTCTCGTTCGATCGGGCCTATGTGCGGCCCTGTGTGCTGGCAGACATGAACACCCTCAACGGCGGCGATACCGCCAATCTCCGTTACCGGAAACTGAGGGTCCGTTCGGTACGGCTGCGCATAGACGAGGAGAAGTCGGCAGATACAGAGGTCGCCCATGTTGCCGAGCGGGTTGGGCTGCTCGTGGTCGAATGCGCCAAGAACCCACCAGTGATCGTCCCGGATTTCGAGTTCGGGGCCACCCTCATCGGAACTCCAACCATCTTGAGCGGCCGGATAGTCGATGACGATGAGGCAGCAGTGTCGGTCGCGATTAGGCACCGGCCCAGCGGTACGTGGCTACAGACTGACGGCAGCTTCGGCACCAAAGTCCAACGCTTCAGGCCGGTCCAGGACGATTTCGGCGGCGTGTTCACCTGGGTCCATCAAGTCGTGCTGCCCGATGGTGACTTCTCACTGTCGGTGCGCGCGCGGGATGGTGACGGCAACGAGTCGGTGCTCAAGCCCTGGCACCACTTCACCGTCCGAGCGTGATGCTCCCTATACGGCTACCTCGATCCAGAATCTCGGTCCGGTGAGGTCAGGGCCGCCGAAGCACATGCGAACGCAACCGCACCAGGAGGTGCCGTTATGTACGGCTCTGTGACCGGTCGGATTACTTGCCGACGACCTCAAAGACGGCCGCTCGCCACAGTCCGGTGATATGGAAGTCCAGGGGACCCACATCGAAGAGGTAGGTGCCGGGTTCCAAGTCCACCGTCCAGGTATGGCTACCGGGCGCGAGTACGCTCGAACCTTCGAGGTTGACTTCGACATACCCTTCGGTCGGTGGATCGGCCGTCACAGAGCGATGGCCTTCCTGAATCACCTCCAGCTCCTCGGCGAGAGCGTCGGAGCCGGTCTCGTATCGCAGAAGACCCACAATCGCTTCGTTGTCTGTCTCGTTCGAGAACGTGACGGTGAGGGTTCCTTCAATGATCTCTCGATCACCGGCATAGGCTGTTCCGTCTTCGGTGTAGCTGATCTCGATCTGAGCTTCATCGGCGACAACCATTGTCGATGTGGTTTCGGCCACGGTTGAGGTGGCCCCAACAGTCGTGGGAGTACTCGACGTTGCGTCAGGCTCCTCACCGTCATCGGACGAGCATCCAGCCACCAGTGCCAACACCACCATGAGCGGAAAGACGAATCGGGCACGCATCACATCACCTCTCCGGTACCCCGCCCACACCTGCGGGAAGCCAAGCCCTCCCAGTCAGAATACCCCACTCACCAAGGCCGTATGGGCCCAAGCTCCATCGGTCCTCACCCGCTCATAGCCGGCACTATCGAGCGCCCGTTTTGCCTCACAAAGCCACCCCGATCCTGAACCTCAACGCGGTGGGGTCTGGGCCGCCGAAGCATCCCGCACCTCACCCCGTCGCTGAGAACAGGACCTCGAGGCGGGCCTCATCCTCGACCACAACGAACCCACCGATGGACGGCGGCTCCACGTCGTAGTCCGTGAGGACGATGTCGAGCTCGCCGGTCACGTCGAGTTGGCTGCCGGTGAGCCGCGCTTCTACGGACCACGTCACCGTGCGGGTCACGCTGTTGACGGTCAGCTCGCCGGTCACCTCGGTGGCGTAGATTTCGCCCTCGGTGTAGGTCTCCGGCAGTGAGAATTCGCTGGTGGCGAAGGTGGCGATCGGATTGGCCTCGAAGAGGCGATTGACCCGGTTGTCCCGGCGTGATTGGTCCGAGACGAATGTCGTCAGGTCGACGCTGATCTCAGACGTCCCGTTCAGGTCCACCGTTCCGCTCAGGTCCTCGGAACGACCGACACCGATCGCCTCGACGGCGCCGTCGACGAAGGTCTCGGGAACCGACCAGGTGGCGGTCCCGCCGGTGAATGTGAACGTCGTGGTGGCCAGATCAGTGGGGATGTTCAAGGGCCCGTCGGATGCGCTGCTGGTCGTCGGCGCCTCCGACCTGGCCGGCGCAGCCGACGTAGGCGCGGTGCCGGACGTCGTCGAGGTCACCGTAGTCTCGGGTGCCGCCGCAGTGGGAAGGTCATCGAGGGAGAGGTCGCCGCTCTCGGCATCACCGAAGGACGCCAGCCCACCGCCGACCACTAGTGCGACCACAACCGCGCTCGGGGCGGCCCAACCCGGCATCTCCATGCTCGAGAACGCTGGTGGCAGCAGACCAACGGCGGCGAAGATGATCGCAGCCAGCGGCACCCCGAAGCTGATGAAGCGATCGAGGGCGACCGCCTCGAGGATTCCCAGAATCACCACCGCCACCAAGAATCCGCCGAGAGCGAAGAGAAGCAGCTTGCGGCGCCCGTCGGCTTTCTCGTGGATGCGCTGCCAAACGATGCCGGCGAGGAGGCCGATGAGCAGCGCAACCACCGTGACCGTCGCGGTGTTCGCAATCAGGTCGTCGGGCGACTTCAAGGGCAGTGAGACGAGAGAGGCGACGATGGCTCCGGCCACGCCGGCCATCAGACCCGCCAGGATGGGTCGTCGAAGATTGCTCATGTGTTGTGGTTCTCCCCGTTGTAGCGCCGGCTCGAGCTAGCCGTAACAGGCATTTGTAGCGCGGCAAAGTAAGAGCTGTTGAAGACAGTACGGCAACACTACGGTGCCGGGCGACGTTTAGTTCCGGTCTCCCGAGTCAGGAGAACGGCAGCTGCAAAGAACTGGGCCCGACTCCGTGAGGAGCCGGGCCCAGGTTCGTTCGAATGATCGGCTGGTCGGTCAGGGCAGTTCGTTGACCCGGTCGGTGCTCGGAGGAGCCACCGGACCGAACGCGGCGAGGTAGTTCGCCAACGCCTGCAGATCATTACCTCCGTCGAGCTTCGGTGACGTGATCGCATCGAACGTGGTGAAGTTGTCCCCGCCGTCGGAGAGGAAGCTGTTCACCGTCACGATGTACGTGTTGCCCATGACGAGCGGCACGCCGTTCAGCATGACGTTGGTGATCGTCGCCGAGTTGCAGGTACCGGCCACGATGTCCGTTGCCAGATCGTACGTGAAGCCGTCCGACACACCCAGGTGCAGGAACGGGCGGCTCGAACCGGCCGGCTGGCACTGCTCTTCGAGTGCCGCCACGATCTGGGCGCCCGTCATCGGGAACGTCTTGAGCGTGTTGCCGAAGGGCTGGAACGTGAACGCCTCACCGAAGGTGACGACGCCATCGCCCTCGTCTCCCGAAGCCAGGTACGTCAGGTCCGAACGAACGCCGCCCGGGTTCATGAAGGCGATCTCCGCTCCGTTGAACGACGACGCCCACTGCTGGGCATCGGCTACGAGGTTGCCCGCCGCCGACTCAACACCGCGGTCGGATCCCGGCGGGGTCCCGCCACGAGTGATGTCGGCCGTGATCGTCCCGATCGGCGTGTTGCCGGCCTCATCGAACAGCGGCTGCCACTTCTCGATGACCGCCGTGACCGCCGGATCGGGTGTCAGCAGTGCTTGATCGACGACGTGGTTGGTGGCCACGCTCAGATCACGGCGCACGTCGTTGGTGCCCTTGTCGAGCACGAGGTCGAACTCCGAGACCACACGGCCGTACGAGTAGGCACTGGTGACGATGCGGTCCTGTCCGGCAGCATCTGGCAGCACACAGTTGTACGGCAGATGCGTGTGGCCGGTGATCAAGACGTCGATCGCGGGATCGAGTGCGTCGTTGATTGCCAGGATCGGACCGGAGATGTCGACGCAGGCGTCAACGACGCCCGGCGGCGGAGTCTGCGATCCGCCCTCGTGCAGCAGCACGACGATGGCATCGACGCCCTGGTCATGCAGGATCGGCACGAGTGCGTTGGCCGTCTCTGCCTCGTCGAGGAAATCCCATCCCTCGATTCCGGCGGCGGCAACCAGCACGTCGGTCGCCTCGAGCGTCATGCCGATGAAGGCAATGTCGACGCTCTCGACCCTTGTGATCCAGTAGGGCGGCAGCGGCGTCTCGCCGGCTTCGTTCACCACATTGGCGGCCAGCCATTGGTAGTCGGCGCCGGCATAAGGCGCGTCGGGGAAGTAGCAGCCGTCGACCGGATGACATCCACCGTCCTGCATACGGAGCAGCTCGGTGACGCCTTCGTCGAACTCATGGTTGCCGACGCCTGAGACGTCGAGGCCCATCGTGTTGAGCGACTCCACGGACGGCTCGTCGTGGAAGAGCCCGGAAAAGGCGGGGGAGCCACCGATGAGGTCACCTGCCGCCACGGTCAGGCTGTACTTCTCGCCGGCCCGAAGCTGGCTGAGCATTGCCGAGAGGTATTCGCCACCCCCGGCTGTAACCCCGTCTGCGGAGCCGGGTGTGTCCGCATTGAGGTGGCCGTGATAGTCGTTGAAAGCGAGCAGTTGGAGCTGGACGAGCTGCCCGGGCGGATCGGCTTTCTTGGCGGCAGTTGCCGGGCCGGCCAGCAGGGCCAGCGAGGCAATTGCCACGGCGAGAGCCGAGACGAGCACGAGCCAGCGACGCCGGCTCAGCGCTCTCGGGCCTCTCGTCCCGGCAGGGGTTACGAGTACAGACATCTGGTTTCCATTCCTCCCAATAGTCCCAAGCCCGCAGCACACGGGCATCTAAGCTTCTACGCATCTGGTACTAGCAGATATCGCTCATCCTACTCTGGGTGGCCGAGAGTCGCGCGACGGTGGCCGGCACAGGTTGCGCCCCATTCCGCTCCGGCCTCCTACTGGGTCCGAAAACTCCAGCGCAGCGATCCGGGGTCCGGTAGCCCGCTTGTCCGGTCGAAGGTGATCTCGACCACGTGGAAGCCCGGCACCCACTCCGGGATCGACTTCCAAGCCTCCGGCCGGAACACGTGGCGCCCCGTCTGCTCGGTGACTTCGATCTCCGCAGCAGGGATGACCACCCCGTCCACCTCCAACGTCAGGCCGTAACCCGGCGCCAACACGATCTCGAGCGCCGTCTGCCGCTGCACGATGGCGCCGTCCGCGGGGGAGTAGCGTTCGACTGCAGCGGGCAGTTCGGTCACATCACCCGAGGGGGCGAGGATGACGGCACCCACGGCCAGCAGCGCGAGCAGCACGCCGAGGATCGACAGAATCACGCGGTAGCGGGTGGCAGTCACTGCAGGGATTTTACGGTGGCTCCGGCGGCTCCCGTTCCCGACGGCTCCCGGCGACGGGCCACTAGCGTGGTGGCATGAGATTGAACCCGGTTCTCGACAAGCTCGGCGCCTATCAGATCGCCATGATCCAGGAACGAGCCCGCGCGCTGGAGGCCGCCGGTAAGCGGCTGATCGACTTCTCGATCGGCGACCCCCGTGAGCCCACGCCCCAATTCATCGCGGATGCTCTTCACGACTCGGTGCCCGAGGTGTCGCAGTACCCGCTGACCGCCGGGATGCCGGAGTTGCGTGCGGCGATCGCGGATTACCTGGGCCGCCGCTTCGGAGTGAACATCGACCCGGACACTCAGGTGATGCCGACTTCGGGGTCGAAGGAAGCCGTATTCAGCTCGCCGCTGGCGTTCGTCGACCCAACTGCGGACGAATCCGTGGTGTATGGCACACCGGGCTATCCGATCTACGAGCGGGGCGCGCTCTTTGCGGGGGCGGCCACCGAACCGGTCGTGCTCGACGGCGATTTTGTGCTGCGGGCGTCCGATGTATCGGAGGACTCCTGGGATCGAGCCCGGATGCTGTGGATCTGCACGCCGCACAATCCGACCGGTGCAGTTACCGGCGACACCGAACTCGGCGATCTGGTTGCCGCCGCCCGGGCCACCGATACGCTGCTGATGTCCGACGAGTGCTACGCCGACATCTATGAAGAGGCGATGTACCCGGAAGGTCCCGGGTCGGTGCTGCAGCACTCCGGTGATGACGCAGCAGGTGTGCTCGCTTTCTTCAGCTGCTCGAAGCGCTCCGGAATGACCGGGTACCGCTCCGGTGCGATGGTCGGCGACCCCGCCGCCATCGGCGCGCTGAAGCGGCTGCGCACTGCCACGGGCACCGCGTCTCCGGACTTCGTACAGGCCGCGGCCGTCGCGGCCTGGAGCGACGACGCCCACGCCGCGGAGAGGCGGGCCATCTTTGCCACGAAGCGCCAGGTGCTGCGACCCGCTTTCGAGAAGCTCGGGCTGGAGGTCGTGGCATCGACTGCCGGGCTCTACATGTGGGTGCGGGTTGAGGACGACATGGCAATGACGGAGCGCCTCCTCGAACACGGGATCGTCCTGTCACCCGGCCGATTCTTCGGCGCCGGGGGCGAGGGCTACCTGCGGCTGGCGCTAGTACCGACGGTCGACGAGTGCGAGGACGCCGGCAACGCCATCGTGGAGGCACTGACATGAGTGATATGCGTCAGATGATCGAGGCCGCCTACAACGGTGACATCGATATCGAGGAAGCGGCCAGTGCGGTCAGCGCCGCCATCGAATTGCTCGACAAGGGTGAGATTCGGGTCGCCGAGCCGATCGCCGGCCGTGACGGGAACAGCCCTGAAGACTGGCAGGTCAACGACTGGGTCAGGGAATCGATCCTGCTCTACTTCCGCCTCGCCGGGCTCGAGACATGGGACGTCGGCCCCTTGGAGTTTCACGACAAGATCCCGAGCAAGAAGGGCCTCGCCGAGGCCGGCGTGCGGGTCGTGCCTCCGGGCACCGTCCGCTACGGGGCGTTCTGCGGGTCCGGTGTCGTCGTGATGCCGGGGTTCGTGAACATCGGCTCCCGGGTGGGCGCCGGCACGATGGTCGACACGTGGGCCACCGTCGGCTCGTGTGCTCAGATTGGCAGCAACGTCCACCTCTCTGGCGGGGTCGGCATCGGCGGGGTGCTGGAACCTCCGAATGCCCGGCCGGTCATTGTGGGAGACGGCGCGTTCATCGGCAGCCGCTGCATAGTCACCGAAGGGGCGCTCATCGGCGCGGGAGCCATCCTCGGCGCCAATACGACCCTGACCGCGTCGATCCCGATCATCGACGTGACGGGCGACGAGCCGGTCGAGTATCGCAACTATGTGCCGCCGCGGTCCGTGGTCGTTCCGGGGACCCGGCCCCGCGATTTCTCGTCGGGCACCGTGCAACTGGCGTGTGCCTACATAATCGGCCGGCGCAGCGAGGACACCGACTCCAAGCTGAGCCTCAACGACGCCCTCCGCACCCACGGAATTGCAGTGTGAGGAGTCAACGGTGAACCCGCTCCACGAAACCCTCGAGTGGCTGGTCAATATCCCTTCGGTGACCGGGAACGAAGGCCGCATCGCTACGGCCATAGCCGAACGGCTCCTGCCCACCTGGTCACTGGCATCGGTGGCTCGTATCGGCAACTCGCTGGTCGTCGGGGAACCCTCGGGGCGTCCGATGATCGTGATGTACGGCCACACCGACACCGTGCCGGAGCAGGGCAACGCCACCGCCCGCATCGAAGGCGATCGTATGTACGGGCTCGGTACGTCCGACATGAAGGCCGGCGTTGCAGTCATGATCCACCTCCTCGAAGACGAGGCAATCCGCAATGGGCCTTTTGATGTGGTCGGCGTCTTCTACGACAAGGAGGAGGGTCCGTCTGCCGAGAACGGTCTCGAGGAGGTGCTCGACAGAGTCGACTGGCTCGCGGCGGCCAAGCTGGCGATCGTTATGGAACCGACCGACCTGCAGCTCGAACTGGGCTGCAACGGTGTGCTCAACGCCGATGTGATTTTCCGTGGCAAATCGGCCCATAGCGCCCGGCCCTGGCTTGGCGAGAACGCGGTGACCAAGGCGGGGCAGTGGCTGGCGGGACTGCACGCTCTCGAGCCGAAGCTGGTGGTCATCGACGGCCTCGAATACCGCGAAGTGTTCTCGGTCACCCGGGCGCATGGCGGCATCGCCAACAACATCATCCCGCCGGAATTCACCTTCAACCTGAACCACCGATTCCCGCCGCTCTACGGGCTCGACGAGGCCGAGGCCCGCTTGCGCCGGGTTGCCGCGGCAGCAGACGAGGTTGTCATCAAGGATCGGGCACCTGCCGGGATCGTGCCCGAGGGCAACGAGCTCGTGACGAAGCTGCAGCGGATCACCGGAGCCGAGCTAGCCGCCAAGCAGGGCTGGACCGATGTTGCCCGCCTGAGCGAGCGCGGCATCCCGGCCGTCAATTACGGTCCCGGCGAAGTGGCTCAGGCGCATCAGGTGGGCGAGAACGTCCCGCTGCGCTACCTCGACGACGCGCTGGCCGCGCTAGGCGAGTTCCTCAGCGGCTGACGGTTGTACGGTCAGTCGCGGCAACGTGACGTGGACGATCGGACCTACTCCAAAGGCGAACAGTACGGTGCCGACACCAACCGTTCCGCCGAGTAGCCAACCGACGGCGAGCACGGTGAGCTCGATGCCGGTGCGGACCGCTCCGATCGGCAGCCCCCGTTTGGCGATTCCCGTCATCAGCCCGTCGCGGGGGCCCGGCCCGAGCCCGGCTCCGATGTAGAGGCTGGTGGCGACGCCGATCATCAGGACCCCACCGAACAGCATCACCCAGCGCAACGGCGTGCTCGTGATGGTGTCGGGGAGGCGCCACAGCGTGAGGTCGATCACGATGCCGATGAGGATGACGTTGGATACGGTGCCGATGCCGAGCTTCTCGCGCAGCGGAATCCAGCCGAACAGCACGACAAAGCCGACGATGATGCCGACGGTCCCGATCAGGATTCCCGTGTTGAACGAAATCCCCTGGTGGAGCACTTCCCAAGGCGACAACCCCAGCTCGGCGCGCACCATGAGGGCGACCCCCAAACCGAAGAACGTCAGCCCGACGAAGAGGCGCACCAGCCGCGCCGGCATCTGAGCGCGCGGCGGGTTTTCGAGGAAGAGGTCTGAGAGGGCCATCGTCGGCGAGCCTACCGCCGCACCCGAGTGGCAAGGCGGCGTGGCAACCGCAGCGGCGCCGGTGGCGGTTAGCATCGCCCCATGCCTGTTGAGATTGACATCGCCAAAGTCGCGTCCCTGGCGCGTATCGCGCTCTCTGATGAGGAGCTCCGCCGGTATGGCGAGCAACTCGGCGCGATCCTCGAACACGCCGAGCGCGTCCAGCAGCTCCCCACCGAGGGAATCCCGCCGACGTCGCATCCGGTGCCGATGACGAACGCATTCCGCGACGACGTTGTCACGGGATCGCTGCCGGCCGAGGACGCTCTCGCCGGAGCGCCCGAGGCCGAGGACGGCTACTTCCGGGTGCCGCCGGTGCTGGGAGACTCATGAGCGATCCAGCCGATCTCACGATCAAGGCTGCCGGCGACGCCATGCGGGCCGGTGAGCTCACGTCGCTCGATCTGACCGAGGCGGCTCTCGAAAGGGCCCGCATCACCGAGTCGCACCTCCATGCCTTCCTGACTCTCGACCAGGCGGGGGCCAAGGAGGCCGCCGCGGCCGCCGACGCGGCGCTGGCCGCTGGGGAGGACGCGGGACCATTGCACGGCATCCCCATTGCGCTCAAGGACAACATGTGTACCAAGGGGATCGAGACGACGGCTTCCTCGCAGATTCTCTCGGGCTGGATCCCGCCGTACAACGCCACTGTGGTCGATCGGTTGTCCGCGGCCGGTGCCGTGGTCGTCGGCAAGACCAACCTCGACGAATTCGCCATGGGATCCTCAACCGAGAACTCGGCGTACGGGACGACTCGCAACCCGTGGGACACCGACACCGTTCCCGGTGGCTCTTCGGGCGGTTCCGCCGCCGCCGTCGCGGCCGGTTCGGCACTCGGAGCATTCGGTTCCGACACCGGTGGTTCGATCCGGCAGCCCGCCTCGCTGTGCGGTGTGGTCGGTATGAAGCCGACATACGGTCTGGTCAGCAGGTATGGATTGATCGCTTTTGCCTCGTCGCTGGATCAGATCGGGCCCTTTGCCAGATCGGTCGAGGATGCCGCAGTGCTCCTGGAGGCGGTCGCTGGATTCGACATCCACGACGCGACGAGCATCCGCGGCGATGTCCCCAACATCCGTGGCTCGCTCAGCGAGGGAGTTGCCGGGCTCAAGGTCGGCATCGTCACCGAGTTGAGCACAACCGGGATCGACCCTGAAGTGCGGGAGGCAGTGGTCCAGACGGTGAACGAGCTATCCGACGCCGGCGCCGAAGTCGTTGACGTCTCTCTCCCGAGCTGCGAGTACGGGCTGTCCGCTTACTACCTGATCGCGCCCGCCGAGTGTTCGGCCAACCTGGCCCGCTTCGACGGGGTGCGTTACGGTCTGCGGGCCGCGGGAAGTACGACCGAGGAGATGATGGCCGCCACCCGGGCCGAGGGCTTTGGACCCGAGGTGATTCGGCGTATCTTGCTCGGCACCTATGCACTGAGCGCCGGGTACTACGACGCGTTCTACGGCCAGGCCCAGCGAGTGCGCACTCTGATCCGCCGTGAGTTCGCAGCCGCATACGAAGATGTTGATGTGCTGGTGGCGCCGACTAGTCCGACAACGGCGTTTCCGATCGGCGAGCGCACCGCCGACCCGATCGCCATGTACTACGCCGACGTGTGCACCATCCCGATGAACCTCACGGGCGACCCCGGAATCTCGGTGCCGGTGGGACTCGACTCGAAGGGGCTGCCGATCGGTTTCCAGGTGATGGCTCCGGCGCTGGGGGAGGAGCGGCTTTTCCAGGTCGCCAAAGCCGTCGAAGACATTGCCGGGTTCACCGCACGAGCCGCGCTGGCGACGTCGGAGGTGGTGCAGCCATGACCGACTACGAAGCCGTCATCGGGATCGAGACCCATGTCGAGCTGATGACCGACTCGAAGATGTTCTGCGGCTGCCCGGTGGATTTCGGTGAGGCGCCCAACACCACGACGTGCCCGGTGTGCCTCGGCCTGCCCGGAGCGATGCCGGTTCCCAACGCGGAGGCGATGGAGGGCATCCTCAAGATCGGCACCGCCCTCGATTGCGAGGTCGCCGAGATCTCGTACTTCCACCGCAAGAATTACTTCTACCCCGACCTACCGAAGAACTATCAGATCTCGCAGTACGACGTGCCTATCTGCCACGACGGGTCGATCGCGATCGACGTCGGCGGTGAGCCGACCCGGATCGGGATCACCCGGGTCCACATGGAGGAGGACACCGGCAAGAGCATCCACATGGGCGGCGGCGGCCGGATTCACGATGCCGAGTACTCGCTGCTCGACTTCAACCGCTCCGGCGTCCCGCTCGTTGAGATCGTCACCGAGCCCGACATTCGCAGCGCCGAACAGGCCCGGGCCTACGGCGCCGAACTGCAGCGCATTGTCCGCACGCTCGGCGTGTCGGATGCCCGGCTCGAAGAGGGCAGTATGCGTTTCGATGCCAACATCTCGGTGCGGCCGGCCGACGACCCGGTTCTGGGCACGCGGGCCGAGATCAAGAATGTCAACTCACTGCGCTCGCTGCAGCGAGCGGTGGCGTTCGAGATCGACCGCCAGATCGAGCTGATCGAGTCCGGCGGCACTGTCGTCCAGGAAACCCGCCACTGGAACGAGGAGACCGGCAAGACGACGTCGATGCGCTCGAAGGAAGAGTCCGAGGACTACCGGTACTTCCAGGAGCCGGATCTGGTTCCGATCGAGGTGTCGGCCGAGTGGCGCGACGCCGTTATGGCCGCGCTACCCGAACTACCGGCGGCCCGGCGGTCTCGCTACCAAGGACTCGGGGTCGATGCCCGGGTGGCGGGCGTTCTCGTGGAGGCAGACGAACTCGGGGCACTGTTCGAAGAGGCGATGGCAGCCGGTGGCGATCCCCGCCTCATCGGCAACTGGCTCAGCGGTGAAGCCGTCGCCTGGAGCCGCGCCGAGAACACGGCAGTGGGGGCCTCCCCGCTGAGCGCGCAGCACCTCGTCGATCTTGCCGCGATGGTGGCCGACTCGACGCTGTCGGCATCGGCCGCCAAACAGGTGCTCGGCGGGGTGCTCGGCGGCGAGGGCTCACCGGCGGAAGTGGCTGAAGCCCGGGACCTCGTGCAGATCTCCGACAGCGGTGTTATCGAGGCCGCAGTGGACGAGGTGCTGGTGGCCCACCCCGACGCGGTCGAAGGAATCCGGGGCGGCGACATGAAGCCGATCGGGTTCCTCGTCGGCCAGGTGATGCGGTCAACCGGCGGCAAGGCCGACCCGAAGCAGGTCCAGCAGCTGATCCGGGACAAGACCGCCGGCTAGGTGTGTTGTCGGCACACGTCGGCGCTATCGCATCCGGCCACCATCAATCGTTTGCGTATAGCCAGGCCGTTTGGGCGAACCGGAGCTCATCGTCCGACGACGTCACGATCTCGAAGTTGACCGCCGACTTGACCGAGAAGCCACTCGGGCTCGTGTTGCGCACTCCGCATACCACGACGAAGCGGCCGTCTTCTTCGTCGACGACCAGCAACGGCTCAGTGATCATCTCGCCGGTCCACCCGGAGTCCAGGTGAGAGACGATATCGTCATGGTCGATCCGCTGGTCCCCGTAGACGTGGTAGCCCTTGGGCTGGTACAACTCGATCACGGAGCCATCGGCCCGGTTGACCGCCTCTCCCCAGTCAGCCACCAATGCGGCGACGTCGTCAGGAGCCGCATACTCGTGACTCGAAGAACATCCAGCCATCACCAACAACAGTGCAATAGAGAACGGAACGATCCTTTTCATCATGCGACTTTCCTCCAGCAGGTCTGCTCTTGCTTCGCTCCGGCTGCGCCGGGCAATCGATGGTTGCTCTCCGAGTATTGGGCGGGTGGTACGAAAGCCGAGTGCTTCATGGGCGTGGTGGCGCGAGGAGCTCGGACCACGTGCCGCCGCCTGCGTCGAACGCCCAGACGTCGTTCATCGATACCCAGACGTCGTCTTCATCGAGCATGCGGGCATCTCCACCGGTGACGATGATCCGGTCGTTGGTCGGGTCATAGACGATGGTGTCGCCGAGTCGATTGTGTGGACCTAGCCCGATCCCGTAGCCAACATTTTGGTTGGGGTTTTCCCAGAGGATCTCCCATTCCTGGCGGGTCGCGTCGTATCCGGCGACTACACCGTCAGCCGTGACGACGGTGCGTTGAGCGGTTTCGTCGTAGACAGCCTTACCGTATGGCTGGCCGAAGGCGCCGACGTGCAGTTCCGGCGTCGCCGTGTTCTCGACTTTCCACTCACCCGCCCGAAGGTCGTAACTCCAGGTTGTCGGGGTGCCCGCTCCGTTATCCGAGAGATAGAGCACGATCCGGTCGGAGCGCTCGTCGTAAGCGTGAAGTTGACCGAAGACGCTGGACTCGGTCGATGCATCAGGTCGCTCATCGCGCCATGGCGGCGAAATCGGTCCTTGCCGGATAGGCGTCCAGGCATCGCCGTCGACGTCGTACGCCCACATTTCAGAGTTAGCGATGTTGCGGACGACGATCAGCCCGGACACCGGGTCGTACACAGCGCGGGGGTCGAAACGTTCGTCGGTCGGTGGTTTGCCGTGTCTGGTCCAGGTGTCCGTGTCGGAATCGTAAGCATCGACGTTGGACGCGTCGATCAACGCGACGAGGTCGGAATCGGCGTCGTAGACGAGGACGGGGATTCCGTCGGTCCAGTCCGGAGTGCTATGGAAATCAGGCTGGCTCATCAGCGTCCAGGTATTCGTACATACGTCGAACGCCCACGTTTCCAACGCAGTTGGCCAGTCATCGTCGGCCGGAACGACGGCGATGACACGACCGGATTGGCGGTCCATTGCAGTCGGCAGATACCAGGTCCACGATGGGCGCGCCTGGTCAATCGACCCGGGTCGATCGGGATCCGAACCAACGGGGCATGTCGCAACCGGCGGCGTGGCTTTCGCGAAGGTCGTGGCGAGGATGTCCGTGCCGCCCTCGATGGTGACATGCGGTATGTCGATCACCGGTCGTGTGTCCTCGGGAACTCTCAGCACGGTTGTATTGGTGCCGTCGAATCCGATGACGCCCCACTGCGATGTGACCCAGAGTGTTCCGGTTTCGTCGACGGCGGCACCGCCCCGCCCGAATCCCATTCCAACACCCGGAATCGTGGTGGTCGACCACGTGGCGCCGTCGAATCGGGAAACGGCCCCGTCGGCGCGTTCCAGGCCCGCAGCGCGGTCGTCGTCGGTGCCGTGGACGGCCCAAACCGTCCCGTCTGCTCCGACGGTGAGCGTAATTGTGGCGTTTGCGTAGAGCCCGTCACTCTCATCGAGCACCGTCCAGCTATCACCGTCGAAGCGGGCGATTCCACCGGCGACCCGCTCCTCGAGCAGGTCCATCGTCGCCACCCAGATGTCACCGTTCGGAGCAGCGTTTACGGAGTTGACAGAGCCAGACGGGAGCCCATCTTCGGCCGTGAACAGAGCCCACTCGTCTCCGTCGAATGCCAGCAGTTCCTCCCCGGAGGCCAGCCACAGAGTGCCATCCGACCCGACGGCCGCTTCCCCCGCCCCGCCGAAACGGCCATTGGAGGTGATGGGAATGACACTCCAGCTGACGCCGTCGAATTGGAGCAGCGTGTCTGGAGTAACCACAGAGACAAGACCGTCCGGCCCGATCGCCAGAGCCGTGATCGGGTTGTCGCAATCCTGGTCGAGGACGCACCGCGGGTTGGCGATTTCGAGTTCGGCGTACCCGGCCGGCTCGCTCCACCGACTCCCATCGAAGTAGGCGAGGCCCTGATTCCAGGAGTACGCCCAGGGGGTCCCATCTGGCGCGACGGCGACCCCTCCCGGGGCGAACGGAACGCCGTCGGCGGCTGTGAACAACTCGGCGCGACGCTCAGCGAGATCCCACCGAACGATGCCCGCCTCAGTCGACGCCCACAGCGAGCCTTCCGCCGCCGCGATCCCGGACGTCACATCGGTCGGATCAGGTACGAACGACGGAGGGAGAGTGATAGTCGTGGTCGACCCGGCAGGTGTTTCAGGTACGTCGCTGTCACTCATGACAAGGACGGAGATGCCGACGGTGAGCAACGCGACGGCGAAGCCCCCGGCGAACGGTCGCCGCCAATTGGGAACCGACCGCTGCGGGGTAGCCTTTCGTGGCGTACGCGGGTCCGTGGTTTGTGCCACCTCCCCACTTCTCTCGTCGATCACATCGAGGAGAGCATGAGCAGCGAGGATGTCACCGGGTATTTCCGCGTCGTTGGGGGCCGGGTTGGCAGCCGCGATACGCATCCGAACCGGGTCTGTCAAGGCGTTCACTGTTCACCCCCTTCAGCAACGTATTGGGGATCCGGAAACACCGTTCGGTGTTGTTTGCCCATGCCGAGCGCCTTAGCTATCCGATTGCGTGCCCTGCTGAGCCGCATCGTGGCGGCATGTGCCTCGATACCGAGAACTTGCGCGATTTCGGCGTTGGTGAGCTCCTCCCAGACGCTGAGACGGAGAATCTCCTGATCTGCCGGCCGCAGCCTCGCCATTGCGTCGAGCACTTCCCTGTCTTCGCTCCGACGAATCACCAGTGACTCCGGACCGGGATCGACCGGGGGCCGCTGCCCACTCAATCGGCTCCCAAGCCGGGAGCGCCGCGTGGCCGAACGATTGGTGTTACGCACCACGTTGCGGGCGACGCCATACATCCAGAGCTGAGCATCGACTCCCTCGGGGGCGTCATCGATGCGTCTCCAGACCACGAGGAACACCTCCGCCATCGCGTCGTTGACTTCGCTCACGGGGAGGCGTCGGAGGCAGTAATTGCGCATAGCCGCGAAGTTCTCGTC
>CAMYIJ010000036.1 GCA_947258375.1 uncultured Acidimicrobiaceae bacterium
TGTTGCGAACAAAATCTCCGGCGCCCACCTCGTCGTCTTCGAAGAGTTCCTCCAAGGAGGCTCCCTCGGTCCAGTCAAAGGCGATCGCGGCGAATCCGGGATCCGGCATGCGGACCGGCTCTATCCCGTACCGCAACTCAGTTGCAGCCAACTTGTCGCCGATCTCGAAGATGGCCTCCCCCCGCTCGGCCACCAGGCCCGTCGGCCAGTCTCCGGCGATATCGGCGAGGCGCGCCTCAAAGGTGAACATTGATGCCACGGCCGCGAGGGCCGCGGAATCGAGCCCGGACAGCAAACCCTTCTCGACACATTCCGAGAGCAACAGATCGAGCTCGTTGTACACGAAGCGCAGCCGGTCGCCGCGGCTCGTCAACTTCCACTTCTCGGTGTAGCCCCTCTCCTCCAAGAGCCGCATCCTCCGATGGAAAGCATCAATGAGGCCGGTCGAGACGGTTTCCTTCCGTCGCTCCAGCTTGGCCAGCTCTCGTTCCTTGCGGCGTACCTTCCTGACGATCGCCAGCTTCTCTCGCAGCTCCGGGTCGGCTGCAATCGGGCTCTCGTCTGCAGCCAGTCCCGGACCCACCTCGTCGCCGGTTGCTTCGAACTCGCGCAGCAGCCGGGCAGCGTGGCGCTGATAGCGTGTCTCGCGTGACCGTATCGGTTCGGGGAGAGGCATAGTGCCGATACGCGAGACCGTGACTTCAAGGGTGTCGGCTGCCATCCGGCGTACCTCAGCGCTCTCATCGACGAGAACGAGGCGCGGGTTGGCCCCGTAGCCACGGGCCAGCATCACCCACCGGTCGGCAGGATCTGACGAGAGCTGGAAGACGTCTCCCGGCTCGGTGGCTTGCACGAAGTCGCGCAGGATCGATCGAGTGTCGGCGCCCCGATCCGACGCGGCGTATTCCCAGATGTCGCCGAAATCGCTCTCGGCCGAAGCCCGGAGCTCAACAACCTCCCCCCGCATCACGTCGGCGCGCGCGGCCAGTTCGGTGCCTCGCCTTTCGGCGCGGAACTGCGAAAAGGAGGCCCGCAGCAGCTCTTCGGCTCGCTCCCGGTCGTAGTTAGCGACGAGGTTGACGGCCATGTTGTAGGTGGGCTGAAAGGAAGAGGACAGCGGATGGGCCCCGGCGGCGGCTATCGACGCCACGCGGTCGAAGGGCACCTGGTGGTCGAACAGCACAACCGCGGTCCCGGCGTCGTCGATCCCCCGCCGGCCCGCCCGCCCCGTCAGCTGGGTGTAGTCGCCGGGCCGCAGCAGATCGTGGCCCTCCCCTGTGAACTTGCTGAGGCGCTCGAGGACGACTGCCCGTGCCGGCATGTTGATGCCGAGAGCCAGGGTCTCCGTAGCAAAGACCACGCGCACCAGGCCTTCCTGAAAGAGCTCCTCGGCCGTCTCCTTGAAGGCGGGCACCAGCCCGGCATGATGCGCCGCCACGCCCTGCTCCAGGTTCGCCAGCCACGCCCCGTAGCCGAGCACGCTGAGGTCGTCGGGCGAGAGATGCGCGGTGCGGGCCTCGGCCCGGGCCCGAATCGTCTCCCGCTCCTCGGCAGTGGTCAGACCGAGTCCGCCTTGAGCGACCAGATCCGCCCCCTGATCGACACCGGCCCGCGAGAAGATGAAGTAGATGAGTGGCACCAGATCGCGCCGGGCCAGCTCCCGGATCACTTCGAGACGGCGAGGGGCGGTAAACCTCCGGTGCCGTCCTCGATTCCTCTTGACAAGGCGGAGCACGTCGGGATTGGGTTTGAGGCCGCGCCGGTCGAACACGGGGAACATCTCAATGGTGCCGTCCCTGTGACGGTCCTTGACCATGTACTGGCTGGCAAGGGGCACGGGCCGGTGCTCCTCGACGATCAGCTTCGTTTGGCCCCGCCGCGAGGCAATCCAATCGGTGAATTCGGCGGCGTTGGCCACCGTCGCCGACAGGGCAACGATGGGAGTAGCCGGAGCGAGGTGAATGATCACTTCCTCCCATACCGAGCCCCGCTGCCGATCCTGCAGGTAGTGCACTTCATCGAGCACGACGACCCCGAGCCCGTCGAGCGCTGCGCTGTCGGCATAGATCATGTTGCGCAGCACTTCGGTCGTCATTACCACGATGGGGGCGTCACCGTTGATGACGTTGTCGCCCGTGAGCAGGCCCACGGCATCGTCGCCGTACTCGCGGCGGAAGTCGGCGAACTTCTGATTCGACAAGGCCTTGATCGGCGTCGTGTAGAACGAACGGAGCCCGCGTTGCTTCACCAGATGGATGGCGGCCTCGGCGACGAGCGTCTTCCCGGCGCCGGTCGGTGCTGTGACGACCACGGACGATCCGCTGCCGAAGGCGTCAATGGCCTCGGTCTGGAACCGATCCGGCCGAAAGGGCAGGCGCGCGAAGAACGAATCCATTGCCCGATCCGTATCCGCCCCCGAGGAACTCACTTCTTCAGGATGAAGCGGATGGCGAGGATGGTGAACTCGTACAGGATGTAGAGCGGGGTCGAAAGGAGCAGCAGCGTGAGCGGGTCACCGCTGGGGGTGATCACGGCACCGATAACCACAATCGCGGTCACCGCCCAGCGCCGGTTGTCGCGCAACGCCCGGCTGCCGACGACGCCGGCTGCAGCTGCGGCGAACATGAACACGGGGAACTCGAAGGCGAAGCCGAACACCAGGATGAAACGGGTCGCAAAACTGAGATAGGACTCCGCCTGGATAACCGGCTCGAGACTATCGCCGCCGAAGTCGAAGAGGAACGACAGCCCCCGTTCCAGCGACCAGTACCCCAGCGCGACCCCGCTGGCGAACAAGACGCCAAGCACCAGCGACAGGGGAATCACATAGCGACGCTCCTGGTTAGTGAGCGCCGGGCTCACGAAACGCCAGATCTGATAGATGATCACCGGGCTCGCCAAAATCAGACCACCGAAGAGCGACAGGCGCATGGCGACCGAGAAGGCCTCCGTGGGCCGGAAGAACGACAGCGAGCCGTCGGCGACGGCCGCCTGGTAGGGGACGATCAGCCAGCTGAGGATTCTCTTGTGGAATATGAACCCCACCACCGACGCGGCCAGAAGCGCCCCCGACGCCCATACGAGACGCTTGCGAAGTTCCACCAGGTGCCCGCCAATGGACATCGTCGATTCGGGTGAGGCATCAGCCATTGTCTGTCCCGGTCGCGTCACGCGGAGGCTCCGGCGCCGCTTCACCGGCGGGCGCAGTTGGGTCGTCCGAAACTGCGGGCGGCGCGGCGGCAACGTCTGATTCGGACGGTGACGCGGTCTGTTCCGGCGCCGCGGTTGCCGCACCGGCGCTCGTGTCCTCGGCGCTACCCGCGGCGCCGGACGTGTCGGGATCGAGCGCTTGCTTCGTCACATCCTTGATTTCGTCGCCCGCCGCACTTACTTCCTTGCCGATCTCGGAGACCTGCCCTTTGATCTCGGTCCCGGCCGACCGCAGCTCGTCGCGCGCATCGCGCAACGGTGCAATCACGTCACCGTACTCGGCGTTGATCTCACTCTTCAGCGAATCCATGGCACGGCGTGCGCTCGCCGCCAGGCTCCCTGCCTTGCGCGCCAGTTCGGGCAGCCGGTTCGGCCCGAAGACGATGAGAATCACCACGATGACCGTGAGTATCTCTGAAGCTGTGAAACTGCCCATACGGCCCTGATGCTAGATACCCCTCACCACTGTGGGGAGCATGTCCATGCAACGGACTCCGCAGGCCCCAACCTAAGCGGAAACGAGGAAGGAAGATCCAAGGAGCTGCCGAGTGGAATCGGCGCAGCTCGCCGACCATGCCTCGAATTCGAGCGACCTGTGCGGCGCGGTGGGATTGGGTGAGGCCTCTGAGTTCGTTTCGGAAACGCGAGCGGCCGGGAGGCCGCACAAACACGAAGCGGCGCCGGAAGGCGCCGCTGAGATGCTCGCTCGAATCCTCATTCGAGCGAAATCCTACGTTATCTGGCTGAACCAGTCCTCGTTGTCGAGGGCGAAGGCAAAGGCGTTGATCTCTTCCTCGCTGATGGGAGCTCTGGGATCGATGATCTCGTACTCAACTCCCGTCGCCAGGAGAATGCTGACTACCCGGTTGTTGGCGGGCCGCCGCTGCGTCCCGCAGCAGAAGGGGCATTCAAACCGGTAGTGGCCGGTTGTGGCCGATGGCGCAAGCTCCAGGCGAATGTCGGAAGTCGTCAGTTCGACGTCTCCGCACAAGTCGCATGTGGTCCTGATAGTTGTCATGAGATCTTGCTCCGGTCCCTACCGTGTGGCTCGATAGAAACATCGGCAACTACCTGAGCGCCTAAATGACTATTTGGCCCTTAGTCATAAGGTGCTAGCCCGTTTCTAGCCCCCTCTTCAGGATTCGTAGCGAGCCAGGATTCGGTCTCGCAACGCGCCCCTTGTGGCGGCCACTTCGGTACCGTCCATAAGCTCGGCGGCGTCTCCCAGCCGCAGCAGCAAACGGGCAATCACAAGTGGATCGGACGCGGAGAATCGAACCACGGTGGACTCATCATCTGCCCCGACAATGTCCACGGGGTAGTAATCGGTGATCCACCGGGCGGCCGGGGCCAGCCTGATCGTGGCCTCGACATCGTCAACGCCCGGCGAGTATTGCACTTCGGGCGGAGGTGGCTCGGCCGGCGGCTCGAACGTCTCCCCGGTAGCTTCAGCCTGCTGAATACGATCGATCCGGAACACTCGTTCCCCACCGGCCAGCCGACAATGCGCGGCCACGTACCAGTTCCCCATTGTCGAGAAAACAGTCCACGGCTCGATGTCGCGCTCGGTCGTCGATCCGCTGCCGAGAGCCGTGTAGACAATGTGCACGACAGCTCCGTCGGCCGCCGCGTGACGCAATTCTCCGACGAGATCCGGTTCGGCCAGATCGACGACCAGGGCATCTTCGGAGTCCGGCAGCAGAAGCCGCTGCAGCTTGTCGACGCCGCTGGCAAGGGCTACTGGGCCCTGGCCGGCAGACATCACGGCCATCCCGGCGGCCAGCAGGGTCAGAGCCTCGGGGGCCGACAGGCGCACCGCGGCGGAGAAGTAGTCGGCCATCTCGACCACGACCTCGTCATCGTCGATGAAGGCCACCATGAGGTCGCCCGGCCCGTAGCCGGGCAGGCCGCAAACGAATACCAGGTTGAGGTCCGCAGCCAGTTGATGCGGGGTGTAGCCGAATCGGTCACAGACCTCTTGAACCGTGTTGCCGGGGTTGGCAATGACCCACGGCAGCATCGCCAGGAGTCGGGTGAGTCGGCGGGCCGTGCGTGCACTGCTCATCGGGCGCCCGCCCTTATGCGGGCCACGAACAGGTCGCGCAGATGGGCGGGGCCGATGATCTCGGCCCGGTCATCGAAGCCCAGCATCCACGCCAGGAAGGCATCGACATTCGCCACCGGAATCGAGGCGTACAGTGAACCGTCGGCATCCTCTTTCGCCTCGACCCGTCCCGACAACTGCCGTTTTGCCCACCACGCCAGATCTGCGTCGAAGACCACCTCGGCCGTGAGATCGTCGCCTCCCGCTTCCCACGGCGCCTGCGGGATCGAGTCGCTGGCTCGAAAGCCGGAGGGACGCTCAAACTGATCGGGGTGTTCTCCGATGCGGACATCACCGGCTCGATCGAGGCGGAATGCTTTGACCACCGACAGGTCGCTTCGCTCCGGACCGACCATGTACCAGTGCCCGCGCCGGTGCACCAGGCCATATGGCGCCACTTGACGACGGGAGTCCCTGTAGTCGAAGCCGATCCAGCGGCGCTCCGAGACGGCCAGGAACACGTCTCCGAGAACGTCGCTCTCGGCGCCGAGATCGGCCGCCAGCGGCTCCGCGGCGCCACCCGCCGGCGCCCCTCCCAGTTTCAGGAGCGCGTCGGGCCCTGTTGCCCGGCCGCCGACTCTGACCACCTGGGCGGCCAGCCACAGCGCGGCCCGCTCCTCGTCGGTGAGCCCGGGGTCTTCCAGCGCATACTCCTCGGCGGGAACTACGTAGCCGTGCTCCACTTCCCACGCGTCGGTCGGCGCCAGCTCGAGCGGGATCCCGAGCCGGCGCAGGAGATCCTTGTCGCGCTCAAACATGCGACGGAAGGCTTCATCCCTGGACTGGTCGTATCCGGCAACGGTCATGCGGATCTCGTCGGCAGTGACCGGGCGTTGGACGGTGAGCAGAAAGGCGAGCAGGTTGAGGATACGTTCGATGACGTTTTGCATTGGTCGCGCGCAGGGTATTCGCGCCACGGTTCTATGTGAAGGACCCTGGCTGAGCGCACAGCCGGCGATCGCACCCAGAGCAGCGGCCGGCGCCCCTCGCGCCGGGCGGACTTCGGATGCGCCTCGGCAACGCGGACAACTAGAGACAACTGCGGTCTTATCCTGATCGCCGTGAACCACTCTCCCGGCCCGGCACGTTTCTTTGACAGCCGCGCCGCGTACAACATGTTCGTCACGACCACGAACGAAAAGGCCGCAGTCGCCGAGCGCGTCAGCCGTGAGCTTCCCCACCTCGACCCGCAGGGCTCGGCGCTCCGCATCTTTGATGCCGGAATGGGCGATGCGACGGTGCTCATCCACCTGATGCGCCGGCTCCATCAGGTGTTCACTCACGTCCCGTGGCTAGTCGTTGGCAAGGAGATCTCCATCGAGGACGTCCGCCGGGCGGTCGACTCCATGCCCGATCGGTTCTTCGAACACCCGGAGATGGTCTTCGCAGTCACCAACATGCCATACCGCCAAGCCGTCCATCTCGGTGGCTTCTCGGATGAGGAAGTTGTCTGGCGAACCACCGCGCTCGAAGGGACCACTGCGCACGACTTCGCGGTTCAGCTGGAACGCCTCCACGTCCAGTTCGCCGCCGACTGGGCGGTAGCGACCAGCGAGAGGACCGGAAACCCGGTTCCCGTGAATCCCTCGGTTCACGTTATCTATCGCGGGGACCGGGAGTTCCTGCTTCGTGACGTCATTCCTCATCCCGGCGGTACCGACATCGAGTACGAGCTGATTCTGGCGTCGCAGCCCTACAGGGCGGCAACGCCGACCGCCGCCAAGGTCCGCATGGTGTTGGCCCCGCTGGCCGAGGCCCTCGCTCCAGGAGGGCGACTGATCGGAATCCATGCGGCCGGCGACGACCCGGCGCTCGAGATCATCCGCAACGTCTGGCCCGAGGAGGATCCCTTTCGTACCAGTCGCCACGATCTGTTCCGCGAGCTGGCAGCCGTTCTCGACCGCGACGACATCCTTCTGCATGACGTCCCCGATGAGGAGGCCATCTTCCAGTACATCCTGCACGCGATGCCGTCGGAGATGACCGAGCACATCGGTACATCGACCGTGCTGGCGGCGTGGAATGCTGCGGCGTACGTCGCCCAGATTGATGAGGATCGGTTGACGGATGCCATCGAGTCCGGCCGCTACCTCGAGGCGACGCGCCAGGTAGTGGGTCGGTACGACCGGCTCTGGTTCAATGACGAGTCCTACGTCGTTACTCGTGGTCTTGCTGAGTCTCCCCAGCCCGGGGTCTGACCTCAACCTCTGATCGCAGACCTACAAGCTCTCGATCAGCTTCTCGACGCGCTCATCGACTGCTTTGAACGGGTCCTTGCAGAGGACCGTGCGTTGGGCCTGGTCGTTGAGCTTGAGGTGGACCCAGTCCACGGTGAAGTCGCGCTTCTTGGCTTTGGCAGCCTTGATGAACTGGCCGCGAAGCTTGGCACGGGTGGTGGCAGGTGGTTCGGTCATGGCGGTCTCGATCGAGTCGTCAGTCACGACCCTTTCCATCTCGTTCCTTCTCTCGAGCAGATAGAAGAGACCGCGCTCTTTGCTCACGTCGTGATAGGCAAGATCGAGCAGTGCCAGTCGCGGGGACGACAGCGGCAGATCGTGCTTCTCGCGGTACCGCTCGATGAGGCGGTGTTTGGCGACCCAGTCGCATTCCCTATGGAGCGAGAGCGGATCCTTTTCCAAGCCGGTCAGGAGGTTCTCCCACATGAGAACGGCCTGCTCGACCTCGGGCGGAAAACCGGTCGTTCGGGCGTAGCGAATAGCCCGTTCGAGGTACTCCCACTGCACGTCGAGCGCCGACAGCTCACGCCCATTCGCCAATCGGACGCGCCGCCGGCACGTCATGTCATGCGAAATCTCCCGAATCGCCCGGATCGGGTTCTCCAGCGTCAGATCTCGGAAAACGACATCGTCCTCGAGCATTTGGAGCAGAGCCGCCGTGGTCCCCACCTTGACGTACGTCATGTATTCCGACATGTTCGAGTCACCGGCGATGACATGAAGGCGGCGATAGCGCTCGGCGTCGGCGTGGGGCTCGTCGCGGGTGTTGATGATGGGGCGGCTCCGAGTCGTTGCCGACGAGATCCCCTCCCATATGTGCTCCGCTCGCTGGGCGAGGCAGAACACCGTTCCTCGCGCCGTCTGGAGCAGCTTGCCGGCACCGGCGTAGATCTGCCGTGTCACGAAGAACGGAATAAGCGTGTCGATGATCCGCTGGAAGTCGCCATGGCGGGTGATCAGGTAGTTCTCGTGGCAGCCGTATGAGTTGCCGGCAGAGTCCGTGTTGTTCTTGAACAGGTAGATCTGACCCTTGATCCCCTCCTCCTCGAGGCGGGTTTCGGCCGACTCGACCAGGCCCTCCAGAATTCGCTCTCCGGCCTTGTCATGACGCACGACGTCATAGAGGCTGTCACACTCGGGCGTTGCGTACTCCGGGTGGGAGCCGACGTCGAGATACAGCCGGGCACCGTTCTCGAGGAACACGTTTGATGACCTACCCCAGCTGACCACCCGCCGAAACAGGTAGCGGGCAACCTCGTCGGGCGATAGGCGACGCTGGCCGCGCAGGGTGCACGTGACACCGTATTCGTTCTCAATGCCGAAGATTCTGCGAGTCATCTAGGGGCAGGGTAACCCGCGAAGGCCTCCTAGCGGTACCGTTTGCGAAAGATCCTGTACAACTAGTGCTCGGTCGATCGGTACGATCTGCTCATGGCGCACAGGACTACGCCGGAACCGGGCCACTTCGTGAAGGTGGCAACCGTAGGCGATATCACCGCAGGCAACGTGCTGGCGGCGCGCCTCCGTTCAGAGGGGATCGAGGTGCGGGTGCACAGTCCGGCGCTGGGGCCTTATCCGGTGACTGTGGGGCGCCTCGCCGAAACGGAGCTTTGGGTGCTGTCGGACAGGGTTGCGGATGCCGCTTCAGTGCTGCTCGACGCCGAGGTCAACGACGCCATCGCCGCAGCCGACCCCGAAATCGACCACGTGACGACAACGCGGCCGTTCGACCGGCAGGTCATCGCGCTCGCCCTCGGGGCCATCATGGTCGGCCTCTTCATCGCCGCAATCATTCGGGTCTACTGACACCCCACCGCGGCTGCTCGCCGCGATCATTCGGTCTACCGAAACCCCGCCGGGGATGATCGACGCGTTCCCGATCTATGTGCTGTCGCGTCGCCGCGCCGGCTACTGCCGGGCGGATTCGATAGTGGCGGCGTCGAGTCTGCGGAACTTGCGGCGGCCATTGGTCCGATCGAGCACCGCGGCTTCCCACTCGGCGGGTGGCACGATTTCACCGCCGTCGGACTCGATCGCTTCGCAGCCCAGACGGAGGGTGGCGGCCAGGTCCATGCCTTGACTGAAGCCGTCCCCGAGGCGGGTCGTGAGCTCCTCATCCTCGCCGCCAATGGCACCGAAGTTGTCCAGGTCTTGCAATGTGCCGTCGAACTGCACGCGGTAGATCCGCGTGTCGGCCTGAATGCTCCCGATCTCAACGACCATCAATTCGATCTCGTACGGCTTCACTTCGTGGGTGAATACCTGGCCCAGCGTTTGGGCATAGGCGTTGGCAAGGCCTTTGGCAGTGACGTCGCCGCGGCCGTAGGAGTATCCCTTGAGATCGGCGTACCGGATGCCCGCTACCCGGAGGCTCTCGAACTCGTTGAAGCGACCGACGCCGGCAAAAGCGACCGCGTCGTAGATCTCACCGACCTTCTGCAGCGATCCCGAGGGGTTCTCGCCGAGCAGCAGCACGCCGTCGGCATACTCGATGACGACGATCGGCCGCCCGCGTGCAATTCCCTTCTTGGCGAACTCGGCCCGATCCTTGATGAGTTGCTCAGGCGGCACATACATTGGCATGGTCATGGGCGGGCCTCCAACGCTTCGGTGGCTATCGCCGCAATGCGGTCCTCTTCGATCTCGGTGAACCCATCTGCGGTCACCGTGACGACATTGGGGTAGATCTTGCGCTTGAGGTCGGGGCCACCGGTGGCCGAATCCTCCTCGGCGGCGGCAACCAGCGCCTCGATCGCTACGCGCAGCGCGCCGGGCTCATCCATGTCCGGGTCGTGCACACCCTTGATGAATGACTTGGCCTCGGCGCCGCCGGAGCCGGTCGTGGCGTAGTCCTGCTCCTCGTAACGGCCGCCGACCACGTCGAACGTGTAGAGCCGCCCTTCGTCGTCCGACTCGTCGAATCCACAGAACAACGGAACGACCACGAGGCCCTGGAAGGCCAGCGGGAGGTGATTTCGCACCATCCGGGCGAGGTAGTTGGCCTTCCCCTCGAGCGAAAGCCGGGTTCCCTCGATCTTCTCGTAGTGCTCGAGTTCGGTCTGGAACAGCTTGATCAACTCGGCGGCCATGCCCGCTGTGCCCGAAATCGCCACTGCGGAGTACTCATCGGCCGCAAAGACCTTCTGCACTCGACGATGCGCGATGACATTCCCTGCCGTGGCGCGGCGATCCCCCGCCATGACGACGCCGGCGCGGTACTTGACCGCGAGCACGGTTGTCGCCTCAGGAATCTCGATCTCGTTGCCGGGGCTCGTCGTCCACCGTGGTGCCATACCCTCGGACTCCAACAGCGTGACAAAGCTGGCACCCGGTGCCAGGGAGTCGAGCGGCAACGGCCCCGCCAGGAAACGACGAGCGTCGTCGCTCACTCGCCGCCCTTCTGGACGTAGTTCTTGACGAACTCCTCAGCGTTCTCTTCGAGCACGGTATCGATTTCGTCGAGGATGTCGTCGATCCGCTCGGTGAGCTCCTCCGCTTCTGCGGAAGCCTCGACGTCGGTCTCGACAACGTCTTGCTCTGATGAGTCGGAGCGAGTCTGTTTGCGTTCCTGTTCGGCCACTATTCGCCTCCAAGTAGTTGCAGCAATTCACCGGCGGTGTCGGCCTGGTCGATCAAACCGCCAACCAGTTCCTTGCTGCCGCGCAGTGGCTCCATCATAGGCACCCGTTTGAGGGCATCTCCCCCGACGTCAAAGACCAGCGAATCCCAATTGGCCGCCACCAGAGCTTCCCGATACTTGGCCACGCACAGGCCCCGGAAATAGGCCCGGGTGCTCTCGGGGGGATTGTCGATTGCCAATCCCACCTCGTCTGCGGTGAACAGCCGCTGCATCCGCCCGGCGGCCAGGAGGCGGTCATATAGGCCCTTCTCCGGGTCGACGTCGTGGTACTGCAGATCGAGCAGTGCAAGCTTGCTGTCGCTCCAATCGAGGCTGTCGCGGTTGATGTAGCCCTCGAAGAGCGCCAGCTTGGCAGTCCAATCGAGCCGGTCCGATGTCCGCCGCGGATCGATCTCGAGGTCGGTGAGGATTCCCTCCCACAGGTCGACGACCTCGAGGTACGTGGGGTTGTCGGTGCCGCCATCGACGTACTTCTTGGCCCACTCGAGGTACTGCCACTGCGCCTCGAGCGCGGTTATCGATCGGCCGTCGTCTAATTCGACCACTGCCTGCAATGTGGGGTCGTGGCTCACTGCGGTTACCGCGCCGACCGGCTGGGCCAGGAGCAACGGCTCGCTGAGAGCTCCGTCCTCGAGGGCGTCGAGAATCAGCGCTGCCGAACCCAACTTGAGATATGTCTGTGGCTCCGCCCGCGTGGCGTCGCCGATGATGACGTGCAGCCGGCGATACTTCGCAGAGTCCGCGTGCGGCTCGTCACGGGTGTTGATGATCGGGCGCTTCAGTGTCGTCTCGAGCCCGACCTCCTCCTCGAAGAAGTCACCCCGCTGCGTGATCTGAAAGTCAACGTCGGGCCGGCCGTTCTCGGACCCGATTTTCCCCGACCCGGTGAAGATCTGGCGAGTGACGAAGAACCCGGTCATGTGGCGGACGACCGCACCGAACGGGATATCCCTGGCAATCAGGTAGTTCTCATGCGCCCCGTAGGAGTTGCCTTTCCCGTCGGAGTTGTTCTTGTGGATGAACATCCGCTCGTGCGCCGGCATAGTGGCTCGGGTCATCGCGACGGCACGACCCATCAGAACCTCGCCCGCCTTGTCGTGGAGGGCCGCCTCGCGGGCGTCGGAGCATTCCGGAGTCGAGTATTCGGGGTGAGCATGGTCCACGTACAGCCGGGCGCCATTGCGCAGAACAACGTTGACGAGGCCGCTGTCGAGATCAGCCGGCAGCGAGTCTTCATACCCGAAGCCGCGGGCATCGCGCCCGGGCGATTCCTCATCGTACGACCACTGGATTCGGGCCCGCTCTCCGGCATAGGAGTTGATGAGCTTGCTCGATCCGACCACCGGGTTGAAGTCGGGTGAGTTGCGCACGGTTATTCCGTACTCGACCTCGGTCCCGATGACCTTTGGCAGGCTCACTAGTCGAGACCCCGGCGGAGGTAGCGCAGGCTCACAGGTACTGACCCGGGGTGACTGCCTCGATGGTGCGGCTCTCGCCGCTGCCCTCGATGAGGGTCCGCACGTAAACGATGCGCTCACCCTTCTTGCCGCTGATGCGGGCCCAGTCGTCGGGATTGGTCGTGTTGGGAAGGTCCTCGTGCTCGCGGAATTCCTGGGTGATGGCGTGAGCCAGGTCCTGGGCGGTGAGCCCACGTTCCTCGCCTGCGATCTCGCGCTTGATGGCGTCCTTCTTGGCGCGTCGCACGATATTCTCGATCATCGCTCCGGACGAGAAGTCCTTGAAGTAGAGCACCTCACGATCGCCGTTGGCGTAGGTCACCTCGAGGAAACGATTGTGCTCGGACGTGTCGTACATCTGGGCCACGACCTTCGCGATCATGTCATCGATCATCGCCCGCTTGTCGCCGTCGTAGTTGGCGAGTTCGCTGGCCGCGAAGGGCAGTGTTTCGGCGAGATAGATTCCAAAGATCTGGCGGGCTGCTTCCTCGTTGGGTCGCTCGATCTTGACCTTCACGTCGAGTCGGCCCGGACGCAGGATGGCCGGATCGATCAGGTCTTCACGATTCGAGGCTCCGATAACGATCACATTGCGCAGCGTTTCGACACCGTCGAGCTCGGAAAGCAGCTGGGGAACGATCGTGGACTCGACATCGGACGACACGCCGGTACCCCGCGTGCGGAAGAGCGAATCCATCTCATCGAAGAAGACGATTACCGGGACACCTTCGTCGCTCTTCTCCTTGGCCCGCTGGAAGATGAGCCGGATCTGGCGTTCGGTTTCGCCGACGTACTTGTTGAGTAGCTCCGGGCCCTTGATATTCAGGAAGTAGGACCGGGTGTCCTCGTTGCCCTCCTTTGAGGCGACGGCCTTGGCCAGGCTGTTGGCCACGGCCTTGGCAATCAGGGTCTTCCCGCAACCGGGAGGGCCGTAGAGGAGGACGCCCTTGGGAGCGGCGAGATCGTACTCGAGGAACCTCGCCTTGTGGATGTAGGGAAGCTCGACGGCGTCCTGAATCGATTCGATCTGATCCGCCAGACCTCCGATGTCCTCGTAGCTGACATCCGGGACCTCTTCGAGGACCAATTCCTCGACTTCGGGACGCACCAGCTTCTCGAAAGCAAGGTTTGTCCGCGGATCGAGGCGGATGTGGTCGCCTACCCGGAGGAACTCACCTACCAGTGGGGCGGCGCGCTCGATGACCTTCTCCTCGTCGGCGCGGCCTGTAACGATGAGCCGCTCTTCGTCCATGACCTCTTTGATGGAGACAACCTCACCGGCGATATCGAAGTCGCGCACCTCAATGACGTTGTAGGCCTCGTTCAGCAGCACGGTCTGGCCCACCTCGAGCGCCTTGATCTCGAGGCTCGGCTCGACATTGACGCGCATCTTGCGATTCGACGTGAACACGTCGGCGGTGCCATCCGGGTTGATTCCGAGAATGGTGCCGAAGGGGTTCGGCGGGGCCGTGAGCTTCTCGACCTCTTCGCGCAGCATGGCGAGCTGCTCGCGGGTCTCTTCGAGCGCCGAAGCGAGCTTCTGATTCTGGTGAGCTGCCTGCGCGAGTTTGTTCTTGGTGTCGAGCAGTCGCTCTTCGAGCACGCGGACGCGGCGCGGCGCATCCTGAAGCCGCCGCCGCAAGATGGCGACTTCCTCTTCGAGCATCCTGACGGTGCTCTTCAAATCCGGGTTCTGGCCCTCAGTTCTGTCCACGCCGCTGGCCTCCTGACAAGCTCATCGGTCGATGGGGGCGCCAGTGTAGGCACCCACATGAGACAACATCGGCACGTTTTGGCGTGAATTCAGCATCGCGTCCCCGACAGAATCACTACTCAGAACCGTTTTCCGAGCCGGGACGGGTAAACCTCCTGGCCACGGTGATGAAGCCGGTATGACCCTGCATTCGATGACTTGGGCGAACGGAGCGGCCTTCGACCGTCCATTCGCGGTGCAAGACCTCAAATGTGGTCTCTTCGATGAAGGATCCGGACGCGGCGAGCTCGCGGCGCAGCTCCTGAACCTGGGGAACAGTCGGCAGATAACTGCAGAAAATGCCACCCGGCCGCAGGTGACGCACCGCCGGTCGCACGCTGTGCCACGGCTCCGGCATGTCGAGGACGACCCGATCCGGCGCGACGTCCTCGAAGTTGTCTTCGACGTCGCCGATCCGCAGCTCGAGGTTGTCCGGAATGTGACCCAGGAAACCCTCGATCCGCTGTATCGCGACCTCTCCGTGATCGGCACGACGCTCGACGGATACGACACGTCCGCTCCCGCCAACTGCCCGTAGCAGTGCAAGCGTGAGCGCACCGGACCCGGTGCCGGCTTCGAGAACCGTGGCCCCGGGGCAGATGTCGGCCCACATCACGATGGCTGCGGTGTCTTTCGGATACACGACCGCGGCCCCCCGCGGCATTTTGATTGTGTAGTCGGCCAGGCGCGGACGAACCGCTACGAGCTTGGAGCCCATTGATGCCGCGACGAAACAGCCTTGGTCCCGACCAATGATGTCGTCGTGTTGCACCACGCCGCGGTGATACTGGAACTCGCTGCCGGCTTCGAGACGGATCAGGTAGGTGCGGCCCTTGGCGTCATAGAGCAAGCAGGGCTCGCCGGCGGCGAAGGCAGTCACGGGTCAGGCGAAAATCGAGGCGACGGTCGCGAACACCGTCAGCACCATCGCCAGCACGACGAACCAGACGATGATCTTCACCATTCTGTCACGGTTGCGAAACACGGAATGATCCTACCCGGTAACCGTCACGTCGTCGGCTGATTCGCCGCGCAGGAACTTGATGCGAACCTCTTCGCCCTGCTTCAGCTTGCGTTTGTAGATGAGCTCGTTGTCGTGTTTGTTGCGGCCTCGCAGCCATCCAATGACGGCCAACGCCGCGCCGAGCCCTGCCAGAGGTGCCTGCCCGCGGCGGGCGCCGCCGAACATCTGCCTGATACCGAAGGTGACGAGCTTGCTCACTTGAGCCTGTATACCTCGACGCGGGCGCCTCCGGCCTTCTTGCCGCGACGCCTCCCAAAAATGAACATGAGCGCGGCCACCGCCACTGCGGCGAGCACCAGGATCGTTCCGGTGCTGCGTGCCTGTTGCTTCGTCTCGGTGACGATGTCCTCGATCTCGCGCAGTTTCTGTTCCAGATCCGATCGCTCAATCGCCACGGCTATCCCCTTTTCCGGTCTTCTGCAGCAAACTTGATCAAGAGGCCCGACATCAGTGCAATGACCATCGTGGCGATGATGTAGCCGAGTGCGCTCCAGTTCGGACCTTCCGGCAGCGCATCGATGATCAGGCGGACACCGGCGATCGAAAGCAGAACGGCGCCGATCGCGAAGCACAGGGCCGCGCCGACGGCGAAGCCGGCGTAGCGGCCCAGCTCCTTGGCAGGATCAAGCGTCTCCTGGCGGAGATACTCCTTCGACATGTCCGTGAACTCTCGGATGAGTTCGGGAAGTTCTGATGCCCCAGCCATGTGACCACCGATTGGTTGCTAGCACGCGGCACCGGGTCGGCCACCGCGCTCCCCCATCCTGCCCCAGGCAGCAAACGGGCGCAAACAGAGACACTCGATCGAATCAGGATGTGTCCCCATCCAACTCCCGCGGAAGACACGACGTGGGTCGCCGCGCGCATGTGTTCCTCCGAAGGGGGACGAGGGGGGTTTGGATGAGGCCGAGCTGTCTCCAAACCTGCGGTCTGGCTGACATCCAAACGTCCCGAGCCGGGACCCGCCGACGACGAAGTCGGCGAAGCGGGTAAGGGGGCGCGTCCCCAGAGGTGGCTCCCGGTAGGAGGGATCTGTCGCCCCTAGGGGATGGAGAGCCTGAAGCCGGGAATCACTTCGAGCCAGCGCCCGTCTTCCCACCCTGCGGGCGGTGCCCCTCCCCCCGCCGGGGGGAGCCACTAGGTGAGCTCGACTCGGTCGCCGCTTTGCCAGACACGCTCCGCGCACCCTCCGGGGGGAGCCACTAACTGAGGTCGCGCGACCGCCGTTTTGTTCGACCGGCTCGCGCTATACCCACTGGCCGGAGGTGTTGACCTCGATCATTACGGGGCGATCGGAGACGGCGAGTGCTTCGGCGAGCACGTTGTCGAGTTCATCGCCGGACTTGATGGAGAAACCAGCTCCGCCGCAGAGCTCCGCGTAGGCAGCGAAATCGGGATTGACAAGGCTCGTCTGCCACACGGGACGGAGCTCGCCGACCTGCTCACGGCTGATCTTGGCGAGTTCGTCGTTGTTCATGACGACATGAACGATGGGCAATGAGTACTTGACCGCCGTCGTGAAATCGGCGAGGTACTGCCCAAGGCCACCGTCTCCCGAGATCGACACCACACGGCGACGTCCGTCCACCGCCACCGCAGCCCCCAAGGCCGCCGGAAGTGCGAAGCCGATCGAGCCGAGGTAGCCCGACATGATGACATCCTGCCGTCCCGTGCACTCGAAGTAGTGGCCGAAGGCGTAAGTGTTGTTGCCGACGTCAACGGGCAGCACGGCATCGTCCGGCACCACGTGGCTGAGCGCCGCGAAGAGCCGAGCCGGATGCATCCTGCCCTTCCCGTCGACGAGCTTCGCCCGCCGCGCCTTCTCGCGACGCCACGTCTCCCATCTCCGAGCGATATCAGTCCGCTGATCGGGACGGTCCACGGGTTCGAGCCGTCCTCGCAAGTCGGCGACCGTACGACCGATCTCACCCCACAAGGGGATGTCGACCGGATGAAACTTGCCGAGCGCCATTCGATCGAAATCCACCTGGATGGTCGGCTTGTTCCTGGAAATCCCGGTGTGGTTGGAGAAGGACGCCCCCAGCACCAGCAGTGCATCGCTGCGACCCATAACGGCCGATCCAACCGGTGTGCCAGAGCGTCCGAGCACACCACAGCCGAGCGGGTGACTATCGCTGACCAGGCCTTTTGCCTTGAAAGTCGTGATGATCGGCGCATCGATTTGTTCGGCCAGCTCGATGATCTCGTCGCGGTGATCTCGAGCTCCGTGGCCGGCGATGATCACCGGCCGGGTTGCGCCGGCAAGCAGCTCGGCCGCCGCCCTGAGATCGGATTCGGGGGGCGCAATCTCCGCCGCCGCCATGCGGCCCTCCACCGGCGTGTCCGGCGGCGAGTCGAGACCGTCCATCTCCTGGGTGTCGTTCGGGAAGATGAGATGGCCAACGTCTCTCTTGACCACGGCGTGCTTGATCGCCAACGCCATCAGCTCTGGGGCATTTTCCGGGCTCAACACCGTCTGGCTCCACTCGGCGACGGCCTCGAAAGCCGCCGCGGTCGGGATCTCCTGAAATGCACCGGGACCAAGGACCTGGGTGTTGACCTGACCGGTCAACGCCAGGATCGGAACTCGATCGACCTTGGCATCCCACAGCCCGGTAAGCAGATTCGTGGCTCCCGGCCCGGCGATCGCAAAACATGCGGCCGGGCGCCCGGTCAGCTTGGCATAGGCCGAGGCGGCAAACGCTCCCGCACCTTCGTGACGAATGCCGATGTATGTCAGACGGTCATCGGCCTCGGCGCGCCGCATCGCATCTGCCAGGCCGAGGTTGGAATGGCCGACCATTCCAAAGACTGTGTCGACTCCCCAGTCGGTCATGACGTCAACCACTTGATCCATCAGCGTCGGCGAGGCTTCCGTGACGGGGAGCGCAACATGCAGCCCGTCCTCGCGCATCACGGACGGGAACACAACGGCCTCGTCGCCGTAGCCCTCAGGCGGTTGTCCGGTGAGCGGATGGTATTCGTAACCGTGCCAGGGACAGATCAAGCACCCATCCTCAATGTGGCCCTCCCCGAGGGGACCGTTCTGATGAGGGCACCGATTGTCGAGTACGCCGTAACCGTCGTCGGTGCGCGTGACGGCGAGCGCCCTCCCGGCCACGACGACTGTCTTGACATGACCGACGGCCAGGTCGGCAACGTCAAGCCGATGCCAGTCGACGGCGGGCTCGGGGGTGGTCACCCCTCGTACTCTTCGTCGCTCACGCTGCGCGGATCCCACTCGGTCGCCCCCCGCCAGGTCAGAGATAGATGAACCATGTGACTGTTGGGCCTCGCGCCGTGCCAGTGCACCTCACCTGGAGGAGCATGAACGACGTCACCGGCAGTGATCTCAGCACGAGTCCCGTCGCCCTTGACCACCCACCCGGCTCCTTCCGTGACGTAGATGACCTGGCCGCCCGGGTGGGAGTGCCAATCGGTCCGAGCGCCCGCGCTGAAGTGCACCGCGAGAACGTTGAGATCTTCAGGGTCCTGCGGCGAGTACAGCGGACCGAACCTGACCGCCCCGGTGAAGTGCTCTCCCGGCGCGTCTTCCCAAACAACATCTCCGGCGCCCAAGAAATCCATCTAACCCTCCCGGAATCGGTGTGAACGTGCAGAGTAGGAACGTACAACGTTCGACGGGCGACACACAACGTAGATCACCCCGGGGACGGGAAGCAGCCGTCTCTACGAAGGGGTCCCCGAACCCCGCGCACCATCGGACCGTCTACGCAGCACTCGATCGCGGCAGTATCCGATTGCAGCGCGCGGTGTAATCCGGGACAGTTAGGCGTTGCAAATCGGACAGATTCGAAACGCCCGGCTCGCTCGAAGCCTGATTCGATCGAATCTAGAAACGCCTGCTGCCGATGCGGCGGCCGCTGCGACGGCCGCGGGCAGCCCAGCCGACGGCAAACCCGAACAGGGCCGCGGCGACCATCCAAACGGTGATCTGTCCTGCGATGTACATCATGATGTTGTTCCTAGCCTTCGAGCAGTGCTTTGAATTCAATGCGGCGGTTCCGGGCGCGGTCCTCTGCCGTGGTGTTGTCGACGAGCGGGCGAGTCTCCCCGTAGCCGACCACAACAAAACGATCTGGCGTCTCGCCCGCGGCGACAACGTAAGCTAGAACGGCTTCAGCGCGCCGCCTGGACAGATCGAGGTTGTAGTCATCCGAGCCCTGGTCATCCGTATGACCCGCGATCTCAATGGAGATGTCGGGGAACTGGCGCAGTGCCTCGAGGATCTCATCGAGTAGCGCCCGGCCCACCGGCGTTATCACGTCGCTGTCGGTCTCGAACTCGACGATCTTGCCGTCGATGAGGTCGTCGCCACCAATGACGTCGTTGATGGTGTCCTGCAGTTGCGCGACATCGTCTTCCTCGGGGGGAGGCGGGGCGTCTTCGTAGGTGAGCGCACTTGTCAGATCAAACGTCGTTGCACTGACGATGTCCTGCACTTCCTGGCGGGCGTCCGATCGCTCCTGGCGAGTCTCGAATTCGGCCTGGACCTGGAAGACCGCCTCATCCGGGTTCGCCAGCACCGACCCGACCGGCGTGAGATCGTGCATTTTCGCCGCAAGCTGCAGGAAGGCCGACAGCCAATCGCGCTCGCTGCCGACACCGTCGCGGACGGTGAGCCCGGACGCATCCAGGGACCCGAACTTGCTCTCGAGACTGGCGACAATCGCGTCGAGGTTCTCCTGAGTCGAAGCCGTTCCAACGACGGTGGCACTCGACTGATCCCAGGTGAGAACGATCGGGTCGGATGCGACAGCCACCTCCGTCGGCGTCCGCGGCACCACGACCCTTATGTTGGTTTCGGCTGAGACAACACCCTCGAGCGACTCGACGTAGGCGATTGCCTGGCCGATGTTCTCCTCCTGCGGAACGTCGCCGAACACCAGAACGTCTCTGCCCTTGACCTGGACCTCGAGGCCGGTCAACCCGCCACCGTGAAGGGTCTGCGTGATTCGTTCCTCGAGTCCCTGCTCGATGCTCTTCGTGCCGAACACCACCCCGAGGACGATGAGGGCCAGCAGGCCGATGAGCGACATCATGGCGAAGACGACGCCATCCATCGGCCGACCATCGTCGTCGAGCTGTCCCGGCATCGGTGGGAGGTTCGGCGGCCTGTTGGACGCCGGCTTCTTATCCAACTCACGGAGGCGCTTACTGAGATTGTTGGCCATCAAAGACCTAGTTCGGGCCTCTTGCGCACTTGCTTTAGCCCTTCACGCCGCCGCTTTGCGGCCGCTAGGGGGCCCGCGCCGGGTCCTTGGCGGCCGCGGCTGTGTCGGCGAGAACGACGGCGATCTCCTCGTGGGCGCTCTCACCGGCGCTGATCATCTCCCGCACTGCGGATTTGAGGCCCCGCAGCATCAGCGAGACCCGGCGGTATTCGTTCTCTGCATCCGCCAGGAGCTGCTCCGCTTCTTGTTTCGACCCTTCGATCGCAGCCAGCGCCTCCGTGCGGCTCCGCGTCGTGACATTCTCGGCTTGGGCCCTCGCCCGCTCGATGATCTCGGCGGCTTCGGCTTCGGCGCCGGCCAGGCGTCGCTTCGCCTGGAGCATCAGCTCGGCGACTTGGAGCCGGCTTTGCTCGACGTCTTCATGGGGACCGGAGAGGCGCGACGCCTGGTCGCGGGCCTTCTCAATGATTCGGCTCGCCTGACGTTCGGCATCTTCCAGGAGCGCCTGCTTGGCGTCGGCCGCGGCCACAAAGGCTGCGGAGACCTGGTTCTTGTTGCTGGCCCGCTCCTCGAGACGGCGATCGAGCGCATTGACGCGGGCATTCGCATTGGCGAGCGCGGCCTCGAGCTGCCTGGCCTGCTCGGAGAGTTTGTTCAGGAAACTCGTGACAGCGATCGGGTCGTAGCCCCGGCGGACGACCTCGAAGTCGGATTTCCGCAAGTTGTCGGAGAGAGGTATCTCCATGTCCACTCCTGCTGCCTTTCTGGCGGACGGCAGCCTTCTCTCTCCAGCACCCACCGAGAGTGTATGGCCAACCGCCCTATGCGGTCAAGACCCTGATTGCACTATCTCGATGAGGCGCTCGATCAGCACTGCCTGCGCCTGGTTCAGTTTCTCTTGTGCCACAAGCGGTTCCGCCCACAGCACCCGATCGATCTCAGGAAACTCAATATTACGGCCAGATCCCCGCGGATACTCGATTTCCACCAGATTCGACTCCAGCGCGTCCGGGTCGAAGTCGCCGGCAGCCGCCCAGACGTGGACCACTTTTCCACTCTTCTGAGTGATCACACCGAGCGAAATCAGGGCGTCTCCGGGATCGTGGCCGGTCTCCTCGGTGAACTCTCGGCGGGCCGCGTCACGGGGGCTCTCCCCCGCCTCGACCAGGCCCTTCGGGATTGTCCAGGCGCCGGCGTCCCTCCGCTTCCAGAAAGGCCCCCCGGGATGGGCGATCAGAACTTCCAGCCGATTCCCGTCAAGGCGATAAAGCAGGATCCCAGCGCTGGCGATGCCCGTGGCCACGAAGGGACTCTACGTCTGTTGTGCACACAGTGCGCAATAGCAACCCGCAGTGCACAACAGACGCGCGGTATCACGCCGTATGATCTCGATCATGTCTATACCTCACGTTTCTATCGATGACGTCACGGCAGCCGCGTCTCGAATCGAGCCTTTCATCCATCGCACGCCAATCGCCACCTCAGTGACGCTCGACAAGGAATTGGGAGCTTCGGTCTTCTTCAAGCTGGAAAGCCAGCAGAAGATTGGCGCCTTCAAGGCACGAGGTGCCCTCAATGCGGTGCTCCAGCTGGAAGACGAGGCTGCGGAGAGAGGGGTGGTGACCCACTCTTCCGGAAACCACGGCCAGGCGCTTGCCTACGCCGCCGCAATCCGCGGTTTGGCGTGCACGGTGGTGGTCCCCGACGACGCCCCGGACGTCAAAGTCGCCGCGATGCGGGGTTACGGGGCCGAGATCGTGTTGACGAGTCAGGCCGACCGGGTCGCCACGATGGAGCGGGTCCGGACCGAGTCGGGGGCGACGCTCGTCCATCCCTTCAACGACGTAGCCGTCATAGCCGGCCAGGGCACGGCCGCGCTCGAACTCCTGGACCAGGTTCCCGATCTCGACGCCGTGGCGGCACCCATCGGCGGCGGCGGGCTCATGTCGGGCACTGTTGTGACGGTGCGGTCGCGACGGGCCTCGATACGGATCGTCGGCGCCGAGCCAGAGCAGGTCGATGACGCGGCCCGCAGCCTCTCCACCGGAGTCATCCAGCCGGCCACCGGCAAGCCGACGCTCGCCGACGGGCTCCGCACCTCACTCGGTGAGCTGACCTTCGACATCCTCTCGGCGGGCAACGTCGAGGTCGTGACGGTCACCGAGGAAGCGATCGTCGCCGCGGCCCGGTTTCACCTCTTCCGGATGAAACACCTCGTCGAGCCCTCCGGCGCCACCGGCCTGGCTGCGGTCCGCGAGATCGGCAGGGAGCTGGCCGGCCAACGGATCGGGGTCATCGTCTCGGGCGGTAACACCGATCTGGCCTGGTTGGAGCGCTAGAAAAGCTCCCCGCCGCGTCAGCGATCGGCGAAGACCATCAGGCTGCCCGAGTAGGTGGAAACCCAAACGTCGCCGGTTTCGGGGTCGTAGGTAATCCCAATCGGCTTGTCGTTGGCCGGCAACTCCTGGACCTCGGTCATGTCCTCGGTGAGGATCTTGCTGACTGTGTCCGAGTTGTAGTTGACGACGTACAGCGACTGACCGTCGATGGAGATCGCCATCGAACGGGGCGCGTTTCCGGAGACGACACTGCCGACTGTCTCGCCGGTGTCGAGATCGACCTTGATCACCCTTCCCTCGCCGTTGAGGGTCACGTAGAGGTACCGGTCGTCCGGGCTCAACACAAGATGGCGCGGATTGGCACCGACGTCACGCAGCCACTCCACGGAAAAGACGCTGAGATCGACGATGGCGACATCGCGGCCACCCATCACCGAGGCGTAAGCCACCCCTCCGTCTGACGTCACCGCGATCCCGCGGGGGTGGCGCCCAAGCTCGACCCGGGTCACCTCTGTCGCCGTCGCGGTGTCGATCACACTCATATCGAAGCTGCACCAGTTGGTCACGAGGACGTAGGAGTCATCCGGTGTGATCGCGAGGAACTTGGGAACGGCTCCGACGGCGATGACCTGGTCAATCTGCAGCGTCGTAGTGTCGACCCGGTATAGGAAACTCTCGTCCCAGCTGCCCAGATCACACCCATCCGACCCCGGCCGATCGAACCCGGCGCCGTACATCTGGTAGTTGGAGACGTAGGCGTAATCGCCTTCGGACGTGAAGACGGCCTCGACGGGCGAGCCCTGGTGAGTGCCCTCGTAGCCCTCGATTCCGTACTCGGCGAGGTCGACACGGTCGCTGATGGTCTCGACGAGATTGAACGTGCCGTCGTACACACTGATCGTGTGCCGGTACATCATGTTCTGGGCGAAGAACAGGCCGGCGCCGGAGGCCACAACCGATTTCGGGGCGAGCTCGCCGCGAATGTCCTCGATGAGCTCGAGACGGCCATCTGCCGACGGAGGCAGCGTGCTTGTGGTCGTCGTTGTCGTTGTGGTCGTCGTCGTCGTGGTGGTTGTGGTCGTCGTGGTCGTTGTCGATGACGACGTCGTCGACGGCCCCGGCGGTGACACCTCGGCCGGCTGCCGCTCGGTCGGCGACAGCGCCGGGTACGTGTCGGAACGGGATCCGGAGCACGCGGCCATGACCAGTGCCATACCGGCCAGTCCCCAGATGGCCACAGATCGCATCGCTATACGAAACTCCGGGGCGCCCGACCGAAGACCCGCTCGACCATCGGGGCAAAGAAATCGAGCGGCTCCGAGTCATAGCCCGGGTCGAAGCAGTTCTGGTCGTATTTGGCGCAGAACTCGACCGTCGCCTCGTAGAGCGGATGATCCTTGAATTGATCGCGGGCGTTGCGATCCTGCCCGTAGTGATGGAAGTAGTAATAGCCCTGGAAGATCCCGTGATGGAGCACGATCCAATAGAGATCATCCGAAACATAGGGACGCAGCACGCTGGCCGCCGCTTGGGAGTGGTTCGCCGGCGAGATCATGTCGCCGATGTCGTGTACCAAACACATGACCACATAGTCCTCGTCACGCCCGTCCCGGTAGGCCCGGGTCGCCGACTGCAGCGAATGCTCGAGTCGAGTTATCCGGTACCCGGTGGCCTCATCCATCGATTCCAGCATCGCAATGATCCGGCCCGGGATCTGGGCAGCCTCCTCGGCTTCCTTGCGGGCGAGGAACTCGTACTCCTCCTTGGTGCCGTCGGCCATAGCGGCGAAACTCACGGTATCCATGGCGGGGACGTTAGCCATGCGGCGCTCGGACGACGTCCGCGTTGTCGGGCCTTTCAGTTTTCGCATCGACACACCGGATGCAATCATCACAATGTGAGCAACGCGCTTACCGCATTGCGAGGGCGACGACGGCGGCTTCTGATTGTGACCGTCGCCTGTCTGGCCCTGGCCGTGGCCGCCTGCGGAGGCGGAAGGCTCACGCTTTCGGAGTACGCCAGCGAGGTCGAGAGTCTCGTGGCCGACATGGAATCGAGATTCACTTCTATCGACGCCGACTGGGAAGCCCAGGCCCCCACTGTGGAAGGCGCCCGGGACTACTGGGATCGGCGATTGGAGATTCGGGAAGACTTCCTCGCCCGCGTTGGCGAACTGAGTCCGCCGGAGGAGGTCGAAAGCCAGCACGAAACGGCTCTGGACCTGTTCGGCCGGATCACCGTAGCGGACGAAGCCCTGGCGGCGCGGGCCGCAATCTATGAAACGCTCACGGACCACTGGGAGTGGGTTGGAACGCCGGAGGGGCATGCCGCGGAGGCCGTGCTGGCGGAGGTTTACTCGTTCTGCCGCGCCAGCCAGGAGGAGTACGACGCCACTGCAGATCGAGAGGCCCTCGAGGACGTGCCGTGGGTTCCCCCCGAGATGCAGCAAGTCGTCAAGGTCGCGTTCGGCTGCCCACCGTAGGAGAGCTGCCGCGCTACTCCACCATCTTGCGCCGGAACAAGAACACGGCCGCGGCCACGGCTGCCAACGTGTACGCCAGCACCCAGAGGAAGTCCGGGGCGATCGCCCCGAATCCGGCCCCGTCGATCATGACGTCCCGGACCGCATCCAGAGCGTGGGCGAACGGAAACACGGCTGCGGCGCTTTGGAAGACGCCACCGATGGCCTCGAGGTCCACCCAGGCGCCCCCGAAGATCGTCAGCAGCAGGATCACCGCGTAGGCGCCGGATATCGGGGCAACATCGAGCGTCGAACCCAGGATCATTCCCAGCGCGATGTAGAAGACCGCCATGACGACCAACACGATCGCCACGAGGATCACACTTCCCTTGATCTCGAGATCGAAGAAGGCTCCGATCGCGTAGATGCCTATGCCCTGGAGGATTGCCACCGGCAGGTACGGCAGCGAGTAGCCGGCAACAAAGTCATTCGATCGCAAAGGCGCGGTCAAGAGGCGGCTGAACAGTGCGCTCTCACGATCCCGGGACAGCGCCATGGCAGTACTGAACATCAGCATCACGAACCCGAACAGGGCGATTCCAGGCGCAAGTGAGGTCGCCGAGAAGAAGGTGTCCACTCCTCCCAGCGCCTGAAGTACCACCAGCAGGACCGCAGGTAGCGCAACCGTCAGGCCCAACGAAAGCGGGTCGCGCCACACGCTCATGAGGTTTCGCTTGGCCAGCTCGGCGAATCTCATTCTCGCAGTTGCTTCCCGGTGAGATGGATGAACACGTCGTCGAGGGTGACCTGTTTGCGAAAGATGGAATCGATGGTGATACCCATGGGGCGCAGGCTGTCTTCGATGTCGTAGAGGGCAACTTCCTCGGCTTCGATCTCGACCCCGCTCTCGGTGCGCCGCAAAGTCGGGTACTTCCTACTGAGGGCCGCGATGGACTCCTCCGTGAGGTTCTTCGCCTCCACCACCGTCACCGGCGCTCCGGAGATCGAGTCCTTCAATTCGGAGGGCGTTCCCAGGCTGACGACCTTGCCCTCGTCGATGATCGCGATCCTGTCGGCCAGCGCGTCTGCCTCCTCGAGATAGTGGGTGGTCAGGATGATCGTTGTGTCACCTTTCAGCGCCCCAAGGTGCTCCCACATCCCTCTTCGAGACTGCGGGTCCAGTCCAATAGTCGGTTCGTCGAGGAAGAGCACCTGCGGGTTCGACACGAGGGCCATCGCGATGCTGAGCCTTCTCTTCATGCCACCGGAATACTTCTTGGCGCGCTCCTTCGCACGTCCGGTGAGTGCCATGAGGTCGAGCAGTTCGCCGGACCGCCTCTTCACTTCCTCCTTGTCGAATCCATGAAGTCCCGCCATGAGGCTCAGGTTCTCCCAGGCATCGAGGTGTTCCGCTATCGCGGTTTCCTGCGGCGAAACGGCAATCACGCGCTTCACGGCCAGGGGATCCTCTCGGATGTCGTGCCCCATGATCGTGGCGGTGCCACCCGTCGGACGAAGTAGGCAGCACAGCATCTTGATGGTCGTGGTCTTGCCGGCGCCGTTGGGCCCCAGCAGCGAGAAGAGCTCTCCTCGCTCAACCGAGAGGTCGATGCCGTCCACAGCCACAAGGTCGTCAAAGGACCGCGATAGGCCTACTGTTTGGATGGCGCTCATAGCCTCCCTTGCGTCGCGATCGACCCGCGTCGGTTGCCCAACCCGCCCGATGTCCGTTAGACCCGACTATGGGGCGTGCAACGCAATGCGAATAGGGCCAGATGGCCTCAACGACGGGGTAGTTATCGACCTCGCGCCGTAGTGGAGGAAGCTGCGCGCTGCTCCGGCTGTAGTGTCTGGAACAGGCGGTCTAACTGGAGGGTTTGTGACTCGCGCTTGGGCCGGAGGCTTGGCTGTCATCGTCGTGGTCGTGGCGTGCGGTGGCGATGGTGAGATGACACTCACCGAATACGTCGATGAGGTCAACACCATCATCGACCGCGCGGCAGGGCAGTACTACGACCTCGTCGCCAAGCCAGAGGGGCAAGTGCTCATAGCCGAGCGGGACCGGCTCACCGACTTCGCGCCCCATGATTTGCAGGTGGCGTTCGCCGGCGTGCGCGAACTGGAGATCGGGGTCCGAGATGCCATCGACGCCATCGTGCCCCCTGAACAGATCGCCGATCTCCACGATCGTTTGTTTGACTTCAGCCTCACCATTCCGATCAATGACGCACTGGCTGCACGGGCAAGCACCGCATCCGACTGGGAGGAGCTTTCGGCCAGCGAGGAAATGGCGGCCTATCGAGCTCAGCTTGCCGACGATAAGCAACGCTGTGATGAGTTGCAGACCGAGCTTGACGATACCGCGGCTCGGGGAGCGTTTGCCGAAACACCGTGGATTCCAGGCGAGTTGAAAGAGGTGGTGGACGCCGCCCTCGGCTGCGTAGGTTTCCCGGAACACCCTGAAGACCTCTACCGCCCGCTATCAACCTCGGGTGCCTAGATTTCCAGATCGGGTAAACAGCTGGCAGCCTCCGCCAGTGAATGAAGCTCTACCTCAATCGCGCCCGTGCCGCGATGGCGGTCTGCGGCGTCTTTTTGAGCCGCGGGTCAATGGCAGGCGGCAGCGACAGGACAAAGCAAGCGCCGCCCAGCAGCTCGGATGACCTGTGGGTGATCCTGCCGCCGTGCGCCTCGACGAGTGGGCCTCCAGGATGGCCGCGCCGGATCGCCTGAAGTCAGTGTCCGCCGGTGCGCCGCTACGAGCCACGCGGCAGCGACAGTTCGAAGACGCTCTCGCCATCCTCGTGCCTGTAGGTGAGATCACCGCCCATCAGTTGCGCGAGCTGGCGGGAGATCGCCAGTCCGAGCCCTATCGAATTGGCCAGCCCCGGAGCATTGTGGGCCCTTTGATAGGGTTCGAAGATCCGTTCGCGGTCGTCTTCGGGGATGACCTTGCCGTTGTCGCATACCAGCACCCGGGACTTCTCGATATCCGAGCGCAACTCAACCCGAACCAGGTCACCGCCGTACTTCATTGCGTTGGTGACCAGATTCCGAATAACCTGGCGGACCCGGTCGGGGTCGCCCAAAGCTCGTACCGAGTGGCCAACCAACACGATCTGCTCGGCCTGACCCTTCCCGAGCGACTCCAGCACCTGGGAGGTTTGCGCCCGCAGATTGACCGGCACCGAACTCACCTCTAGCTCGGAGATGTCCGCTCTGGCAGCCACGAGCAAGTCGCTGATGATGTTGGTGAGATCGGCGCCGTGGGTCACCACCATGTCGAGCAGTTCGGCCCGTTCCTCAACCGACATCGTGTCGATCGAGTCCTGAAGGATCTGACCGAAGCCAACGACCGCCGTGAGCGGGGTGCGCAGTTCATGGCTGACGCTTGCCAGGAACTCGTCTTTGGTCCGGTTCATCTGCTCCAGGCGTTCCTGAGCCGCGTCACGTTCCCAGAAGGCCCCGATCATGTTGGCGGCAGTAGTGAGCAGGGACAGGTCGCTGTCGCTCCACTCACGCACCACGGTCTGATCTGAGAATCCGATGAGGCCGGCCCACTCGCCGTCCACGAAGATCGGGACCTCCAGTTCAGACTTGACCGGGAAGGGATCCGACGCATACTGCTCGTATTCGGCTCCTTCGAGCAGCTCCGGGACGATCGCGATTGGTAGTCCTTTCTCCAGCTTCGCTCGTGTGGTGGGCATGTTGGCCCACGGCACAATGTCCCAGAACTCATTCTCCATTTCGTAGCTGTCGGCGTCCTGATCCTCCGCCTCGGCGACCCACTGTGAGCAGAAGCCCAGCTCAGGGTGAATCACGTTGCGTTCAACAAATACATAGGTGGCATCGGTGGCGACGAACAACGCCTCCAGGGCGTGCTGCAGCCGGTCCTCTCCCGAGCTGGCAAGGAGGGCCTGGGCGCACTCGGCGAGGGCGGTTTCGTAACGCGCACTCTGCTCGAACTGGGCGACTGCGCGCTGGTTCTCGATTGCGCTCCCCAGGATGTTGGCTACGGACCGCAGGAAGTCACCGTCGTCCTCCGTGAACTGACGGGAGCGGGTGCTGTGGACACCGAGGAGGCCGTACGGCGCGCCGCGGCCCTGGATAATCACACTCATGCCGGAGGTCACACCGTGATCGGTCAGGAGCCCTGGACCAACAAACCGATCCTCGGTCTGCAAGTTATCGACGAACCCGGGCTCCTTCGATAGCAGCGTGTACCCGGCTTGTGAAGTGAGGTCGCACGGTACGGTTGTCTCCCCGACCACGACGTGGTCCTGCCAGCCGCTGCCGGCGACGAGAAGAAGAGGTTCATCGGCGGCCGGCTGACGCAAGACCTTGGCGTATTCAACCTCGAGTACCTCTCGCAGAAGGCCCACCGCAAGCTCGAGAAGGGCATCCACATCTCCGCTGAGTAGAGCTCGCTGCCCGAGTTCGGCGATCGCCGCTTTCTGTGACAGGCGCGTCGGGACCTCTGCAACCAACTCTGCTGAGTCGGCGGCAAGGGTTCGTTCCGAAGTCGCGTCCATATGGCCTACCGGCTTGGGAGGTAGTACCAATGGCTTCGGCCCCACGAGGTCTTCACTTGAATGCACCAGGCGGCAAGCCGTCGATCACGCCCAGAACCAACGGGTGGGGGCTCTCCTGCCTCGAGTTGCGAGCACTCAGTTGTATTCAGATGACGTTGGCGTACACCGCCTTGCAGCGACCGGTGGGAGTGTCGCGATGGATTCTCTGGCTGGCGCGACATCGGGAGCGCGTGAGATCTGTCGTTCACGTGGAGCGCGTCGGACGCGACAGAGCCTGGGGCACATTGCTGCCGCGATCGTGGTGGTGCTGGCGGTGCGGGTCGTGTTGTGGTGTTTGCGGAGTCGGCGAAACTGGGGCGTGTGCCTCTAGTTGGGGGGTGGGGCTCGGGTGACGCCGGGTGCGAGGAATCGTCTCCGTTTCGGTGGGGAGTGGGGGTCGATGGTGAAGCCTTGTTGGTGGACGACGATGTGGTGGTGGAACCAACACAACAACGTCAACCCGTCGGGTTCATGGCTACCGCCTTGGCAGCGGGTGTGATGTGGTGGGGTTCGAGCCGGTACCGGCTGCTACACCCATCAGCTGTACAGGCGCCGTCTCTGAAGAAGACATAGTCCCTGAGGCGGTTCGGTATGCGGTCCCCATCAGTCGGCACTGCCTTCAAGCCGTCTATATCGACAAGGGTGGTTTCCGTCTCCCCGGTACAGAGGATCTCATCGAGGGTGTTGGGCCCGACTTTGAGTCCCGAGCGGGTGATAGCCCCGGATTCACCACCGGTGCGGTGGCATTGTTCGGCGTCTATGAAGATGTGGGCCTTTAGCCGTCGCGGCGCCGGAGCCTCGCTCCCTTGGGGAACTGGGACGTTGGCGTCTAGGGCCAACGAAACCAAAG
>CAMYIJ010000037.1:0-3796 GCA_947258375.1 uncultured Acidimicrobiaceae bacterium
TGGATCTACACCGCCTCGGGCACAGCCGCCGCGGGGCAGTATGCGAACACCGGCACCGCCCAGGGCACTCCTCCCTCCGGCCCCGACGTCACCGACACAGATGACTCGCATTACTTCGGGTCGGATGCCCAGATCGCGGTCGAGAAGACGACGAACGGTCAAGATGCCGACACCGCGCCCGGCCCTATCGTCGCGGTCGGAGGAGCCATCAACTGGGTCTATACGGTGACCAATCCGGGGAACGTGGAGCTCGATACGGTCAGCGTGACCGACGACATCGAGGGTGCGATTGCGGGTCCCGATAGTGGCGACACCGACGCCGATTCGAAGTTGGATCCTGGGGAGACGTGGATATATACGGCCTCGTCCACGGCGAGCGCCGGCCAGTATGTCAACACCGCCACTGCTCAGGGATCGCCACCTGTCGGTCCGGCAGTCAACGACACGGACGATTCCCACTACTACGGGTCGGCTCCCCAGATCGTGGTGGAGAAGACGACCAACGGGCAGGACGCCGATCTTGCCCCGGGCCCCTATGTGGCAACCGGTGGTGCGGTTAACTGGGTCTATACGGTGACCAATCCGGGGAATGTCGAACTCGACACAATCTCCGTGACCGACGACATCGAGGGTGTGATTGCGGGTCCCGATAGTGGCGATACCGATGCAGATTCCAGGCTGGATCCGGGTGAGACCTGGATCTTCACCGCGTCGGGTACGGCGAGCGCCGGTCAGTATGTGAACACAGCGACCGTGCAAGGTTCACCGCCGGTGGGTGGCGACGTGTCCGACACGGATGACTCGCACTACTTTGGCTCGAGTCCGCAGATCGTGGTGGAGAAGACCACGAACGGGCAGGACGCGGATACTGCTCCGGGTCCCCTGGTCCCGGTCGGTAATGCCGTCAATTGGGTGTACACGGTGACGAATCCGGGCAATGTGGAGCTCTCTTCTGTCAGCGTCACCGATGACATCGAGGGCGTGATCGCCGGCCCAGACAGTGGCGACACCGACGCCGATACGAACCTGGATCCGGGCGAGACGTGGATCTACACGGCTTCGTCCACGGCGACTGCCGGCCAGTATGCCAACACTGCTACTGCGCAGGGCACCCCACCCGTCGGTGGCGACGTCACCGACACCGATGACTCCCATTACTTCGGGTCGGATGCCCAGATCGTGGTGGAGAAGACGACGAACGGTCAGGATGCCGACACCGCCCCGGGTCCCTATGTGGCGGTCGGGGGTGCCGTCAACTGGGTGTATACGGTGACCAATCCGGGGAATGTGGAGCTCGATACGGTCTCGGTGACCGATGATATCGAGGGTGTGATTGCGGGTCCCGACAGTGGTGACACCGATGCCGATTCCAGGTTGGATCCGGGTGAGACGTGGATATATACGGGTTCTGGGACTGCCTCCGCGGGCCAGTATGTGAATACCGCGACCGCCCAGGGCACTCCGCCGGTGGGTGGCGATGTCAGCGACACCGACGATTCGCACTACTTCGGTTCGAGTCCGCAGATCGTTGTGGAGAAGACGACCAATGGGCAGGACGCCGATGCTGCACCGGGCCCGTATGTGGCAACCGGCGGTGCGGTTAACTGGGTGTTTACGGTGACCAATCCGGGGAATGTCGAACTCGACACCGTGGGCGTGACCGATGACATCGAGGGTGTGATTGCGGGTCCCGATAGTGGTGACACCGACGCCGACTCGAGGCTCGATCCGGGGGAGACTTGGATATACACCGCCTCGGGTACGGCGAGCGCCGGTCAGTATGTGAACACTGCGACCGTGCAGGGTTCTCCTCCGGTCGGTCCCGATGTGACAGACACCGACGATTCGCACTACTTCGGTTCGAGTCCGCAGATTGTGGTGGAGAAGACCACGAACGGCCAGGACGCCGACACCGCTCCGGGGCCGTACGTGGCCACCGGCGGTGCGGTCAATTGGGTGTATACCGTGACCAATCCGGGGAATGTGGAGCTCGATACGGTCAGCGTGACCGACGATGTTGAGGGTGTGATTGCGGGTCCCGATAGTGGCGACACCGATGCCGATTCCAGGCTTGATCCGGGGGAGACCTGGGTCTACACGGCCTCGTCCACTGCGAGCGCCGGTCAGTATTCCAATACCGCAACGGCGCAGGGCACGCCACCGGTCGGCGGCGACGTCAGCGACACCGATGACTCCCATTACTTCGGAACCGATGCCCAGATCGTCATAGAGAAGTCCACCAACGGCCAGGATGCCGACGCCGCGACCGGCCCATTTGTCGCCGTTGGTGGGGCGGTCACCTGGACCTACAGCGTCACCAACCCCGGCAATGTCGAGCTATCCAGCGTGACCGTCGTGGATGACCAGGGCGTCACCGTCAACTATGTCGGAGGCGACACCGACGCCGACTCGAGGCTGGATCCGGGTGAGACCTGGAGCTACGACGCCCTGGGCGTCGCGGTGGCCGGCCAATACGAGAACACGGGAACGGCGACGGGAACCCCGCCCGGTGGCCTTCCCGACGCTACGGACGACGACCTTTCGCACTACTTCGGCTCCAGTCCGCAGATCGTGGTGGAGAAGACCACGAACGGTCAGGACGCGGATACGGCTCCGGGTCCGATTGTGCCGGTCGGCAATGCCGTGAATTGGGTGTACACGGTTACCAATCCGGGGAATGTGGAGCTCGATACGGTTTCGGTGACCGACGATGTCGAGGGTGTGATTGCGGGTCCCGATAGTGGTGACACCGACGCCACCCCGGTGAGACCTGGATCTACACCGCTTCGGGTACCGCCGCCGCGGGTCAGTACGCCAACACCGCAACGGCGCAGGGTTCGCCGCCGGTGGGTGGCGACGTCACCGACACGGATGATTCCCATTACTTCGGGTCGGATGCCCAGATCGTGGTGGAGAAGACCACGAACGGCCAGGACGCCGACACCGCTCCGGGGCCGTACGTGGCCACCGGTGGCGCCATCAATTGGGTGTATACGGTGACCAATCCGGGGAACGTGGAACTCGATACGGTCAGCGTGACCGACGATATCGAGGGTGCGATTGCGGGTCCCGACAGCGGCGATACCGACGCCGACTCGAGGCTCGATCCGGGGGAGACCTGGATATACACGGCCTCGGGCACAGCCTCCGCCGGTCAGTACGCCAACACGGCGACTGCGCAGGGTTCCCCTCCGGTCGGCCCCGATGTCACCGACACCGATGACTCGCACTACTTCGGCTCGAGTCCGCAGATCGTGGTGGAGAAGACCACCAACGGGCAGGATGCCGATACCGCACCGGGCCCGATCGTGGCGGTCGGCGGTGCGGTCAACTGGGTCTACACCGTTACCAACCCTGGGAATGTCGAGCTCGATACGGTCTCGGTGACCGACGATATCGAGGGTGCTATTGCGGGTCCCGACAGTGGCGACACCGATGCCGATTCGAGGCTCGATCCGGGGGAGACTTGGATATACACCGCTTCGGGCACGGCCGCCGCGGGCCAGTATGCCAACACGGCTACCGCGCAGGGTACACCTCCGGTCGGTGGCGACGTCACCGACACCGACGATTCGCATTACTACGGGTCGAGTCCGCAGATTGTGGTGGAGAAGACGACGAACGGTCAGGATGCCGATACCGCGCCGGGCCCGTACGTGGCAACCGGCGGTGCGGTCAATTGGGTCTATACGGTGACTAATCCGGGGAATGTCGAGCTCGATACGGTCTCGGTGACCGACGATATCGAGGGTGCTATTGCGGGTCCCGACAGTGGCGACACCGATGCCGATTCGAG
>CAMYIJ010000037.1:3819-60887 GCA_947258375.1 uncultured Acidimicrobiaceae bacterium
ACTTGGATATACACCGCTTCGGGCACGGCCGCCGCGGGCCAGTATGCCAACACCGCAACGGCGCAGGGTTCTCCTCCGGTCGGTCCCGATGTGACCGACACCGATGACTCGCACTACTTCGGTTCGAGTCCGCAGATCGTGGTGGAGAAGTCCACGAACGGTCAGGATGCCGATACTGCTCCGGGTCCGATCGTCGCGGTCGGAGGAGCCATCAACTGGGTCTATACGGTGACCAATCCGGGGAACGTGGAGCTCGATACGGTTACGGTCACTGAAGATATCGAGGGAGTGATTGCGGGTCCCGATAGTGGCGATACGGATGCCGATTCGAGGCTCGATCCGGGGGAGACCTGGATCTACACGGCGGCGGGTACGGCGAGCGCCGGCCAGTACGCCAACACCGCGACCGCCCAGGGCTCACCTCCGGTCGGTGGCGACGTCACCGACACTGATGACTCCCATTACTACGGATCCGATGCCCAGATCGTGGTGGAGAAGTCCACGAACGGTCAGGACGCCGATGCCGCGCCGGGCCCGTACGTGGCAACCGGCGGTGCGGTCAATTGGGTGTATACGGTGACCAATCCGGGGAATGTGGAGCTCGATACGGTCAGCGTGACCGACGATGTCGAGGGAGTGATCGCCGGCCCAGACAGTGGCGACACGGATGCCGATTCGAGGCTCGATCCGGGGGAGACCTGGGTCTATACCGCTTCGGGCACGGCCGCCGCGGGGCAGTATGCCAACACCGCAACGGCGCAGGGTTCGCCACCCGTCGGCCCCGATGTGACCGACACCGACGATTCGCACTACTTCGGTTCGAGTCCGCAGATCGTGGTGGAGAAGACCACGAACGGTCAGGATGCCGATACTGCTCCGGGTCCGATCGTGGCGGTCGGTGGTGCGGTCAATTGGGTCTATACGGTGACCAATCCGGGGAACGTTGAACTCGACACCGTGAGCGTGACCGACGACATCGAGGGAGTGATCGCCGGCCCAGACAGTGGCGACACCGACGCCGATTCCAGGTTGGATCCGGGTGAGACCTGGGTCTATACCGCTTCGGGTACCGCCGCCGCGGGGCAGTACGCAAACACTGCTACCGCGCAGGGTTCGCCGCCGGTGGGTGGCGACGTCACCGGCACCGATGACTCCCATTATTACGGCTCCGATGCCCAGATCGTGGTGGAGAAGTCCACCAACGGTCAGGATGCCGATGTCGCGCCGGGCCCGACCTTGGCCGTCGGCAGTGCGGTCAACTGGGTGTATACGGTGACCAATCCGGGGAATGTCGAACTCGACACCGTGAGCGTGACCGACGACATCGAGGGCGCTATCGCGGGTCCGGATAGTGGCGATACCGATGCCGATTCGAGGCTGGATCCGGGGGAGACCTGGATCTACACCGCTTCGGGTACAGCCTCCGCGGGGCAGTACGCCAACACCGCAACGGCGCAGGGTTCGCCACCCGTCGGTCCCGATGTGACAGACACCGACGATTCGCACTACTTCGGATCCGATGCCCAGATCGTGGTGGACAAGACGACCAACGGGCAGGATGCCGATACTGCTCCGGGCCCGTATGTGGCAACCGGCGGTGCGGTCAATTGGGTCTATACGGTTACCAATCCGGGGAATGTGGAGCTCGATACGGTTTCGGTGACCGACGATGTCGAGGGTGTGATTGCGGGTCCCGATAGTGGTGACACCGACGCCTACGCCAACACCGCTACCGCGCAGGGCACGCCACCCGTTGGCCCCGATGTCACCGACACCGATGACTCCCACTACTACGGATCCAGTCCGCAGATCGTGGTGGAGAAGACCACCAACGGGCAGGATGCCGATACCGCTCCGGGCCCGATCGTGGCGGTCGGCGGTGCGGTCAATTGGGTCTATACGGTGACCAATCCGGGGAACGTCGAGCTCGATACGGTCTCGGTGACCGACGACATCGAGGGTGTGATTGTGGGTCCCGATAGTGGCGACACCGACGCCGACTCCAGGTTGGACCCCGGTGAGACCTGGATCTACACGGCCTCAGGAACCGCAGCTGCCGGTCAGTACGCCAACACCGCCACCGCGCAGGGCACCCCACCGGCCGGTCCCGACGTCACCGACACCGACGCTTCCCACTACTTCGGAGCCGACGCCCAGATCGTGGTTGAGAAGACGACGAACGGTCAGGACGCCGACACCGCACCGGGCCCCTATGTGGCAACCGGCGGCGCGGTCAACTGGGTCTACACCGTCACCAACCCGGGCAATGTCGAGCTCGATACGGTTTCGGTCACCGACGATGTCGAGGGTGTGATTGTGGGTCCCGATGGCGGCGACACCGACGCCGACTCTCGCCTCGATCCGGGCGAAACATGGATCTACACCGCCTCGGGTACCGCGGCGGCCGGACAGTATGCCAACACGGCGACTGCGCAGGGTTCTCCGCCGGTGGGTCCCGATGTCACCGACACCGACGACTCCCACTACTACGGATCCAGTCCGCAGATCGTGGTGGAGAAGACGACGAACGGCCAGGACGCCGATGTCGCCCCCGGCCCGACCGTGGCCGTCGGTGGTGCGGTCAATTGGGTCTACACCGTGACTAATCCGGGCAATGTGGAGCTCGACACGATCAGCGTGACCGACGACATCGAGGGAGTGATCGCCGGCCCAGACAGTGGCGACACGGATGCCGACTCCAGGCTCGATCCGGGGGAGACCTGGATATACACCGCCTCGGGCACCGCAGCCGCGGGTCAGTATGCCAACACCGCCACGGCGCAGGGCAGCCCACCGGCCGGTCCTGACGTCACCGACACCGACGACTCCCACTACTACGGGTCGGATCCCCAGATCGTGGTTGAGAAGACGACGAACGCCCAGGACGCCGACACCGCACCGGGGCCGTACGTCGCGGTGGGCGGCGCGGTCATCTGGGTGTACACGGTGACTAATCCGGGCAATGTGGAGCTCGATACGGTTTCGGTGACCGATGACATCGAGGGTGTGATCGCGGGTCCCGACAGTGGCGATACCGATGCCGACTCGAGGCTGGATCCCGGCGAGACCTGGCTATACAGCGCCGCCGGTACCGCGGCGGCCGGCCAATACGCCAACACGGCAACGGTCTCCGGCACGCCACCCGTCGGTCCCGACGTCACCGACACCGACGACTCCCACTACTACGGGTCGGACCCCCAGATCGTGGTCGAGAAGACAACGAACGGACTCGACGCCGACACCGCTCCGGGCGCCTTCGTGGCAACCGGTGGCGCCGTGAACTGGGTGTACACGGTAACGAATCCGGGCAATGTGGAGCTCGATACGGTCAGCGTGACCGACGACATCGAGGGCGCTATCGCGGGTCCCGACAGTGGCGATACCGACGCCGATTCCAGGTTGGATCCGGGGGAGACCTGGATCTACACCGCTTCGGGTACAGCCTCCGCGGGTCAGTACGCCAACACCGCTACCGCGCAGGGCACCCCACCCGTTGGCCCCGATGTCACCGACACAGACGATTCGCACTACTTCGGTTCGAGTCCACAGATCGTGGTCGAGAAGACAACGAACGGTCAGGACGCCGACACCGCTCCGGGCGCCTTCGTGGCGATCGGTGGTGCCGTCAATTGGGTCTACACCGTTACCAACCCTGGGAACGTCGAGCTCGATACGGTCTCGGTTACCGACGATATCGAGGGTGTCATAGCCGGCCCTGACAGCGGCGACACCGACGCCGACTCCAGGCTCGATCCCGGCGAGACCTGGATCTACACAGCTTCGGGTACCGCGGCGGCCGGTCAGTATGCCAACACGGCGACGGCGCAGGGCACCCCTCCGGTCGGCCCCGACGTCACCGACACCGACGACTCCCATTACTACGGATCCAACTCCCAGATCGTGGTCGAGAAAACCACCAACGGGCAGGACGCCGACACCGCCCCCGGCCCGTATGTGGCAACCGGCGGCGCTATCAGCTGGGTCTACACGGTGACCAACCCGGGCAACACTGAACTCGACAGCGTCTCGGTCACCGACGACGTTGAAGGCGTGATCGCCGGCCCCGACAGCGGCGACACCGACGCCGACTCCAGGCTCGATCCGGGTGAAAGCTGGGTCTACACCGCCTCGGGCACTGCAAGCATCGGCCAGTACGCCAACACGGCGACCGCGCAGGGTTCTCCGCCGGTGGGTCCCGATGTCACCGACACCGACGACTCCCACTACTACGGCTCGGATCCGCAGATCGTGGTGGAGAAGACGACGAACGGCCAGGACGCCGACAGCGCCCCCGGCCCGACCGTGGCCGTCGGTGGTGCGGTCAATTGGGTCTATACCGTGACTAATCCGGGCAATGTCGAACTCGATACGGTCAGCGTCACTGATGACCTCGAGGGTGTGATCGCCGGGCCCGACAGTGGTGATACCGACGCCGACTCTCGCCTCGATCCGGGGGAGACCTGGATATACACCGCTTCGGGCACAGCCGCCGCGGGTCAGTATGCCAACACCGCAACTGCGCAGGGTTCCCCGCCGGTCGGTCCCGACGTCACCGACACCGACGACTCGCACTACTTCGGAGCCGACGCCCAGATCGTGGTTGAGAAGACGACGAATGGTCAGGACGCCGACACCGCACCGGGGCCGTACGTGGCGGTCGGCGGCGCGGTCACCTGGGTGTATACGGTGACCAACCCGGGCAACGTGGAACTCGACACAGTCAGTGTCACCGATGACGTTCAAGGCGTGATCGCCGGGCCCGACAGTGGCGATACCGACGCCGACTCTCGCCTCGATCCGGGTGAGACCTGGATCTACACGGCCTCGGGCACTGCGGCTCCGGGCCAGTACGTCAACACGGCCACAGTCCAGGGGACCCCACCCGTTGGTCCGCCCACCAACGACACCGATGACTCCCACTACTTCGGCTCCGATCCCCAGATCGTCGTTGAGAAGACGACGAACGGACAGGACGCCGACAGCGCGCCCGGCCCCATCGTCACCGTCGGTGGCGCCGTCGACTGGGTCTACACCGTCACCAATCCCGGCAACGTCGAACTCGACACCATCAGCGTCACCGATGACATCGAGGGTGTAGTCGCCGGCCCCGACAGCGGAGATACCGATGCGGACTCGCGGCTCGATCCGGGCGAGACCTGGATCTACGCCGCCTCAGGCACGGCGGCAGCCGGCCAGTACGCCAACACAGCCACCGCTCAGGGCACGCCTCCGGCTGGGCCGCCTGCGACCGATACCGACGATTCCCATTACTACGGGCCCTCCGGATCGATATCCAACCTCGTATTCGAGGACCTGAACGGCAACGGTATCCAGGATCCCGGCGAGTCGGGCATCGACGGCGTCATGGTGACAATCACCGGTGACGGCGCGGACAACACGTTCGGAACACTCGACGACTACACAGCGACCGTGCCGACGGCCGGAGGCGGCCTCTATCTGTTCGACGAGCTGGCGCCCGGCGTCTATCGGATCGACTTCACCGCCCCCGCGGCAATGGTGTTCACCGCACCGAATGCCGGGGCCGATGACGCCCTTGACTCCGATCCGGATGCCTCCGGTCGGGTAACGAAGGTTCTCGGCCTCGATGAGGTCGACGACTCCATTGACGCCGGGCTGTACACGCCGGTCGACCTGGGTGATCTCGTATGGTCCGACACCAACGGCAACGGCGTCCAGGACGCCGGCGAGCTCGGAATCGACGGTGTCGCGGTGACGCTCACCGGCGCCGGCATCGATGGCACCTTTGGCACCGGCGACGACACGGCGGCCGGCACCACAACTGCCGGTGGTGGCCTGTATGCCTTCACCGGTCTGCCGCCGGGTGACTATCGGGTCAGCTTCACCCCTCCGGCCGGTCAGGTGTTCACCGCGGCCGACCTCGGTGGCGACGATGCTCTCGACTCAGATGCCGACGCCCTCGGAGACGCGCCGGTCACTCTCATCTCCGGCACCGACGACGACTCCGTGGACGCCGGGCTCTATCTCCCCGTCGAGATCCACGGTGAGGTTTGGGACGATCTGAATCGTGACGGCATTCAGGATCCGGCCGAACTCCCCATCTCCGGTGTGGCGGTTGACCTGCAGGGCTCCGGCCCGGATGGCATCTTCGGCAACGGCGACGACATCGCGCTATCGACCACGACCGCGGTCGACGGCAGCTTCTCATTTGTCTCGCTGCCGCCCGGCTCGTACCGGGTGGTCTATACGCCACCTGCTTCCCACGTGATCAGTCCCTCCGGAGTGGGTGGCGACACCACCGTGGATAGCGATCCCGATCCAGTCAGTGGCGTGACAGGCGACATCGTTCTCGATTCCGGCGATGTGGCAACCGATGTCGATGCCGGAATGTTCTCAGCAGCTCCGGCGACGATCGGCGATACGATCTGGAACGATCGCAATACCGACGGCATTCAGGATCCGGGTGAGCCAGGTGTGGCCGGGGTCACGGTCAACGTCTACGACTCGAGAGATCTCGGAACCGCAGTGGCGACAACCACGACGGACGCTTCTGGCTGGTATGAGTTCTCCGGTCTGAGCATCGTTCCCGATTATGTGGTCGAGGTGGTTCTGCCATCCACCGCCCTGAGCTTCAGCCCCCAGGATGCCGGAGCCGACGACGGAGTCGACTCGGACGTTGATCAGACTTCAGGTCAAACCGCGGCCATCGCGGTCGCCGCCGGCGCCGGTTATTACGACGAGGCCGACGCCGGAATCATCTTCCCGGCATCGATCGGTGACAGGATCTGGTTCGACGCCGATGGCGACGGAGTGCCTGATGCCGGTGAGCCCGGTCTCGGCGGCATCGACGTCCAACTGCTCGACGATGGCGGAACCGTGATCGCCACTACGACGACGGCTCTGGCGAGCTTCGCCGACGATCCGGCGGCTGGGACCTACTCATTCACCGGCCTGGCGCCTGGCTCCTACACGGTGCGGGTGGACACGGCGACTCTGCCGCTGGCGCTGACCGATCAAACCTACGACAGCGACGGCACGCTGGATGGCGAAACAGATGTCACTGTGGAGTCGGGCGACTCGGTGGACACCATCGATTTCGCATACACCGGCGTCGGATCGATTGGTGACACCGTCTGGGTTGACACCAACCAGAACGGCATCCAGGACACGGTGGATGGGGTTCTCGAGCCCGGCATTCCCAACGTGAGCCTCACGGTGACGTGGCTGGGACCGGATGACATCGCCGGCACAGCCGACGACTTCACCTATCCGGTACAGGTCACTGACGCCGCCGGCAAGTACCTCTACGACAATCTGCCGTTCGGTAAGTACACCATCGTGGTGGGCGGAGCCGATGACTTCGTCCTGAACGGCGCTGGAGTCCTGGAGGCCACTCTTGGAGTCATTGGAGGCTCCGGACCTCAAGTGTTGACTATCGACTTCCCATTCGTGGTGGCTGATGGCACCGGGACGTTGCCGACCACAGGGCTCGACCTGTTCCGCCTCGCCCGGCTCGCGGCGCTCCTGCTGGCGGTTGGGTTCATGCTCCTGGCAGCGGCCAATCGGAGACGCCAAGAAACTGAGTGAGTTTCGGTGAGCGGCATCCCAGTCGCGGGGGCTAGACGTTGACGGTTAGCCCCACACGGTTGCGCCCGGCTTCCTTGGATCGGTAGAGCGCCCGATCGGCGGCATCGATGAGATGGCTCGGGGTCGGCGTAGCCAGGCTCCCGGCAGCGATGCCGATGCTGACCGTGATGTCTCCGAGCGGCCACAGTGTTTCCTCGATTGCGCTCCGGATCCGCTCCGCAAGGCGTTGGGCCCCCTCGATTCCGGTGTTGCGGAAGATAACTGCGAACTCATCTCCGCCGTAGCGGGCCACAAGATCGGTGGAGCGGCTCTTGCCCTCGATCAGCCGGGCTACCGCCTCGAGTAGCTCATCACCCGCCAGGTGACCGTTGTTGTCGTTGTACTGCTTGAACCTGTCGATATCGATGAGAGCGAACGACACCTCGGTGTTGTAGCGGGCGAGAAGCGCGCACTCCTCGTTGAGCTTGTCCATCAACGCCCGGCGGTTGTGGAGCCCGGTGAGCGGATCGGTGAGGCTCAGATGGCGGATGGTGGCGAGGTTCTCTTCCAGTCGCTGCTGGTACACCTCCAACTGTTTCTCGTACACGCGGTGCTCGGCGGCTTTCTTGCGGAGCCTCGCGACGGTGCGACGGAGTTCGAGTTGGGCCACCACCTGGCGAGCCAGAGCGCTCAACGACTGCGCCTGCTCGTCGGTGAGCTGCCGCGGTTCTGTGTCGATCACACACAGGGTTCCGAGCGCGTTCCCTCGCGACGTGACCAGCGGGGCACCGGCATAGAACCGGATACCCGGATCCTTCGTTACGAGCGGGTTCTCGGAGAAGCGCTCGTCGATGCTCGCATCGGGCACGACGTAAACATCCGAAGGCCGGAGAATGGCGTGCGCGCAAAAAGCCACTTCGCGTGGTGTCTCGCTCAATGTGATACCAATACGTGACTTGAACCACTGGCGGTCGCGATCAACCAGGCTGACCAGGGCGATTGGTGTGTCGCAGATCTTCGACGCCAGGTATGTGATGTCGTCGTAGGCCTGCTCTGGCAACGTATCGAGGATCTCGAGATCCCCCAATTCCGCCAGGCGAGCATCTTCGTTTGTTGCGATCGGAGCAACGAGCATTCGGACCCCCCTCGGGTCGTTACCCGCGCTATCGGTCCCATTTTTCGCGTTCTTGAGGAAGATGCTTCCTTAACTACTCTGAGTGTATGGTGAATTATGGGACATCTCTACCGGATTCCAGGCAGACTGCGAGCAACTTCTCGAATCCGCCGCGGACGAAGGCCGCAACCTCAAATCCTGATTCGATCAAAGATCTGATGAACGGCCGCGCGACATTGCTCGCGGTATGTGGCGTGGTCCGTTTCCCAGTCCTCGGTCTGGAGCCACTGCAGGAAGAAGCCCTCGATGATGGCCCGCATCGTGTTGGCCGCGGCTTCCGGATCGTCCACCGTGAGAACTCCCGCCTCGGCCGCCGTTGCGATCACTTCGTGGTAGAGCCCGTTGATGATGGGCCGGCTGATGGCGCCCATTTCGGACGACGGGGAGTGTGTCAGGTGGTCGACCCCATCGAGGTAGAAGCGGAAGTAATCCCGGTTGGCCTCGGGGCCGATCCACACGGCGTCGATCACGGTATCGATTGCGGCCGAAGGGTCGCTGCGTTCGGCAAGCTTCTCGCGAATTCGGGCGGCTGTGGCATGGAGGGCCCACTCGAATGCGGCCACGATCAGAGCGTCCTTGCGCTCGAAGTGATAGAGGAGCAGCGCCTTGGACACTCCGGCCTCTTCGGCGACCTTGGTTAGCGGAGTCCGCTGCGCACCTTCGCGAGCCATCACCCGATAGGCGGCTCGGAGGATTGCTGCCCGCCGCTCGAGTGTCGGCCGGTCGGCCCCCGAAGCCGCAGATGTCATGCGGCCGCCACCGCGCTCACGGCAGGCGCACGTAGAGAAACTCCGGCGGCATGTTCTGAATCCCCTTGGACGGAGGAGCGATCCAGGAGGCGAATTCGCCCGGCCGGAACTCCGGCTGCATGAGGCCCTCGATGTAGGTCTTGTCGTCGGCCGTCGGCAGCCAGTCGTCGCGGCGGCGCTCCCACTCGTCTGCTTCGACGACCTCGCCTTCCGGTGTCACGGAGATGTCGGCGAACTCGCCGATTGCACGATTGAAAGCCACATGGGAGAGCCGGATCTCGAAGTCGATGCCGGCGCCGGCGATGACCCGATTCCACCGGGTCACTCCGCCCTGGCAGTCGTCCATGAAGTCGTCACGCAGGCGAGCATTGAGGCCGTTGAGTGCCGGGACCTCGACCGGGCGCAGGAGCCCATCGACGAGCTTCATCACCGGGTAGGTGTCGTCGACGAGTCGGTGGTCGTCGTCCAGCTGGTCTTCGTGATAGCGGCCCTTGATCCCGGCGTTGAAGAAGTTGGCGGCGTTGGTCGACTCCTCCGACCCGAAGAGGTCGAGCGTGAGCGAGTAGTGCAGGTTGGTCTTGCGCTGGATCGCCGGCAGGTCGATCACGCCGAGCTTGCGAACCGCTTCGACGTCGTACGGGTCGTCGATGCCCGCCGCGGCCATCGCCTCACACGTTGCCTGCACGACTCGGCGCACCCCCGTGTAGCCCACAAACATGTGATGGGCCTCTTCGGCCAGCATGAAACGGCAGGTGCGGCTGAGCGGGTCGAACCCGGACTGGGCGAGGGCCTCGAGCTGCATCTTGCCGTCACGATCCGTGAAGTAGGTGAACATGAAGAAGGACAGCCAATCGGGAGTCTCCTCGTTGAAGGCTCCCAGCATTCGGGGCTTCTCCTCGCTGCCCGACTGCCGCGCCAGCAACTCGTGAGCCTCTTCCCGACCGTCACGGCCGAAGTACTTCTGCAGCAGGTACACCATTGCCCATAGGTGGCGACCCTCCTCGACGTTGACCTGGAAGAGGTTTCGCATGTCATACAGGGACGGTGAGACCGACCCGAGGTAGCGCTGCTGCTCGACCGAGGCGGGTTCGGTGTCGCCCTGGATCACGATGAGGCGCCGCAGCATCGCCCGGTACGGCCCGGGCACCTCTTGCCACGCCGGTTCCCCAACGTGTTCGCCGCACGGGATCGTGCGGTCCTCCTCGGGTGGTGCCAGCAAGATTCCCCAGCGGTACTCCGGCATCTTGACATAGTCGAACTTCGCCCAGCCGCCCCGTTCGACGCTGATTGCCGTCCGTAGGTAGACCTCGGCCGTTTGAAAACCATCCGGGCCCATCGACATCCACCAGTCGATGTATCCGGGATGCCACCGCTCGAGCGCCCGTTGCAGTTTGGGGTCGTCGGCGAGCCCAACGTTGTTCGGGATCAGGGCGTTGTAGTCGACTGCCTGTGATGTCATCAGACTCTCCTGTTGTCGTACTCGGGGCGCAGTCCGGTGCCGTAGCGTCGCAGGGCGCCGACCTCGCCGGAGGCGTTGGGGCGTTGAAACACCCAGTTCTGCCAGGCGGTCAAGCGGCCGAAGATCTTCGTCTCGAGGGTCTCGGGTCCGGGGAAACGCAGGTTGGCTTCCATGGCGGTGAGGCTGTCGGGGCTGAACGATGCCCTCTCCTCGATGATGATCCGCAGCTCATCGTCCCAGTCGAGGTCGTCGTAGATCTCGGTGACCAGGCCGGCCTCGTAGGCGTCTTCGGCTGACATCACGGATCCGACGGTTGCTGCGGTCCTTTCCCGGGCGCCGTCGTCACCCCAGAAGCGGGTCTCGAGCCGGGTCAACCCGTTGGACATCGGGAGCGGGCCAGTGCTGGACCCGGTCAGCAACATCGTCGCGGTCTGGTCATCACCGTCGAGGGTGCCTTCGAACATGTATGCCCGATCGGCGGCCAGAACGAGCTCGGCCAGGAAACCGGCGAAGCAGCTGCCGGGCTCGACGAGTGTCAGCACAGTTCGCGATGTGAGATCGACCCGCTTGAGGACTCGTTTCCACAGCAGGATCACTTCGCGCATGAACCAGTTCGCAGCGTTGTCGTGGAGGAGTCGATCGTACGCCGCCACCGCTTCGATCGAGCCGCGAGAGTGGATTGTGAATGTGCCCAGCTCCAGCTCGTTGACGCGCAGGTGTAGCAACGCGTCGTCAAGCTCTCGCGCCAGGCGCAGCGGCCAGAAGTCTGCTCCCAGCTGGGTTGCGGCGGGCGCGTCCTGAGGAACCTCTGCGTCAGGGCCGTACACGGTGATGCCTACAACGCCGCGGGACCTGTCGATGTCGAGGGCAACGCTGGAGTACGTGATGCCGTCGTCGGTGATTGTCCGATCGAGGGGAGTGAGGTCGACTCCGGTCGCGTCCGCGGGCCGGTCGCTGGCCGCCGCGATCTCAGTGGCGCGCTCGGTGACTTTCTCGGCGAAGCTCGACATCGGGACAAGCTCGTCTACCAGGTTCCACGCCAGCGCTCGGGTGCCCTTTATACCCTCCTCGACGGTGCAGAAGACGTCGGCCCGGTCGCGCCGCACGAATCGTTTGTCGACCAGACGGGTGAGCCCCCCCGTCCCGGGCAGCACGCCGAGCAGCGGCACCTCAGGCAGTGCCACAGTTGCGCTGCCGTCGTCGATCAGCATGATGTGGTCGGTCGCCAGCGCCAGCTCGTAGCCGCCGCCGGCTGCGGTGCCGTTGATCGCCGTCAGGTAGCGTTGCCCGGAATTCTCGGTGGCGTCTTCGATCGAGCCGCGTGTCTCATTGGTGAACTTGCAGAAGTTGACCTTGAGCGGGTGGGGGGCGGCAGCCAGCATCCCGATGTTGGCGCCGGCACAGAAGACACGTTCCTTGAGCGACCCGATCACCACCGCGCCGACCTCGGGGTGTTCGAAACGGAGCCGCTGGACCGCGTCCGCCAGCTCGATATCGACGCCCAGGTCGTACGAGTTCAGCTTCAGTTCATAGCCGCTGTGCAGCCCGCCATCAGGGTCGACATCCATGTCGAGATGGGCGACCGGGCCGTCGGTGCGGAGGCGCCAGTGCTTGTAGCGGTCGGGGTTTGTCTGGAAATCGATCACGCGGCGATCATAGACTGACCGGTCGGTCAGCGACAAGCGCCGGCCCGGATCCGTCGGCAGCGGCCAATGGTCCGCCCCTGCCGGGCGGGTTAGGCTCCCCGGCAAGCACGCTACGGAGGTCAAAATGCAGGTCGGTCCGAATACCAGCACCCTGATCGACGGCTGGATGGAGGCCGGACGCGGCGCCGACACCGTGCTCATCACCGCCACCGACACGCCCTGGACGGCGGCGCAGCTTCATGGCGCCGTTTGTGACGTTGCGGCGCGCCTCGCTCACATCGGGATCGGGCGGCATGATCGGATCCTGATGGTGCTCGACGACACGCCGGCGTTTCCGGCCGCGTTCCTGGGGGCGATGCGGATCGGGGCCGTCCCGGTGCCGGTCAACTTCCTGGCGCGGCCCGACGACTTCGGTTATTACCTGGACGACTCGTCTGCCGTAGCCGCCATCATCGACCACGGGTTCCTCGATGTTGTCGGCCCCCAGGTGGCCGCCCGTTCCCAGGTGAGGCTCATCGTCGCCAACGGCACTCCGCCCGCCGGAGCCGATTCGCTCGACGAGTGGATGGCGTCCCGCGCCGGCGAGGTGGCGCCTGTCGACGTTCGGGGTGAAGACACCGCGTTTTGGCTCTACTCCTCGGGCTCCACCGGTGCTCCCAAGGCTGTCGTCCACCGCCATGAGGGCGTTGCCGGCATCAACGAGCTCTACGCGATTCCCGTGCTGGGGATCAACGAGAACGATGTCACCTTCTCGAGCACCAAGATGTTTCACGCGTATGGACTGGGCAACGGGCTGAGCTTCCCCTTGTGGGCGGGCGCCACGGCCGTCTATCTGACCGGCCGGCCCACTCCGGATCGTTTGCTCGAACGTGTCGCAACACACCGGCCGTCGCTGCTGTTCTCGGTGCCGGCGCTGTACAACGCCATGCTGGCCGAGCCCGGCTTTGACGACATCGACTGGTCTACGGTGCGCCACGGGGTTTCGGCGGCCGAAGCCCTGCAGCCCGAGGTGTGGCGCCAGTTCCACGACCGGACGGGCATCGAGATCCTCGATGGGATCGGGTCCACCGAGATGCTTCACATCTACTGCTCCAACCGCGCCGGAGCCGTGCAGACCGGGACTTCCGGCACACCGGTTGACGGCTACGAGATCGTCATCCGCGACGAGGACGGCGAGCTCTGCAAACCGGGCGAAGCGGGGGAGATGTGGGTGAAGGGCTCGACGGCGCTGAGCCTCTATTGGAACCAGCCGGAGCGCACCGCCGCCAAGATTCGGGACGGATGGTTCCTCACCGGGGACCGTTACAGCGAGACCGAGGACGGGTACTACGTCTATCAGGGCCGCGTCGACGACATGATGAAGATCGGTGGACTCTGGGTGAGCCCGATCGAGATCGAGAACCGGCTCGTCGAACACGAGGCGGTGCGAGAGGCGGCCGTAGTCGCCGTCGACATCGACAATCGGTCGCGGATCAAGGCGTTCCTGATCCTCGACGAAGGTCACGAAGGTTCCACCACATTCACCGCAGAGCTCCAGGATTGGTGCCGGGCGGCCTTGCAGCGGTACCAGTTCCCCCACGTCGTCGAGTACGTGGACGACTTCCCGCGGACCGCCACCGGAAAGATCCAGCGTTTCAAGCTCCGCTAGCGCAGTCCCGCTTCCCACTGCCCGCCTTCCGCTCCCCGCTTGCCGCTCCCCGCTTCCCCGTTCTTGCGGACATCCGCGCCATATCCTGCGCGGATGTCCGCAAGAACGGTGGGAGAGGCGGCGCTAGTCGGGAGCAGCCGACGCCTGGGATAGCCGCCGTTTGGCGACGAAGTCGCGAGCGGTCGGGATCACGCCGCGCCGAAGGAACAGGAACAGCAGGAGCACGAGAGCTCCGTAGATCACCAACCGAAGCTGGCCAAACTCGATCAGTATCTCGTCGACGATGGTGAATGTGGCGGCGCCCAGTACTGGTCCCAAGAGGGTACCGATGCCACCGAAGGCAAGCATCACGAGCACAACGACGTCGACCTGGGCGAATCCGAACGTGGTCGGGCTGACTCTGCCCTCGGTGAAGGCGTAGGTGGCACCGGCCAGCCCCAGCATGGCGGCGCCGACCAGCGCCCCGTAGACGCGGTATCGGGCGACGTCGATACCGGCCAGCTCGGCGGCAAGCTCGTCATCGCGCAGCGCCCGCCACGCCCATCCGACGTGGGAGCGTCGGAGCAGCCCGTGGAGGAGAAGGAAGGCGACGACCAGGGCGAGCATCACATAGTACGGCGGGATTCGCTTCCTGAGGAAGGTATCGGCTCCTGCCTTGATGAGGAAGCCGTTCTCTCCGCCGGTGAGCGAACCGAGGCCCAACAACAGCGCATCGAATGTGAGCGTGAAGATGAGAGTGATGATGCCCGTGAAGATCACCCCGAGCGAGCGGTACACCGCGATGAGGCTGAGTAACCCGCCGGTTACGCAGGAGACGAGCGTGGCCAGCAGAATGCTCACGACGACCGGAAGGCCGACCGTGTCGGCCAGGATGGCCCCGCCGTAGCCACCGATCCCGGCGAGCGCGCCCACGCAGAGGAACAGCTGGCCCGTGCTGCCGAAGATCACGTTGAAGCCGATCGCGTAGCAGGCGAAGGCGAGCCCGAGCACGGCGACGCCCATGAGCACGCCCGAGTGATCGAGCCAGAGAGGAATAACGGCCAGGGCGGTCCCCACCGCGACGATGGGACCGAACAGGGACCAGCGGGACCGTGCGGTGCGTGTATCTCTGCCGCGGTTGCTCATTCCTCGACTCCGAGCAAGCCGGCCGGGCGGATCAGGATGGTCACCGCAGCCGCGAGGAGGAGGACCACCAGGGACATGAAGGTTCCTATCACATCGGCGGCGATGACGTTGACTATTCCGAGGATGATGCCGGCGAGAAGCGCTCCCGAAACGCTGCCGAGGCCTCCGACCACGGTAACAATGAGAGCGAGCACGGTGATCCCGAAGCCGGCCTGCACATCCACCGAGACGACCATCGACCGCGTAACCGCCACCAACGCGGCAAGGACACCACTCAGCACCAGGATCAGTCGCATTATCCGCGCCGGGTCGATTCCCACGAGCCGGGCGCCCTCCTCGTCTTCGATGACCGATCGCACCGCTCTGCCCAGGGTGGTGAATCTGAAGAAGGAGAAGAGCGCGGCAAACGCGACGAGCGTGATCGCCGACGCCAGCAGGCTGCCCCGCCGCATCGGGACGCCCAGGATATCGATGGCCCCACCGCCGATGAAGAGGCTCAGTGCCCGGCCCGGGTAACGCCAGTTCAAGAAACCGTCGACGATGAAGGCAAAGCCCAGCGTGAGCAGCAGGCTCAACAGCACCCGGGCCTCGCCTTGCAGGCGGTAGACGGGCCGCAGAATCGTCAGATCGAGGAATAGGCCGACCAATCCGCCGACGAGGAGGGCGAGCCCGGACGCGGGCAGGGCGGGGAGCCCGGCGTCCATGGCGAACGCCAGCACCATGGCGGAAATGACCGCGATCTGCCCGTGGGCGAGATTGAGCACCCCTCCGAGGCCGTAGATCAAGGTGAGCCCGGCGGCCCACAGGCCGAGCTGGATACCAAAGATGATCCCGTCGAGGATGTTGGCGATCATGTGATGCCCAGGTAGGCGCGGCGTACATCGGGGTCGTTGGCGAGCTCGGCCGAGGTCCCTTGGGTGCTGATGCGACCGTTGTCCAGCACGTAGCCCCTGTCGCAGAGAGCCATTGCGAGCGGGACCTGTTGCTCGGCGACTAACACGGTCAGGCCCCGATCCCGCAGCGCACCGAGCGCCTCATACGCATCGGCGGCCAGCTTGGGAGCCAGGCCGGTGGTGGGCTCATCGAGCACGATGAGGCTCGGATCGGCCATCAGCGCTCGACCCACGGCGAGCATCTGCTGTTCACCGCCACTCATCGTCCCCGCTCGCTGCCTCTGGCGTTCGGCGAGCCGGGGGAACAGATCCATCACCAGCTCCATCGTTTTCGGATCTGGTCGGCCGGGGTACGCCCCGAGCGCCAGATTCTCCCGAACCGTCATCCGGGGAAAGAGCCGGCGTTCGGCGGGTACAAAACTGATTCCGCGGCGCACGATGCGCTGTGCCGGGACCCCGGTGATGTCCGTTCCCTCGTATCGCACTGCGCCCAACGATGGGGCGAGCAATCCGACCACGGAGCGGAACAATGTCGTCTTCCCGGCGCCGTTTGATCCGATGATCATCACCGCCTCGCCGGAGTCGACCCGGAACGAGGCATCCTGAATGACGTCATTGCCCTCGTACCCGGCGCTGAGCCCGGTGATCTCAAGCATCGACGGCTCCTCCTGCCCCCAGATAGGCTTCGATCACCGCTTGGTCGCGCATGACGGTCGCGGGCTGTCCCTCCGCAAGGACCTGCCCGAAGTCGAGCACGACGATTCGTTCCGCCAGATTCACGACTGCCTGCATCACGTGTTCGACCCAGACGACGGTCACCCCGAGCTCATCGCGAATCGTCCGCACCATCTCAATCGATGACTGCAGCTCGGAATCGTTGAGGCCCGCCATCACCTCGTCGAGGAGGAGCAGGCGGGGCCGGCCCGATAGCGCCCTGGCGAGCTCCAGGAACCGCTGCTCGTGCAGGTTGAGGTTGCCAACGTGGTCGTGGCGCCGGTTGTCGAGGCCGACCAGTGAGAGCATCTCGGTGCCGATCCGCAGCGCGCCGGCTTCGTCGTGCCCTCCCTCTGCGAGGCCGAACATGGCGCCGACGGCGGCGTTTTCCAGCACGGTCATCGTCGGAAACGGGCGCGGAGTCTGCTGCACCATGGCGACGCCGAGCTTGCGCATCCGATGGGTCGAGAGGCCGGTGACTTCATCCCCGTTGAGGTGGATCGTGCCGCGGGTAGGTGCCTGGAGGCCGATGATCAGGCTCAGCAGCGTGCTCTTTCCAGCGCCGTTGGGGCCGACGACGGCGAGGATCTCGCCCTCGTCGGCCCCCAGCGTCACCCTGTCGACGGCCGGAAGGCCGCCGAATGACTTCCCGATCCCGTTGAGCTCGAGAAGGGGCACCTCGCTACGGGGCGTAAGGCTCGAGCGGGTCGGCCTGGACCAACAGTTCGAACCACCAGTCGCCGGCCTCGTTCACGCCATCGGGAGCCGGCCCCTCACTGATGATGGTGAATACCGGCGTAGCTTCTGCCAGCTCGCCCCATTCGGTCCAGCGCAGCGTGTAGGCATGCCCGGGCATCTCGAACGAGTTGGCGTGCATGTACTCGGCCACTGCCGTCGGGTCGTCGCCGACCGCGCCAACCGCTTCGGCGACCATGTTCACGATCGCGTAGGCGGCCACGGCGTCATCAGACATGAACTGGTTGTCCGAGAACGCCAGGTAACGACGCGCTAGGTCCTGGTAGGCGTCGCTGAAGTAGTCGGCGCAGCCAAAGTCGGAATAGCGGTCGATGGCCAGCTCCTGCAAGTTACCGACGATGGCGTTCGGCGGTGACCAGGAGCCCGAAACCGGAACGTTCCCGGCGAGATCCGCCGAAAGCGTGACGATGGCTGAGCCTCCCGGCGGGTGACCGGTAGCCACGATCATTTGGGCCCCGGCATCGGCCATGGCTCGGACGAACGGTGTGAAGTCCGTCGTCGGCGGGACCGGTGCGACCTGGATCTCGCCAATGTCGATGCCGGAACCGGCGAACGTGTTCTCCACCGCCGACTTGACGGCCTGACCCCACGCGTAGTCGGCGACGATGACGCCAACGTTGGTCAGGCCCTGTGCCTGGGCATACTGGAGCACGGGCCCGGCGACCATGGGCGCCGCCGGCAGGCAGGTGCGGAAGGTGTAGCGGCTGTCCGCCGTCAGTGCGGCATCGGTGCCCGACTTGATGAGAAACAGCGGTACTTCCATCTGCTCGGCCACCGCGGCGACCGGAGCGCCGACGCCACTGGAAATGGGGCCGCCGACGGCGACCACACCGTCTTCGACGAGTCGCTCGAAACGATCGACTCCAATATCGGCGTCGTTCTCAGAATCCTGCTCGACGAGCTCGAGCATGCGGCCGTCGACGCCTCCGGCGTCGTTGAGCTCCTTGACCGCCATGCGCATCCCGTCGCGGACGTTGACGCCCCACGGCGTGAACGTCGATGTCTGGTCGACGAGCATGCCAATCTTGATCGGGCCGGCGGGAGCCGCCGTCGTGTCCGGGGCCGCCGTGGTGTCGGGGGCCGCCGTGGTGCCGGGCGCTGCCGTGGTGCCGGGTGCTGCCGTTGTTGGTGCCGCCGTTCCCTGCGTCGTAGTGGGGTCGGCGTCATCCCCGCAGGCAGCTACCACCAACATGAGTGCCGCCAGAAGACTCAACCATCTCAATCTCGACCGTTGTTTCACGTTGGTACCTTCTCTCTCCGTGTGTTCGAGTGAGGGTTCACTCGAGCTCCGATAGGCCCTGCGGCATCATAGACTGACCGGTCGGTCAGGATCAATCGATGCCACCTATGTAATCGATGCCCCTATGTAGTGGGCTCGTTTGGTGCTGTTGCCTGTCTTCGAGTACTAGTGCCTTTCGAGGATTTCGTTGGCGAGGCGTTCGAGATCTTGTTTGGTTTGGCCTTCAAACTGGCGCCCGCACGTCGTGTCATATTGGGCGCAGAGCTCGCGGCAGTCGGGGCCGAGGAGCATCTCATCGGCCATGTTGAAGAGCACGTGGTCTTCCTTGCCGATGTGTGCCACGATCAGATCTACGAACCCGGCGGCTCCGGCTCGCAGGTCACCGTTGGCGTGAGGATCACCGTTGCGGGCCTCGTCGAGTGAGTCGGCCATCATTCGCACCAGCGCCCGGCCCTGATCGTGCTCGTAGAGCATCACTGCGATCGGTCCGGCGTCGTGGGGCATCCCCTGGGCCTCCAGAGCGGGAAAGAGCATGTCCTCCTCCTTGCCGTGGTGGCAGGCGTCCGCGAACAGGCGAAAGAAGGTCACGTATCGGGCCATGTCGTCGTAGTCCAGCGCGGTGCCGTTCGCTTCGGCGGCGAGCTTGGCCGCCAGTGAGTGGGCGACGGCGAGGATCAGCTGGTGTTCCGTGCGCAGCACGCCGGTGGCGGTGTCCGTTGGCTGGTTTGTCATTGCGACAACGTAGACGTTTCGGGTGTTCCCGAGCAACCGGTACGGCGATTGGCGCGGGTGGAGATGGGCCCGGGCGATCATCAAATGTGACCGTTAGCGACCAATGTGAGCCACAATGGGTCTTGAGTGGCGTATTGAGCGCCCCCCGGGGAGGACCCAATGGCAAACAAGAACAAGGGTGGCAGAGCCGCCAAGACGCCTGCAGCTAAGGATCTCAAAGAGAAGCGCGCCGAGAAGCGGGCGAAGCGGAAGGGTAAGCCGACCTCCATCGTTGAGTAGGCATGACGGACGCCTGATGTCCAGGACCTTCGCCTCTGGGGTCGGCCCGATTGGTGCGCGATGATCGACTCGTCGTGAAACCGCGCGAAGCCTCCAGTCTCCCTGCCGGACGGCAGCCCTACGATCCTCTGGTCGGGTTGCGTGTCGGCGCGATCGGCGGCGGGATCCTCGGCGTCATCCTCGTGGCGGTCTCGAGCCTGGCGAGTTTCTGGGTTGTAGTCATCGGAGCCGTCGTCGGCGGCGCCGTCGGATACTGGACCGAGCGGTTCAGACTCTCCGGCGAGGATCCGGACTAGCCGCTCCGGAGGGTTGGGTCGGTCCTGGCGACTGAGCCATACTGGGGGGATGGAACGTAACGTCCTCGGCGGGGATCTGGAGATGTGCAGCACCGATCCCATGACGGGTTGGATGCGTGACGGTTCATGCAACACGGACGCCCTCGATCGGGGAAGTCACACGATCTGTGCGGTGATGACGCAGGACTTTCTGGAGCACCAGCGCAGCATCGGCAACAACCTCGTGACGCCTGTGCCGCAGTTCCACTTCCCGGGACTGGTGCCGGGAGATAGGTGGTGCGTGACCGCGCCCAATTGGCTGCGAGCTCACCACGCCGGAGCCGCCGCTCCCGTCGTCCTCGCCTCCACGCACGAGAAAGTGCTCGACATCGTGCCGCTCGAGATCCTGCGTCAGCACGCCGTCGATGTGCCCGCCGACCCCAGTGCCCTCGAGGGCTGAGCACACCCTAAATCGCGTTCGTTGTGCTTAATCCGGCGTCATAGGGCCTGATTAAGCACAACGAACGCCCTACTACCCTCCACCGGGTGTCTGTTGGAGAGCGCTCGTTAGCCGAGGAGCTTGGTCCGCCGCGACCTCTGCTGTCCGCCCGGGCGGAGGCGGCGCTGAGCGAACGGCATCGTGAGATGCTCGATGAGCTGGAGGACCTCTTCCTGTCCGCCGGTTTTGCTTCGTCCACGATGCGGGACCTGGCCGCCCGGTTGCGCTGCTCGTTGCGGACGCTCTACGAGATCGCTCCGTCGAAACGGGAGCTCGTGCTGCTGGTCCTCGATCGGTTCTTCCACCGGGTCGGCCGTACCGCGCTGGCCGCAATCGACCCCGAGGCCCCCGTCGCCGACCGGATTCGCTCCTATTTCGGTTCCGGCGTGGAGTTGCAGCGCTGGACGGTCGCCCTTACGGAAGACAGCACCGGAGAGCCCGAGATCCTGCGACTGGCCGATCGCCACTTCACCTACGTCAACGCGGTTCTCGAGCAGCTGATCGCCGAGGGTGCCAGTCGTGGTGAAATGAAGCCGGTCGATCCCAAGGTCGCCGCAGCCGCGCTGGGCGCCGCCGGCGTCTACCTCACCAGACCCGACGTGACCGCTCACATCGGGCGCCTATCGCAAGAGGTAGTGGACGAGGCTCTCGACATCTTCCTGCTCGGGCTGTCGAGCGATTCCGTCCGCTGATACGCTCCCAGGAGGCTCCACTAGAGCCCGAGCTGGCGGGCCGCAAGATCGCGCATGATCTCCTCGCTGCCGCCGCCGATGGCGTTGACCCGAACCTCGCGATAGATGCGCTCCACCGGATTGCCGCGCAGGTAGGAGGCCCCGCCGAGAATCTGCGACGCCTCGCGGGCGCAGAACTCCATCGTCAGGCTGGCCTGCACCTTGCACTCGGCCAGCTGGGCCACGGGGTGGTCACCCTGGGACACTTGCCACGCAAGCTTCTCCATCCAGGCGTGGGTGGCGTTGATCATGCGGTCCATTTCGACGAACTTGTGACGGATCACCTGATGATCGGCCAGGCGGGCGCCGAACGTGCGGCGTTCCTTGGCCCAGCCGAGGGCCTCGTCGAAGCACACCCGGGCGCCGCCCACCATGCCGGCGATCATGAACAGCCGCTCGTAGTTGAAGTTGTGCATGATGACGCTGAAGCCGGCGTTCTCAGCTCCGAGGAGGTAGTCGACGGGCACCCGGCAGTCGTCGTAGTAGAGGGTCGCGGTGTCCGACGCCCACCATCCCATCTTTGTGAGCGGAGTTGCCGAGAAACCCGGTGTGCGGGTGGGGACGACGAGCAGCGACACTCCCGAGGCACCGGGCCCGCCGGTCCGCACCGCGGTCGTCACGTAGTCGGCCCGCATCCCCGACGTGATGAATGTCTTCGACCCGTTGACGACGTAGAAGTCGCCGTCCCTCTTGGCGGTTGTCGTGAGGTTGGCGACGTCCGATCCGCCGCCGGGCTCCGTGATGCCGAGGGCGCAGATCAGGTCGCCGCTGAGCATGCCCGGCAGGATCTCCGCCTTGACCTTCTCCGAACCCGCCACCTGGATCGGTGGTGCGCCGATGTAATTGGAGAAGAGCCCGGCCGGCGGCCCACCCGCGCCGCAACGAGCCAGCTCCTCGGAGAGGATGCAGAACAGCATCGGGTCATGAGTCCCAAGCCCGCCGTACTCCTCGTCGAACCCGATTCCGAATAAGCCGACCTCGCCGGCCTTGCGGTAGAGCTCGCGGGGGAACTCGGCGGCCTCGTCCCATTCGTTGACGAACGGAGTGATTTCGGCGGCGACGAAATCGCGGATCATCCGCCGAAAGAGCTCGTGGTCGTCGGTATAGATGGGGAGTTCGGTCATCCGTCGCCACCCGGGTCCACCCATGACGGTGGCCGCTTCTCGAGGTATGCGGCCATACCTTCGCGTCCTTCGGGCCCGGCGAACAGACGTGCCGACAGGTCGGCGGCCCACTCCAGTGCCGGATCGAACCCCATTGACGGCACTTTCGTCAACAGCTGCTTGGCGGCGGCCAGAGCCGCGGGAGCGCCGAGCAGCAGATCAGAGACGACCTCGTCGACCCGCGAGTCGAGCTCGTCGGCGGGGACCGACTCATTGATCAGCCCGAGCCGGGCGGCCTCGGGGGCCAGGAAACGATTGCCCTGGAGGAACGCCGCGGCGGCATCGGCCCGGCGCATCTTGGGGAGGCAGATCACCGAGATGATGGCCGGCGCGACCCCGATTCGAACCTCGGTGAAACCCATCTTGGCTTCATCGATCGCGATCGAGATGTCGAGAGACGCCGCCAGCCCGAGCCCGCCGGCTATGGCATGGCCGGCGATGCGCCCGACGAAGGGCTTGGGCGATTGCCGGATGCGGCCGAAGACCGTCGCCATGTCCACGGTCGAGCCGGAGATGGCGGGGTCTGATCTCTCGCGCAGATCGGCGCCGGCACAGAAGATGTGACCCCGGTTGGTGAGGACGACGACCCGAATCGCGTCGTCCGTGTCGGCCCGGTCGATGGCGGCGACGAGTTCGGTGAGCAAGTCGATGCTGAGGGCATTGCGGTTGGGCTCGTCTGCCAGAGTGACCGTAAAGACACCCCTCTCGAGGGTGGTTTCGATCTTGCTCATACCCGCGTCCCCGCCACCGGCCCGTCGGTCGCAGGCCCGGCGAAAGCCTGGGCGAGGAGGAGCCACTCGCGAGCCCCGGCGGTGGCCTGGAGCGTGGTGTCATCGATATGGCGGCGCTGGGTAGCCACGAGGCAGAAGTCTAGAGCAAGGCCGTGCGCCGACTCGGGGGCGTCATCCGGCCCGAAGGTCCAGGTCTCGCCGGAGGGCGCCGTCAGTTCGAGCCGCACCGTATCGGTGGGTGCCTCCATGCCCCGGTTGATGTACGACCAGCCGCGAGTGATGAAGCCGAGTTGCGCGATGTGGCGCAGCCGATCGGTCGGTTCCCGCTCGGCGCCAACGGCGTCAACGACGTCCTGGCCGTGGGCCCAGACTTCCATGAGGCGGGCCGTGAGAAACGACTTCGATCCCATCGACGGCCCGTACCAGATAACCCGGGAGTCATTTGTGAGATTGGCCGCGGCCTCATCGAGTGCCGCCCGATGTTGCCGCCAGGTGTGCAACAGCTCGGCGGTGTTCAGCGCCCGGAAGGAACGAAGCGTGAAGTCGTCGACCGTCTCCTCGTCGGCGCCAGCCAGGTTCATCAGATCCGCGACCATGCCCTGAAATGCCGGGGGGTCGGTGATGGCAACGGCGGCGGCGTTGTCGAAGTACGTGAGGTGGCCGATTTGATCTGCGACCGTCCAGCGCGGGCTCGGTGTCCGGCGCGCCCACTGGTCCTCTCGCAGGGGGGCGACGATGTCGTCGAGCACCTGCTGTTCGTCCGCCAGATCACGAGCAACCCGGCTCACATCCATGGCTCACGCTCCCGGTATCAATTGCTCTGTTTCGTTACCCTAATTAGGTTGGGGGTGGACATCCAATACCGCTTCTCCAAGGAGCCGAAGTGAGCCCCATCGGTACACCGCTCCATAGCCGGATCGATCCTCGCTCGGAGGAGTACCAGTCGAATCTCGCGGCAATGCAGGCGCTGTGGGAACCGGTGGAGGCCGAGATGGCCTCGGTTCCCACCATCGGTGGCCAGCGCTACGTGGATCGGCACCGGCGCCGCGGCAAGATGCTGGTCCGCGATCGGATCGAAGCCCTGGTTGATCCCAATACCCCGTTTCTCGAGCTGAGCCCGCTGGCCGGTTGGGGAACTGAAGACCCTGTCGGCGTCGGCATCGCCTTGGGGATTGGAGTGGTCGAGGGGGTTGAAGTGATGATCAACGGATCGGACATGACCTACCGCGGCGGCTCATCGAACCCCAATACCTTGCTCAAGGCGCAACGTATGTACGAGATTGTCCGGCAGAATCGCCTGCCACTGATCATCTTCAGCGAATCGGCCGGGGCCGATCTGCCTCGCCAAGCCGATATCTTCGTTCCCGGCGGGGCGCAGTTTCGCAACCTGACGCAGCTGTCCAAGGACGGCATCCCAACGATCACCGTCGCCTTCGGGCCGAACACCGCCGGCGGGGCGTACGTTCCGGGAATGAGCGACTACTCCGTATTTGTCAAGGAGCGGGGCACCGCATATCTCGGCGGGCCACCACTGGTGAAGATGGCCGTCGATGAGATCGTCGACGAGGAGAGCCTGGGTGGTGCCGAGATGCACTCCCGCACGAGTGGATTGTCCGACTACCTGGCGATGGACGAGACCGACGCGCTTCGTGTCACGCGCCAGATCGTCCGCCACCTCGGCTGGCGCAAGCTCGGCCCCGGGCCCACCGAACCCGCCGACGATCCGTTGTACGACCCTGCCGAGCTGCTGGGATGTGCCTCGGCCGACGTTCGAGTTCCTTTTGAGATCCGAGAGGTCTTCGCCCGGATACTCGACGGCAGCCGCTTCGAGGAGTTCAAGCCGCTCTACGGTGACAAGCTGGTGTGCGGTTGGGCGTCGATTCACGGGTTCCCCGTCGGCATGCTCGGCAACAACGGCATCCTCTTCTCCGAAGAGGCGAAGAAGGCAGCCCAGTTCATCCAGTTGTGCAACAAGACCGACACCCCTCTGGTGTTCGTGCACAACATCACCGGCTTCATGGTCGGGTCCAAAGCCGAACAAGGCGGGATCATCCGCAACGGCGCCAAGATGATCAACGCGGTGTCGAACTCCACGGTGCCGCACTTCAACCTGATGGTGGGCGCCAGCTACGGTGCCGGTAATTACGGCATGGCGGGCAAGGCCTACAACCCGCGTTTCATCTTCAGCTGGCCCAACCATCGGATCGCAGTCATGGGGGGACGCCAGCTGGCCGGGGTAATGGAGATCGTCGCCCGCAATGCTGCCGCCGGACGCGGTATCGAGATCGACGAGGACGAGTTGGCGGCCCGCACTGCGGCGCTGGAAAGCCAGATCGAATTCGAGTCAACGGCGCTTTACGCCACGGGGCGGGTATGGGATGACGGGATCATCCATCCGGCCGACTCGCGAACCGTTCTCGGGATCGCGCTGTCGGCTGCCCACAGCGCAGAAGTCGTTGGTGCCCGCGAGTACGGCGTGTGGAGGCACTGATGATCCGTCGCCTGCTGATCGCCAATCGGGGCGAGATCGCCGTGCGTATTGCCCGTACCGCTCACCGGATGGGCGTCGAGACTGTCGGGGTCTATTCGGAGCCGGACGCCACCGCGTTGCACGCGGACTCGGTTGACGTCGCGGTGGCGCTCGGCGGCGCCAGCGCCACGGCGTCGTACCTGCAGGGCGATGCCATCATCGCCGCCGCCCTCGCCCAGGCGTGCGACGCAGTCCACCCCGGGTACGGCTTCCTGGCGGAGGATGCCGCCTTCGCCCGCAGTGTGATCGAGGCCGGGCTCATCTGGGTGGGCCCCACGCCGGAGCAGATTGAGCTGCTCGGCGACAAGGTTGCGGCCAAAGAGGCCGCCGTTGCGGCCGGGGTACCAACGACGGAGGTCTACAGCGCAGCACCGGGAGCGGTCCCAGCCGACGTGCCGATGCCGGCGCTGGTGAAGGCGGCGGCCGGGGGAGGAGGCCGCGGTATGCGGGTCGTGCGCCGCGTCGACGAGTTGGAGGATGCCGTGGAAGCGGCGGCGCGCGAAGCCGCGGCGGCCTTCGGTGACGGCGCCGTCTTCATTGAGCCGTACATCGAACGGGGCCGCCACGTTGAGGTGCAGATCATCGGTGACTCACACGGCAACGTGATCCATCTAGGTGAGCGCGAATGTTCGATCCAACGCCGCAATCAGAAGATCATCGAGGAGACACCGTCGGTCGGGATCACTGCAGACATCCGGTCCGCGCTGTGCGCGGGCGCCCTGGCGCTGGCTCGCCACGTCGGGTACGTCGGCGCCGGAACGGTCGAATTCCTTGTCGGTGACGACGGCGCGATCAGCTTTCTCGAGGTGAACACCCGGCTCCAGGTGGAGCACCCCATCACCGAGGCGGTGACCGGACTCGACCTCGTCGAGCTGCAGTTGCAGGTGGCCGCCGGCGGACCGCTACCCCTCACACAGGAGGACGTTGTCTTCGAGGGACACGCCATCGAGGCCCGGCTGGTCGCGGAGGATCCCGCCGCCGGCTGGCTGCCGTCGACCGGCACGATCGGCGTCTTCGAGATTGGCGCCGACGGAAGCGTCGACGGAGTCAGAGTCGACACCGGATTTCGCGCCGGAGCGACCGTATCGGCCCACTACGACTCGCTCCTGGCCAAAGTCATCGCGCACGCCCCGAGCCGCGGCGAGACGGCCCGGGTTCTCGCCAGGGCGCTGCGCACGTCGCTGATCTCGGGAGTGGCGACGAACTTGGTAACCCTCGCTGCCGTCCTCGAGGAGGAGGACTTCCAGGCCGGCCGCACGCCGACTTCCTACCTCGATGACCATCCACGGCTGACTGATTCGTCCGGGCCCGACGGCGAGGATGCCGTCACCCTTTTGCTCGGTGCCGTGTTCGCCGCCGAACAACGCGATAGGCAAACCGATGGCGTCACCGGTTTTGCGCCCTCGGGTTGGCGCAATCTACGAACGCGAGGGCAGCGCCAAATGTGGCGGCGGAATGAAGTCGACCATCCCGTTGAGTACGTCATGGACGGTCCCCTTCAGGCCCGGGTGTGGTTGGGGCCATGGCCGGAGCCGCTCGAGGATGGCTCCCTCGCCGCCGACGACCGCCGGACCGCAACAGTGCGCTTGCTCGAGAGAGCGGCCGATCGCCAGGTGGTCGAGGTGGATGGGCGACGTCAGGTCGTCCTCGTCTCGCTCGAGGGTGAAGTGGCCCACACGACGAGCCGCGCCGGCACCGCAACGTGGACGCGCGCCCCCCGCTTTGTGACCCACGTGGCCGAGGAGGCGGGAAGCGGGCCAATCTGTCCGCTCCCCGGTACGGTGATCGCCGTTCATGTCGAGCCGGGTCAGCAGGTCGGAGACGGCGACCTGCTCATGGTGATCGAGGCCATGAAGATGGAGCACCGCATCCGCGCCGTCGTCGCCGCCACCGTTATGGATGTGCGCTTCGCCGTCGGCGAGAGGGTCGACGCCGGCGACCTGCTGGTCGAGCTCCACCACGTGGAGGGTTGACAGTGTCCGCTCCGATCCGCATCGCCAACTGCTCCGGGTTCTTCGGAGACCGGCTCTCTGCCGCCCGCGAGATGGTGGAAGGCGGCCCGATCGACGTGCTCAGCGGCGACTGGCTCGCCGAGCTGACCATGCTGATTCTGGCGCGCACCCGGCTGAAGCACCCCGGCGGCGGCTACGCCCGCACCTTTGTCACCCAGATGGAGCAGGTGATGGGGACCTGCCTCGATCGCGGCATCAGGGTCGTATCCAACGCCGGGGGCCTCGATCCGCGCAGTTGTGCCGAGGCGGTGACCGAGGTCGCCGATCGGCTGGGACTCGCGCCGCAGATCGCCTACGTCGACGGCGACGACCTGATGCCGCGACTCGCAGAGCTGACGGGAGCCGGCGGGCTGCGGCCCTTCGGCGCACCCGGCGATCTCGGTGACCCGGCGCGCTATCTCACTGCGAACGCCTACCTGGGGTGCTGGGGCATCGTGGCGGCACTCGAACAAGGTGCCGACATTGTGGTCACCGGCCGCGTCACCGACGCGGCTGTGACCTGTGGTCCGGCGGCCTGGCACCACGGCTGGGACCGAGATGACTGGGATGCCCTGGCCGGGGCCGTTGTTGCCGGTCACGTCATCGAGTGCAGTGCTCAAGCCACGGGCGGGAACTACTCGTTCTTCGATGAGCTTCCGCACTACACCGGCTCAGGCGCCCGGCTCGGGTTTCCCTGGGCAGAAGTCGCTGCCGAGGGGTCGGCGGTGATTGGCAAACACGATGGCACCGGGGGAGCGGTCACGGTCGGTACGGTCACATCCCAATTGCTGTACGAAATCGGTGGGCCGGCCTACCTCGGCCCCGATGTGACCGCCCGCTTCGATACGATCTCCGTTGACCAGGTTGCCCCCGATCGGGTGCAGATCTCCGGCACAAAAGGGGAGCCGCCACCGGACAAATTGAAGGTGGGAATCAACGAGCTCGGCGGCTACCGCAATTCGGTCGAGCTCGCGCTCACCGGTCTAGACATCGAGGCCAAGGCCGAATTCGCCGCGGCGGCCTTCTGGGACGCCTGCCCGTTCACCCCCGACGATTTCGCCGCGGTGAAGACCCGGGTCATTCGCACCGACAAGGCCGATCCGGCCAGCAATGAGGAGGCCACCGCGGTGTGGCGGCTCACCGTCAAGGATCCCGACGAACGCAAGGTGGGTCGGGCGTTCTCCAACGCCATGATCGAAACCGCCCTGGCGTCCATTCCCGGTATGTACGCCCTGAGCGGAGCACCCGCCGCAGCAACGCCGTACGGCGTCTACCGGCCGGCCGTCATTGATGCCGACCTGGTCCCGCAGTATGTGCATCCGGTCGGCGGGGAATCGATCCGGATCGACTCCGTCGCCCCGCCCGGATCCGTATCCATCGAGCCCGCCGCCGGGCCCGTCACGATGGTGCCGACCGGTGCGACCACGCCGGCTCCGCTCGGAGCGGTTGTCGGGGCCCGTTCCGGGGACAAGGGCGGCGACGCCAATCTCGGCGTATTCGCCCGCAGCGATGACGCCTGGGCGTGGCTCGATGACTTCCTCACCACGGCCAGGCTGCGAGAGCTTCTTCCTGAGACGGCGGACCTCTCAATCGACCGTCACGCCTTGGCGAACCTCCGGTCACTCAACTTCGTCATCTACGGCCTGCTCGAAGAAGGGGTCGCCGCCTCGACACGGCGAGATCCTCAGGCGAAGAGCCTGGGAGAGTGGCTCCGAGCCCGTGTCGTCGAAATCCCAACGTCCCTGTTGAACTACTGAAGGGTTCCCCATGAAGACCGCAGCCACCGAGTTGTTCGGAATCGATATTCCGATCTTCGCTTTCAGCCACTGCCGTGATGTCGTCGCCGCGGTGTCGAAAGCCGGCGGGCTCGGTGTGCTCGGCGCGGTGACCCACACCGAGGAGCAGCTCGCCATCGATCTCGAATGGATCGAAGCGGAACTGGATGGGCGTCCCTACGGAGTTGACGTGATCGTCCCGGCGTGGACGGTGGGGGCGGACGCGATCTCCACCATCGCCGATGTGGAGGCGATGATCCCCCAAGCCCATCGTGACTTCCTGGGAGAGCTGATGGAGCGCTATGAGGTACCGCCGCTTCCCGACGGAGACGAGAGCGGCCGCTTCGGCCTGCGCAGCGAGCAGGCGGCGCCGTTTTCGCCCGAGCAGGTGGGAGCCCAGCTCGACGTCGCCCTGTCATACGACGCCGCGCTGTATGTCAACGCGCTGGGACCGCCACCCGGTTTCATGATCGACAAGGTCAAGAAGGCGGGGCGTCTCATCGGGGCGTTGGCCGGCAAGGTGCAGCATGCCGTCCGCCACGTCAACGCCGGGGTCGATCTCATCATTGCCCAGGGAGCAGAAGCGGGCGGGCATACCGGCGAGATCGGCACGATGGTGCTGGTGCCCGAGGTTGTCGACGCGGTCGATGTGCCGGTCCTCGGTGCCGGGGGGATCGGCCGGGGACGGCAGATGGCGGCGGCGATGGCTCTGGGGGCCTCTGGTGTGTGGTGCGGTTCTGTGTGGTTGACCACGGTCGAAGCCGAAACTCACCCGGTCGTGAAAGAGAAGTTCCTGGCCGCTACCGCCGACGACACGATCCGCTCTCGTTCACTGACCGGCAAGCCGGCCCGCCAGCTCAAGTCGGCCTGGACCGAGGAATGGGACGACCCGAACACGCCCGCACCGCTCGGGATGCCCCTCCAGCCGATCCTGATCGACGAAGCCGTCGTCCGTATCGACCGGGCCGCCCACCACGAGGGATCGGGCGCCGAGAAGCTGATCAACTACTTCGTGGGGCAGGTTGTCGGTTCGATGAACGAGTCGAAGCCGACTTCCCAGGTCATCTTCGAGATCATTGACGAGTTTGTCGACGCAGTCACCGCGCTGGGGATGCAACTCGAGAGCTGAGTCGCGACGTGATGTCGGGCACGCGGGTCAGTAGTCGTAGACGCACCACACGTTGATGACCGTTGCGTCCGAGATCGAAACGTCGGCCCTGAGATTCTGATCCGACGCAACAGCTTCCTCCAGGGTGGAGGCATCGTTTCCGCACTCAATCCTCACGTCACTCCTCACTGGAAACGCAATACCCCTGATGATCAGAGTGTCACCCTCGAGCCTTTCGATACCACGCAGCGTCACGTGGCGGCCGCCACCCAACTGCCGTCTCGTCTTCTCCTCGCGAAGCACCTGGAACCACGCGACGTCCCCGGAGGCGTCGAATGCTCCCGCCAGCACGCATTCCCTATTGCGAGATCCCCCTCGACCGAGTTCGCGACACCAATTGCCGCCCGGCGTTCCCGCCGGCACATCAACGACTTGCCCATCCTCGAAGGTGACGGTCAGCGCGCCGGAGAGGTATTCAGAGTCGGGGCCCCCGGGATGCTGACCTTTGCCAGCGGCCAGGGGTTCCTCGAAGGCGACATTCGCGACTACCCCGAAGAAGTCCCAGTCGGGAAGACGAGCGTTGTTGCCGCCGCACGCTGCAGCGCTCAGCATCGCCACCACTAGCCACCCCAGGACCGCGCGACGAGGCATTCCGGCCACGCTACCGCCTTTCTGTACCGGCCTCCCTCAGCCCGTACGTCTTACGGCCAGACGCCCCGCTGCACGACGACTCGATGGAATCGACCATCCCGGCGCGCCGGGTGACGACCCGTTCCGTGGCACGGCGCATCCGCTTCCGCAGTTGGGCGCCGACCGTCTCGTCCTCCCACTGCTGATTCTCGATGTTTTGAGCCCACTCGAAGTAAGAGACCACCACCCCGCCGGCGTTGGCCAGGATGTCGGGGATCACCTGGATGCCCCGCGCAAGGAGGATGTCGTCGGCCGCCGGTGTTGTCGGGCCGTTGGCGAGTTCGACCACCAGCTTGGCCTCTATCCGTCCTGCGTTCTCGGCCGTGATCTGACACTCGAGAGCCGCCGGGATGAGGATGTCGCACTCGACCTCGAGTACGGCCATCGGATCCAACGGCTCGGTGTTTTCTGCACCGACAACGCTGCCCATGGCGTCCTTGTGGCGCCCGACCTGGGCCGGGTCGAGACCGGTGGCGTTGTACACACCGCCGCGCGAGTCGGAGACGGCCACGATGATCGCACCGGCCTCATGAAAGATGTTGGCGGCGTGCCGCCCGGCGTTTCCGAAGCCCTGAATCGCGATCCGGGCGCCATCGAGCGACGATAGTCCCGGGATCCCCGCCATTTCGACATAGTGGTCGGTCACCCAGAAACCGCCCTGAGCGGTGGCGCCATCGCGGGCGGCGAGACCGCCCAGAGCGACGGGCTTGCCCGTCACCACCGGAAGGCTGGGCGCTCCGGGGTGCATCATCGAATACGTGTCGAACATCCAAGCCATGGTTTGGGCGTCGGTATAGAGATCCGGCGCCGGGATGTCGGTGTGGGGTCCGATCATGTCACCCAGCGCGGCGACGAACCTTCGCGTCACCCGCTCCTTTTCGCCGACCGAAAGCTTTCGGGGATCACACACGACGCCGCCCTTGGCTCCGCCGAAAGGGACATCAACCAGAGCGCATTTCCACGTCATCCATGTGGCCAGCGCCTTGACTTCATCGCGGCCGGCCTCCGGGTGGAAGCGCACGCCCCCCTTGCCGGGGCCGCGGAAATCTGAGTGCAGCACTCGGTAGCCGCGGAAGATGTGGACGAGGCCGTCGTCGCGTCGCACGGGGAAGGCCACTTCGACTATGCGCTGCGGTTCGAAGAGCCAGGTAGAGATACCCTTCCAGCCTTGGGTGTCGTCGGTGTACGGGGCGGCTCGGTCGAACTGAATCCGGGCGATGTGGTGCGGATCGATGTTCTCAGTCACGGCTGGGACCACGGTCATCGGTTCTCCTTTGGAGTGTGTGCCCCCAGTCCTACTCTCCGCGGGGGAATCCGGCCAGGGCACTAAGTCCCCAACCAGATCTGGGTCAATCCCGACTCATTTGGGCCGGTGCGGTCGACTCCTCGCGACGGCGATTGTTGGCTACGCGACAATCTCTGTGCGGTTCGTTTGGTTGAAGGTCGATGAAGCGCTTCGCGGGAATCGCCGCTCTGGTTGTCCCCACGCTGTGGGCTCTCTGGGTCCCCCGGCCGGTGAGCTGCTGGCGCCGTTGCCCGGGATCACCTCCCTTCCGGGCCACCGTGGCCGGGGCGGCCGCGGTGACTCTTGGGGCTTCCGCCATATCTGTCTCGGCCCGGCGCTCGGCATCTGGGCCGCTGCTCGTTTCGTCGGAGCGAGAACTGCTGTGAAGGGCCCGCGTCACACCACGCACGAGCTGCACAATCCGGTCACCGACAGTTCGATCGTGGCGGCCTTGAATGCGTGATAGTTGCCAAGATGGGAGCGGACCTGCTCGACGAGGTCACCTCCGTGATGTTGCACGTCCCCGCATCGGCCGCAGATCAGATGGAATTCATCGTCGGGATGGGCGACCTCCCAGCGGCCGGCGCCGTCCGTGCCCAGAATGGACTCCCGAGCCAGTCCCAGTTCGGCGAAGAGAGTCAGCGATCGATATATGGAGGCCAGGTTGATCCTCGAATCGCGGCGTCCCACCCGGGTGGCGATCTGCTCGGCGGTGAGATGGCCGCGCGCCGCCCCGAGCACATCCCACACGAGCCGACGCGGGTTGGTGAGCCGGTGCCCGCGCTGGCGGAGGAAGGCCCCGAGATCGATTGGGTCCGTCATTTGTTCATCGTATTCCGGTATCCATTGCGTCTGTTGTGCCCTGCGCGCGGAATAGCGCCTCTGAGTGCACAACACACGAATAGTAATTGCAAACAGTTCGCAATTACTATTGCGGTATGCACGCACCCGACGGATTCCTCAATGCAGGTACGGCTCTGGCCACCGGTGCCATAACGATGGGCGCCATCGGTGGGGCTCTCCGCCAGACCTCACAAAAGCTGCAGGACAAGCAGGTCCCGCTGGCCGGTATCACGGCGGCGTTCATCTTTGCCGCCCAGATGTTCAACTTCCCAGTGGCCGCAGGCACCACAGGCCATCTTCTCGGCGGCGCCATGGCGGCAATCCTCCTCGGACCGACTATGGGTGCGCTTGTCGTCACGATTGTCGTGCTGATCCAGGCACTGGCCTTCGCCGACGGGGGCCTCACCGCGCTCGGGTACAACGTGCTCAACATGGCGATCGTCCCGGCGTTCGGCGGTTACGCGGTGTACCGACTATTCCGCCGGATCCTCCCGAAGAGCGGGAGCGGGGTCATCGGAGCGGCGGGCTTGGCCGCACTCGTTTCAGTCGTCTTCGCCTCCATGGCCTTTTCGATCGAATGGCTCTTCGGCGCCAGCGTGCCGGTGCCCTTCGACACGGTCTTTGGAGCCATGGTCGGCGTTCACGCTCTCATCGGGATCGGGGAAGGCGTGATAACGGCCCTCGCCATCGGCGCGGTAATGGCGGCTCGGCCCGATCTGGTGCACGGCGCGTCCGACCTCGACCGTGCACAGCTGGCCAACCGCAAGCCCATCAAGACGCGGGTGTTCGTGATCGCGGTCATCCTGGTCGCCCTCTTCGTGGCCGGAGTGGTGAGCCAGTTCGCGGCCGACAGTCCGGACGGCCTCGAGCGAGTCGCCGTCGACACCGGTATCGCCGACGCTGCCACAGATCACGATCTCGGCGGCAGCCTCTTCGCCGATTACGCCACGACCGGGATAGACAATGAACCTCTGAGTCTGGCGATCGCGGGCATCGCCGGCACGCTGATCACTCTGGCGGTCGGATCCGGTGTGTTCTACGCGATGCGGGAGCGCCGCAAGCAGCCCGGCTCCGACAGAGCGGCGGCCTGACAATGGGAGCCGGTCACGCCCACGCTCTATATGTCCACGAGCACAGCCCGATCCATCGGCTGGCGCCGGAAGCGAAACTCGTTGCGGCGTTTATTTTCGTCTTCGCCGTTGCTCTGACCCCCCGCGAGGCCGTCTGGGCGTTTCTTGTCTACGCGGCGGCACTCGGCGCGATCATCGCGGTTGCCAACGTTCCCGCCCGGTTTGTGATGGCGCGGCTGCTGGTGGTTCTGCCGTTCATCGCTTTCGCGTTTCTGGTTCCGTTCATAGCTTCGGGTGAGCAAGTGGAGGTGATCGGGATCTCCGTGTCCCGTGACGGCCTCTGGGGGATGTGGAACATCGTGGCGAAAGCAACGATCGGTGCGACGGTCAGCATCACTCTGGCGGCGACCACTGAGATCCCTGAGATGCTGCGCGGGATGGCGGTTCTCAAAGTCCCGGCGCCGCTGACGGCAATAGCCATGTTCATGGTCCGCTACCTCGAGCTCGTTGCCGGCGAACTGGGGCGGATGCGAGTGGCGATGACGGCTCGGGGCTACGACCCCCGCTGGCTGTGGCAGGCTCGACCCATCGCGGCGTCGGCCGGCGCCTTGTTCATCCGCTCGTACGAGCGGGGGGAGCGGGTGCACGCTGCCATGCTGTCTCGGGGCTATTCGGGGACGATGCCCGACCTGAACAGGCGCCGGGCAACCGGTGCCGAGTGGCGGCTCGCTGCGCTCCTGCCCGTCCTTGGTGCGGTTGTCGCCGTTGTGGCACTGGTGACGACATGACGGCCCTCGCCATCGATGTCAAGGGCCTACGCTTCACCTATCCCGACGGGCGCGAGGCGCTGCAAGGCGTGGACATGCAGGTCGAGGTGGGACAGCGAGTTGCGCTGCTTGGACCCAACGGCGCCGGCAAGACCACCCTGGCGCTGCACCTCAACGGGATCCACGACGCCGCCGCCGGTTCAATCGGGATTGGCGACCTGATCCTCGCAGCGGACACCATGGCCGAGATTCGACGGCGGGTTGGGCTGGTCTTTCAGGATTCCGACGATCAGCTCTTCATGCCGTCGGTGGCCGAGGACGTGGCATTCGGTCCGGCGAACCTCGGGCTGTCGGGAACCGCTCTCGATGATCGCGTCGCAGAGGCCCTGGCCGCGGTCGAAGCAGCCGACCTCGCGAAGCGGGCGCCTCATCATCTCTCCGGTGGGGAACGCCGCCGGGCGGCGCTGGCGACCGTGCTCGCGATGCGCCCCGACGTGCTGGTCCTCGACGAGCCCAGCTCGGGCCTCGATCCGGCGGGACGGCGCGAGCTGGTCACGACGCTGCAGAGCCTCGCCATCACCCAGCTCGTGATCACGCATGACCTGCCGTTCGCTCTCGAGCTGTGTGAACGCGCGGTGATCATGGACGGCGGAGTTGTCGTGGCCGACGGTCCCACGAGCAAGATCCTGGCCGACGACGCGCTGCTGCGGCGCCACCGCCTCGAGATGCCGTTCGGTTTCCACGACACCGATCGGTAGCGGTTCGAAGGGCTTTGGACTCGGCTGCACTTGGTGAGATGATTCCGATGTGTCGACATCAGCGCCCGACCGGGCTTCCTTGCAGCGTCGGGCGCTTCGCCTCGAATACGCGACTATCGCGTGGAACATCGGCGAAGCGGTTCTCACCGTTGCGTTGGGGGTTGCTGCCGGTTCGTTGGCGCTCATCGGGTTCGGCGTCGATTCGGTGGTGGAGGTTTTTGCATCCTCGGTGGTCGTGTGGCATCTGCGGCCGGGTCGAGGGGCCAATCACGGCGACCGGACTCGCCTCGCCCTTCGCCTCACTGCGATCGCGTTTCTGACCCTCGCCGTCGTGCTGACCTTCGCCGCGATCAGCGACCTGGTCAGCGGGCGCCGCGCCGGCGAGTCGCCGTGGGGAATCGCCTATCTGGCAGTTACGGCCGTTGTCATGTTCGGCCTCGCCGCCACGAAACGACGAGCCGCTGATGGGTTGGGTTCGGCACCGTTACGGGCGGAGGCCCAGATGACATTTCTCGACGGAATGCTGGCGACGGCGACGCTCATCGGTCTCGCGGTCAACGCCGCATTCGGGTGGTGGTGGGCAGATCCCACCGCGGCGCTCCTCGTTGCGGCCGCGGCTGCGAACGAGGCTCGTGAGAACTGGGAGGAAGCGTCTTAGTTTGAGATTCGCCGACTATTGTTCCTAATCGAATGTTACGAGTCCCTCTCACAACAACAAACACCGAGAAGCGTCGTTTCGGTTTAGTTTTGGTTGTGCCTCTCGAACTCGGTATGGTTTCTTGATGCAAGGTCAGACTGCGGTGGGCCTGAGTAGCGTCACCAAGAAGTTTGGTGAGGACGTTGTCGCGGTCGACGATGTCGATCTCGAGATCGAGGACGGCGAGTTCTTTTCCCTCCTCGGCCCGTCCGGCTGCGGCAAGACCACGACGCTACGAATGATTGCCGGCCTCGAATTCCCGACCGACGGCAGCGTCAGAATCTTCGGCGAGGAGATGGGCCTCCGTCCCCCCAACAAGCGGCCGGTCAACACGGTGTTCCAGTCCTACGCCTTGTTCCCGCACATGAACGTCGAGGACAACATCGGGTTCGGCCTGCGCATGCAGAAAGTCGAGAAGACCGAAATCCGCACCAGAGTGGGCGAGACGATCGATCTTGTCCGCCTCACCGGGCTGAACACCCGCCGGCCTGGTGCGCTCTCCGGGGGCCAGCAGCAACGGGTCGCACTGGCTCGTGCTCTGGTCAACCAACCGAAGGTGCTCCTGCTCGACGAGCCGCTGGGTGCCCTCGATCTCAAGCTCCGCCAGACGATGCAGCTTGAGTTGAAGGACATCCAGGCCAACGTCGGCATCACGTTCGTCTATGTGACCCATGACCAAGAGGAAGCGCTCACGATGTCGGACCGGATCGCGGTCATGGACGAGGGCAAGCTGGCACAGGTGGGTGGCTCGGAGGACATCTATGAGTCTCCGAGCAGCCTGTTCGTGGCGAGTTTTGTTGGCGAGATGAGCTTCCTGCCAGGCGAAATCGCCGAATCCGGCTCCGTCCGCCTCGCTGGTGGTGAGGTCGTGCAGGCCAGGACCGGCTCGCTTGCCCCGGGGACGAGCGTCACACTCACCCTGCGCCCAGAGAAGCTCCATCTCTACGGAGACGCGTCTGAGGCTCCTTCAGGCCGCAATGCAATAGACGGAACCGTAACCAGGAAGACTTTCTTCGGTGGCGCCCTGTCCTATGAGGTCGACCTCGGAGCGTCCGGGTCGTTCGATGTGAGGGTCGAGAACATCCCCTCGATGAAGCGGTGGGATGTCGGCGACAAGGTCGTCGTTGACTTCCACACCGAGGCTGCAACGGCGCTGGCCGAATGACCTTGACTGACGAGCGCTCATCCTCTCACGAGGAGACGGCCGTCAACCCGAAGCTGGAGCGCAAGGCCCACCGCCGCGAATCGTGGCGCGGCTTCCTTCACGCGGTTCCGGCGTACGTGTACTTGATCATCTTCTTCGTGCTGCCATTGATCATCGTCTACGTCTTCTCTTTTGCCAGTCGGAGCCGGACCGGCAGACCGGAACTCGAAGGGTGGAACGTCGACTCCTGGACAAGGCTGACCGATGAGCTGGTCCGCACCATCGTCACCCGCTCCCTGTGGATGGCAATCCTGAACACGGTCCTGTGCTTGATCATCGGATACCAATTCGCCTACTGGATCGCGACCCGGCGAAGCCAGAAGGTGAGGAGCTTTCTGTTGATCCTCGTCCTTATCCCGTTCTGGTCGAATTTCCTGGTTCGCACATACGCTTGGCGGATGCTGCTCGACTCGGACGGCTACATCACGCAGATCGGCGAGCTCACCGGGCTGTGGGGGCGAATGCTCTTCACGATCCCTGCCGTCTTCATCGGGCTGCTGTACGGCTACTTGCCCTTCATGGTGCTTCCCCTATACGCCGCCATTGAACGTATCGACTGGAGCCTGGTCGAGGCAGCTCGGGATCTCTACGCGTCCGGGGTGAAGGCCTTCCTGAGGGTCACGCTGCCGCTGTCAAAGCCGGGGATCATCGCCGGTTCGATCCTTGTCTTCATCCCCAGCCTCGGGGCCTACGTGACCCCGGACATCCTCGGCGGGGCTAAAACGACCTTGCTGGGCAACTTCATCGTCACGCAGTTCGGCGCGGCGCGCAACTGGCCCTTTGGATCTGCGCTGTCCGGGGCAATCTTGATCGTGATGCTGCTGGCCACGATCGTGTACTTCCGTACCGGCGGGAGAACGGTATGAAGGGCACTACCCAGGCGACGGCCGTTCGCCCCAGGACGGATCGCTGGCTCACGCTAAACGGCTGGTTCGTGTTTGCGTTCCTGTACCTGCCGATCTTCGTGGTAGTCGTGTTCTCGTTCTCCGGCGCCCAGAATGTCGGTATCTGGGGCGGGTTCTCGATGCGCTGGTACGAGCGGATGCTGGGCAACGACCAGTTGCTCAACGCTCTCAGGAACTCGTTGTGGGTTGCGCTGTGGTCGACGATCGTCTCGACGATATTCGGCACGGCGGCGGCGTTGGCCTTGGATCGTTATCGCAAGTGGGTGAGCCGCGGCGCATTCGACGCCATCCTGTACCTGCCCGTGATCATCCCCGACGTGACGATGGCCGTCATGCTCCTGCTGTGGTTCACTCAGGTCGGAGTGCCTCTGGGACGGGTCTCGATCCTCATCGCGCACATCGCATTCAACATCTCGTTCGTGGCAATCGTTGTCCGAGCCCGATTAGCCCATATGGACCCCGCTATGGAAGAAGCGGGTGCCGACCTGTACGCCAGCCGGTGGCAGGTGTTTCGGCGGGTGACGCTGCCGCTGATCATGCCCGGTGTCCTCGGCGGAGGTCTCCTGGCGCTGACTCTTTCGCTGGATGATGTCGTGATTACGAGCTTCGTTCAGGGTCCCGGAGCGACAACTCTGCCCGTCTATGTCTTCGGGCTCATCAGACGAGCGGTCACGCCGGAAATCAACGCAGTCTCTACCCTGATGGTGACCGCCTCGATGATTCTTGTCTTGACTTCCCTGGCCATACAGAACAGAGGACAAAAGGAATAGCAAGGACTAAGGAGGAAGCAATGAAACGATTGATGATACTGATAGCTGCCGTGGCCCTGATCGGAGCCGCGTGTGGTAGCGATAGCGATCCAACCACAACCGCTGGCTCCGGGACAGACGCACCGACGACGGAGGCTCCTCCCGAGGGTGCCCAGGCCATGGCCGACGCCTGCGCACTCGGAGAGACCGACGGCGACTTGAACCTGTACAACTGGACCGAGTACATCCCGACCGGATCTGTGGCCGAGGATGCCGAGGTCACCGACCTGGTCAAGAAATTCGAGGACGAGTTCGGTGTTGACGTCGTTCTGACCGAATATGACTCCAACGAGGTGATGCTCGCCCAGATCGATGCCGGTGTCGGCTACGACGTGATCGTGCCTTCCGACTACATGGTGTCGATCATGAAAGATGCCGGCTTGCTCATTGAGCTCAACCAGGACGTCATTCCCAACATGGCAAACCTGGGTGCTGAGTTCACGGATCTGCCCTATGACCCGGGGAACCTGTACTCGGCCCCCTACCAGTGGGGTACGACAGGGATCGGCTACAAGTACGGCGAGATCGACGATTCAGAGGGTGTGTCCTGGGGCGTGATCTTCGATCCCGACATGGCCGCGGCCAACGCCGGCTACATCTCGCTGCTCGATGACGAGCGGGAGACGATGGGCGCTGCTCTCATCTATCTGGGCTACTCCCTCAACTCCACGAGCGAGGCTGAGGTCGATGAAGCCGCCGCCCTGATCAAGGAAACCAAGGACTTGATTGCCGCCTTCAACTCGGCGGACTACACGGATCTGCTGACGGCCGGCGAGACGATGGTGGGGCAGGGCTGGAACGGTGACTTCTTGTTCGCCTACGACGAAGCGTCGACCGACGATTACGACGCCTACGAAGACTTCGGCTATGCGATTCCTATCGAAGGAGCCGCCGCCTGGGTCGACACCATGGCGATCCCGTCGACGGTGGAGCACCCGTGCACCGCGCAGGCGTTCATCAACTTCATGCTCGATGCCGTCAACGGTGCCGAGTTGACGAACTACAACTACTACGCGAGCCCGAATGAGGCGGCCGAGGAATTCATTTGGGAAGAGATTCTCGAGTGGGACGCCATCTATCCGCCCGACGATGTTGTTGAGAGGCTCGAGTTCTTCGCGGATCTCGGCGACTTCAACAACTACTACGCAGACGCTTACTCGGCTGCGAAGAGCTAGCCAGCGGACCCTCTGTCGTTCGTTGTGCTTAAACCGCCGCTATAGGGCGTGTTTAAGCACAACGAACCCATGAGGCCCCCAACCTCGGAGGATCAAGTGCCAGGTGACCCGCGCTTTGATGTGCTGTTCGAGCCTGTTCAGATCGGGCCGGTGACGGCGCCGAACCGTTTCTACCAGGTTCCCCACTGCACGGGGATGGGGTATCGGCGGCCCCGGTCGCTGGCCGCCATGCGCGGGGTCAAGGCCGAGGGCGGCTGGGGCACCGTCTGCACCGAGTATTGCTCGATTCACCCTTCCTCCGACGACGAGCCGTTCCCGTCGGCGGCGATTTGGGACGACGACGACATCAAATCGCTGGCGATGACGGTTGATGCGATCCACGGACACGGCGCCCTGGCCGGCATCGAGTTGTGGCATGGTGGGGCGGCCAGCGCCAACCACTACTCACGCGAGGCACCCTTGGGCCCGATCAGCCTGCCGGCCGGCGTGTGGGATCCGGTCCAGACCCGGGCGATGGACAAGTCCGACATTCGCGATTTGAAGCGGTGGCATCTCGAAGCGGCGCGGCGCGCCGAGCGCGCCGGATTCGACATCGTGTACGTCTATGCCGCTCACTGGTACCTGATTCGGCAGTTCCTCTTGCCGTCGAACCAGCGAACCGACGAGTACGGCGGCTCCCTCGAGAATCGAGCACGTCTGCTCAGGGAGCTCATCATCGAGACGAAGGAAGCCGTCGGCGATAGCTGCGCGATTGCCGTGCGTTTCTCGGCCAGCACCGGCGGGCCCGATCACGACCAGGACACCAGCGAGCCCCGCGAGATGATCGCGATGCTGGGCGAGCTACCGGACCTGTGGGATATCACGGTGCACGACTACACATTCGAGATGGGAACGTCCCGATTCGTGCCCGAGGCTGCCCTCGAAGAGACGATGTCGTGGGTCAAGAGTGTTACCAGCAAGCCAGTCGTGAGCGTGGGCCGCTTCACCTCTCCCGAGACGATGCTGCGCCTAGTCCGCCAGGGCGTTGTCGACCTCGTCGGGGCGGCGCGCCCTTCGATCGCGGACCCGTTCATCCCGCAGAAGATCGCGGAGGGGCGCGAAGACGAAATCCGCGAATGTATCGGCTGCAACATCTGTTACACCGGCGACCAGACCGGCACGCCGATCCGGTGTACCCAGAACCCGACGATGGGGGAGGAGTGGCGCAAGGGCTGGCATCCGGAGCTGATTCCCCCCAAAGGATCCGATTCGTCTGTGCTGATCGTCGGTGGCGGCCCGGCCGGCCTCGAGGCCGCCGTCGCCCTCGGCAAACGCGGGTACAACGTCACCCTCGCGGAGGCGCGCCGGGAGCTGGGTGGTCGGGTTCCGCGGGAAGCGGCGCTGCCCGGCCTCGTGCAATGGGGTCGCGTGCGCGACTGGCGCACGACCCAGATCGCGAAACTCCCCAATGTGGAGTTCTGGCTCGATAGCGTGGTGGACGAGGAGCAGATCCTCGAGTTCGGGGCGGATCGGGTGATCATTGCCACCGGCTCCAAGTGGCGCCGCGACGGGATGGGGCGTTGGCACGACGAGCCGATTGCCGGCCACGAGAGCTCCTCAGTGCTCACTCCGGACGACATCATGGACGGTGTCGTGCCGGCGGGCCCCGTCGTCGTGTACGACGACGACCACTACTACATGGGTGGCGTAATCGCAGAGAAGCTCCGTGGCGACGGGCTCGATGTGACGCTCGTGACGCCGGCCAATGAGGTCTCGACTTGGACCAACAACACTGAAGAGCAACATCGCATCCAGGCGCGCCTGCTCGAACTCGGCGTCGTTCTCGAAACCGGCATGTCGCTGGCCCGCATTGGCGAGCAGTCGGCTCTGCTCGAGAGTGTCCACACGGGGGATACCCACGTCCTGGAGGCCGCCACCATCGTCATGGTCACCTCGCGTATCCCGCAGGACGATCTCTACTACGCGCTGGCCGACAGGATCGATATTCAGCGAATCGGCGACTGTCTGGCGCCGGGCCCGATCGCCAGGGCCGTCTACTCGGGCCATCGGGCGGCTCGCGAGATGGATGCCGAGGCCCCGGCGGGGGTTGCCTTCCTGCGCGAGACGTAGCGGCGTTTCCTCAATCCGCGACCCGGTAGGCCGATGCTGGAGGTAGTGCCGGGAACCCGGCACCCGGTTGAGGACGTCTGGTGTATATGAAACGATTGGCGCTCGCAGGTCTGTTTGCTGGACTGCTGGCTGCGGCGTGCGGTTCCGGCGAGATCGTCGCCACCAGCACCGTCCCCCCGCCGCCACCCGACGGTGCGACACAGCTGAATGCACTGGAATCGGCCCGGCTTCTGTGGGAAGCGGCTCCGGCCGACTACACCGTCTCCATGGAGGGCGAGACGCTCGCCGTTCGCGGCGATGAGGTCGTGTCGCTGGCTGCTGCCGAAACGACGACGATCGAAGAGGTATTTGGGACGATCGAGCGCTCGATCCGCGCTGGCGCCGTTGTCGACGTCGAGTACGACGATGAGCTTGGATTCCCCACGAGGGTCGTCATCGATCTCGATGGTGATGGCATTCCCGACGTGGATCTCACGTTCAGCGACCTCGAAGCCATGCCAGTTGTCGAGACGCGAGAGGAGTTGCTCGAGGCCAAGGCGCTATGGGAGGCACAGGACCTCGACACCTACCGCTACATCTTCCGGGCCGACTGCACGTGTCCGGATGGAGGGACGTTCGACGTCGACGTGCGTGACAACCGTGTGACCCATATTGTCCCCCTCGATGACGGAGCTGAGGCGAGCCTGCTGACGCCTACCTCGATCGCGGTGGCCTTCGACGATCTCGAAGAGTGGTTCACCAACTCGGCCGACCTGATCGACGAGGGAATCGCGGCGGTCGACGTCAGGATGGACCCCGCGCTCGGCTATCCCCGTTGGTTCCATGTCGAAGCGAGTGCGATCGACGGCGGGCCCTTTGAGGGGCCGTTCTCGATTGTTGTGACCATCGACCTCGTGTTGCCGTATGTGCCGATTGATGATCCAGACGATGACACTCCACCCGATGAGGACGAACAGGAGTTTCTGGCGGCACGAGCCCGCTGGGAGGAGGCCGATCTCGCCGACTACAGCTACCTGCTGACCCTCCATTGTGAGTGCCCGCTGTCCACTTCAGGACCCTTCGCAATCAAGGTGAAGGGCGGCGAACCGCGCTCCGTGATCCATACAGGTGACGTCGAAGGGGCCCATCCCGACGTGGTGATGATCGATGACTTCTTCGGGGTCATTGCCGCTGCCGTTGACGCCGGAATCGACGTCGACGTCACTTACGACGGCAAACTTGGCTACCCGACCTTCGCGATCATCGACACCGCAGCGGTGGCCGTCGACGGTGGGCTGTCCTTCTCTGTTTCGGATTTCGCGAGTGATGACGAAGTCGCAACACCGGACCCGTCCGGACAGGGTGCCATCGTCGGGACGGTTGTCGCCGGCCCGCAGTGCCCCGTGCAGCACGACCCTCCGCAACCGGGTTGTGAGGATCAGCCGGTGGTCAACGTGCCGATCTTCGTCGGTCCGGCGCACGGCGGCGGCCTCGTCCCGATGACACATACCGACGACATGGGCACTTTCCGCCTGCTCCTCGAGCCCGGCGACTACATGGTCACGGTGCAGGCCCTCGATGAGTACATCGGAACTCCGGAGGTAGTCGAGGTGACCGTGACGGCCGGCACCCTCACCGAGATCAACTTCTACGACGACACCGGGATCCGCTAGGTCCTCTACCCAATGGACACCCGCACCACCGGCTCGAGGTCGGTGCGGCACAGAGCGTGGAGGAAACAGGTCTGCTCGGACATGTCGAGGACCCGGCGGGCGAATTCGTCGTCCTCCGTTGTCTCCAGATACACGTGCGTCTCGACAGGATCGGCGTCACCTGCCCCATCGGCCCGGCCTCCCATGGTGAAGTGGGTGTCCTGGACGATGCGGTAGGCGGACAGATCCTTCTTCACGATCTTGGCGTAGCGGCCGAACTGGGTCATGAAGCAGAAGCCGATCCCGGCCGACATGTAGGTCGCCGCGTCGGGTGCCAGTCCTCGACCGCCCACCTCCGGCGACTCGTCCGAGAGGTAGCGAAACTCGGACCCGATCGGCTGGAACAGGTTCTGAACGATCTCCTTGACCCCGTCATCGCGCAGGGTGCACACTCCGCGCACGTGCAGCATGCGGCTCTGATTCTCAGCGAGGCTGGAGTTGACCCCGCCGGTGCCTGCTACCTCTTCGGCGGGCGTCTGTTTCTCGATGAGCTCTCCTGCCACGGCATCCGGAGACACCTCGACGCGGTCGAACCGATCGCCCGGATCCGCGAGAGCGCCCGTGGCGAGGGGCGCCACGTTGTCGATCGGTATCTGCGATCCGTTGCTCGACAGCGTGAAGAGGGAGTTGGTCTCCCCGCCGAGGAGACCGCGGACGGGGGAGGAGGCGACTGCTCGATTCACCAACTCGTGGATCTCGTCGCCTCCGGAGTCGGCCTCGAGTTCCACGGTGAGCTCCGGCGGGTTGGCACCGCCGGTCATCGTGCCCCGCAGCGCCGAACCTTCCATGGTGTAGTAGTTGTCCAAAGTCAGCCGAACATTGCGGACTTCGATGCCAAGGGTCGAGGCGCCGGCGGTGATCTCGTTCATGTACGACGACACCATTCCGGTTGTCATGAACGACAGCGGGCATGGCCCAACATCGAATCCCGCAAGGTATGGGCCCTCGTCGGAGGCCAGACGCCACGTTCGGCCGGTAGCCCCGTTGACGACGAGGGCCTCCTTCTGCATTACGGACAGCGACCGCACCCAGGTGCGGACCGCCGTCCCGTGGCGATCAGGGGGTGGATCGAGGCCAAGGGCGCCGGCGTTGGCGACCGGGAAGAAGAGGGGTCGGTCATCGGCGCCGAGGACATCCGCGTGGGCCAAGAGGGGCACCTTTCGTCTCGTGACTGACGTCCGCAGATTATCGGGATCGATCTTGATCTGTCTCGAGGGTGCGCAACTTCCGGGTAGGCGGAGCGCCCCAGGGCGCTTCGCCTCGGCTCAGCGGCCTGTTTCCCGATCCCGTTCCCGCTGTTCGCGAGCCGCTCGGCGTTCCTGATCGGCCTTCTCTCGAGCGGCCTTTCTCTCGCTGTCGGCTTTGGCCCGCGCCGCCTTGCGTTCTGACCGTTCGCGAGCGTGTTGAGCCTTGCGCTCAGCTTCGTAGCGCTCGCGTTCTGCCTTGCGCTCCTCCTCGGCGCTGGTGCGTCGGGCAAGCCGCTCTTCCTCACGCTTGGCAGCGTCCGATCGCTCCGCGTCCATGATTCCGACCTCACCTTGCCTCGTCGTCAGCGCTTCTGTCTCCAAGCTAGCGGACATCGCTATGGTCGGCGCCGCATCGGCCACGCGGACGAAGGGCCCGAACGGTGGAAGATCACGAGGACTACCGGCCGGACGAGGTCAATGCTGCCGCCGAACTCGGGCCCAGGGTGTTGGCACGAGTCGTCGACAGCGGAGTGCTGCTGTTGGCGTTCCTGGTAGTTGTCATCCCGACGCTGATGATCGGGAATCTTGGGGGTTCGTTCGACCTCAACGACGGGTTTGGCGCGTTCAGCGGCCCCAGATTCCTTGTCACTCTGGGGTGGACCGTGGTCATCGTGGCGTACTACGCCCTGATGGAATCGGCATGCGGCCAGACCGTCGGCAAGATGGTGATGAGGATCGAGACGCAGGGTCCCGACGGGGAGAGGCCCTCACTCGAGATGGCGATCAATCGGAACCTGTGGAACGCCTTTGCCATTGTCCCGGTCGTTGGTGGCCTGCTCGGCCTGGCTGCAGCCGTCTCTATCGTGATCACAATCGGCCAGTCGGCAACTCGTACCGGCTGGCATGATCGGTTCGCCGGGGGAACCCGGGTTATTCAGCTGGCGGACGGTTGACCGCAAGGGAGCTGTGTAGGCCGGCTGAGTTCCGCCGCGGACCGCGATGGCGCCGGTAGGTCTAGCCGAAGTGGATAGCGTCCTTACCGCCGCATGCGCCGGAATAGCCGATGGCGCTCGGCGGCGGCATAGCGATCTACCAGCATTGTCCGAGCGATGGGGAGGAAGGCTTCGGGGTTCATGGGGTGGTCCTTCAAGATGCTGTAGCGACCAATATCGCTTTTGTCTCTTACAGAGTAACTGATAGGTTGTAAGGAGTCAAGGTTAAAAAGAGTATTACGGAGAGGTTTCTGAGATTTCGCGAACAGGACACGGCCGTTCCCTGGTTTGGCGGCAAGACGCGGCCACAGTGAGTAGTATCAGCGAATACAGAAAATGGTGGAGGCTCGACCCGGAGGGGGTTGCCCAAATGCGCAAGGCACTAGCAGTATTCCTGTCGACACTGACTCTGGTGGCGATGACCGCCGTTCCCGTGGCCGCGGCGCCGCCGCTCGGCGTGTCGATCACCGCGTTAGAACAGCTTCCCGTTACCGAAAGCGGTTCATTCACGGCTACGGGCCCGGCCGTCGATGCCGGATTGATCTGCGCCAACGGTACGACCACCAACGGGTTGGTGGGGCCGGCGCACGGCACCAACCCGGTCCGATTCCAGGTCAATAAGACCTTCCATTGTGATGGATCGAGCTACACGTTCACTCTGCGCCTGCGCGTAGCACTTGACCAGAACACTGGTAACACCACGGCGAACTGGAAGGTCATCTCGGGCACCGGGCCGTACTCGGCCTTGAAGGGTCACGGGACGCTGATCGGGACCCCGATCGTGCTGGGCGAGTCGATCACCGACGTGTACACCGGCAGCATGCGCTAGACGCCGGCCGAGTCTGTTCGGGGAGCCGTGCTAAAAGCCGTTGGCTCGCGCTCTGGTTCTGGGTTAACTTCGCACAATGGCAGATGAGGGCTTGTCGCGAAGCGAGGTAGTTGCGGCCGCGGTCGAAACCTGGACTCGGCGGTTGGTGAGTCTCGATGGGCGTAACCGGATGCTCTACTTCCGTGAACTCTCGCGGGGCACACTCGAACTCTCGCCGCACCTAGACGTCGTCGATGAGTCGGCGGTTGAGCGGTTGATAGCCGGTGAGGCTGTGCAGCTCTCGGAGCTGTTCGTAGCCGACGCCGTTGGCTATGCAGCGCGCAAGGTCCGCGTGATCGCAGCCAAGGCGCGATCGAACTTCGAGGAGAAGGGTCTGGCCACGCTATACATCGGCCACTCCTTCGCGAGCTGGACGCGCGACGACGGCCGCACGCCGAATGCGCCGGTGGTGATGATCCCGGTTCATGCCGACCTGATCGGGTCGGGGGGCGAAGACGCCGTGCTCAAGGCGATTGGGCCGCCCGAGGTCAATCTCCCGTTCGTCTTCGCAATCCGCAAGGACATCGGTTTCGATCCGTACCCCGATGCGGATGAGCGGTCGGAGGACTTCCTCGAGTGGCTGGATCACGTTCGCCGGACGTGCTCGAAGTTACCCAGCTTCTCGCTCGACGGGCGCGTCTTCCTCACCAATCTAGAGTTCTCCAAGCTGCCGATGGTGGTGGATATCGAACAGCACGTCGACATGCTGGCGGCCAATCACGTCGTGGCGGCCATCGCTGGAGACGAGAAGGCCCGGATCGAACTCAAGCGAGACCTGTCCATTGAGCCGGACTATCCCGATCACGTCGAGCCGCTCGAGGAATTCCTCGTGTGCGACGCCGACGCCAGCCAGAGCCGAGCGATCGTCGCCGTACAACGCGGCCGCAGCATGGTGGTTCATGGCCCGCCCGGCACGGGCAAGAGCCAGACGATCGCCAACCTCATCTCAACGCTCGCAGCTGGCGGTAAATCGGTGCTGTTCGTTGCCGAGAAGAGGGCCGCGATCAGTGCGGTGACCAGGCGCTTGGACGACGCCGGATGTGCCGATCTCGTGCTCGATCTGCACGATGGCACGCGGCGCCGCGACACCGCAGCGAGCCTGGGCGCCAGCATCGACGCCATCGACTATCGACTCGCTCATGACAGTGTTGTTCCTCATGAGGATCTGGTCGCAACTCGGAACCGACTTGCAGCCCACCGCCGGCAAATGCATCTGCCACGTGAGCCGCACGGGCTCAGCTTCTTCGTCCTCCAGGCGATGTTGGGGACGCCCGATGCCGAAGCAACCGGCCTGAGCTTGAGTCAAGACGTTCTCGAGAAGTGGACCGAGGACGGGCGGAAGCGGGTACGTGCTCGATTGGCCGAATGGCGCGGTCTGGCTGAACGTCTCGACGACGATCCCACTGAGATGTGGTCGTCGGCAACGCTAGGTACGGCGGACGAGGTCGAGAGCGCCACGGCGGACGTCGAGGAGATCGCGACAACGCTGATCCCGGCCGTCGAGGAGGCGTATCGAACCTCGCTCTTCGAGTTGACGGCAAAAGCAGATGCCACAACGAGTGTGACCGAGTTCGCCGAATTCGTGGCGACGATCAATGGACTCTCCGACCGGTACGAAGCCGCGTTCCTGGATGAAGCGTCGAGCTTCGCGGTCGCCCTGGCTCCGTCCGAAAGGTCTGTTCTGGGCCGATTCCTGGCACGGGCTTTCGACGATGCATATCGCCAAGCCTGCCGGAACCTTCTGAAGTTCGGAATCCGCGACCCGCGCGCCGCGCTGCGGGATGCTCGTCGAGCTGTCGCGGCTCAACAGATCTGGACTGACTGGTTCCCGGATCGATGGATGCCGCCCCGCGCCGAGACCGGCACCGCCCTACTGAAGGCGTTGGAGGAATACACGAATGCGCTTGATCGGCTCGTATCCGCCGTGCCGGCACTGGGCCAGGTCGAAGGATTCAGTGAGCAGGTCACCGTGATCAGCGCCATGAAGGTTCACCGGCACCTCGCCGAAGCCAGGGCACAACTGGCGATTGCTGCTGCGGAGATCTCAGAGTTTGGTGTCGGCCCTGTCCTGCGCATGTCAACGCCGGGCGATCGGCGCAGCACCGACCTCGGCGGCCTGGCGATGCGCGTCTTTGCGGCTAGCGCAATTGACGCGATCACCTGGCAGGAGCCGGAATTGGGGATGTTCGACGGGGACCGCCACCGGAAGAGGGGTGAGCGGTTCGTCGAACTCGACGGTCGCCACCTCGTCACAACCACCCAAAGGGTCATGCGAGAAGTCGCGGCCCGCGGGGCCGCAGCCTTGGCAGAGCACGTGCGGGAGGCGGCTCTGGTGCGTCACGAAGCCGGCCTCAAATCGCTGCACATGCCGGTTCGGCAGCTGATCGCCCGGGCCCCGAACGTCGTGAAGGCCCTTCGCCCCTGCTGGGCGATGAGCCCGCTGCTGGTGTCGCGGATGTTGCCGGCAACACGAGACCTGTTCGACGTAGTCGTCTTCGACGAGGCCAGTCAGGTTTCCCCCATCGACGCGATTCCGGCAATAGCCAGGGGGACTCAACTGGTGGTTGCTGGCGACCCGAGCCAGCTTCCTCCGAGTCAGTTCCTTGCGGCGGAGACTTCCAATGACGAAGAGGAACCGGCCACTACTCCGGGGGTTAGGTCCGGTGAGTTCGGATCGATCTTGGACGTCATGCGCGACCTCCTTGTCGAGCAGCGGTTGCTGTGGCACTACCGAAGCGAGGACGAGCGCCTCATCAACTTCTCCAACATGCACACGTATGATCGGTCCCTCGTTTCGTTCCCGGGGACAAATCGCGGTACCGGAATCCGCCACGTGCTGGTCGACGGCCTGCCCGGGACGAGCGCAGAGACGACCAGCAATCCCGCCGTCGTGAGCCGGGTGGTCGAGCTGATTCTGGAGCACGCTGCGGCGAACCCCGGCGAATCGCTCGGTGTGATCGCCACCGGGAATCGCCACGCTGAAGCGATCACCGAGGCTCTGCGGCTCGCTCGTATCGCGAGCGCCGAGGACCACGGCGGGTTCTTCGAGGAGAAGGGAGCAGAGCCCTTCTTCATCAAGACGATCGACCGGGCCCAGGGTGATGAGCGAGATCACGTCATCTTCAGCATGGGATTCGGGCGCAATCCTGCCGGCGAAATGGTGTATCGGTGGGGCGTGGTTGGCCGGGCGGGCGGGGAACGCAGACTCAACGTGGCCGTGACCCGGGCAAAGCGGCGCATGTCCGTCGTTTCCTCTGTGGCGTCGCACGAGATTGATCCGACACGAACCCGTTCGCGAGGCGCCGCGCTTCTCACGCAGTACCTCGAGTATGCCGAGCGCGGCGGCGAGTTGAGCCCGGGACGTGATGTCAGGTCTCCGCTGACTCGCTTCGAAACCTCGGTACGCGATCGGCTGGGCGCGGCCGGCATCCCGGTGCAGCCCCACTTCGGTGTTGGCCAGCTCCGGCTGGATTTCGCGGCCTTTGTGGACAACGGGATGAGTCGGCCGGTGCTCGCCATCGAAACCGATGGTGCTGCTTACAACTCATCGCTGACCGTTCGCGACCGCGATCGGCTGCGGCCCCAGGCGCTCCAGAAGCGCGGCTGGCGTTTCTATCGAGTCTGGGCCATTGACTGGTACCGGGATCCCGAAGGTGAGACCGCCAACGTGCTGGCTGCCTGGGAGCGTGCCGTCAGGGAGGCGAGAGATCTTGAACCGTTCGGAAAGTCGTCGGCTGCCGGCCGCCCGGTAGTCGCCGGGCGGGGCAGGAGCCCAATCAGGGTGCGCCGAGCCGGAATCCTCGACTATTCGAGAGCCGAGCTGGTGCAGTTGGTTCGATGGATCGAATCCGATGATCTGAGCAGAACCGATGACGAGCTGTTGGCGTCTGCGACCGAGGTTCTCGGGTTGACGGACGCGGGCGGTCGGGTTGGAAGAGCTCTGCGCGCCGCCATCGAGGAAGCGCACCGTTCATAGCCTGCTCAGGGTCTGCTAGTCGCGGGGCCGGTACACCAGCAGCGGCCGGCCGTATGCGGCTCCGGGTTGATGGTCAGGTCGATGTCGATTGGGGCAGCGGTACTCCGGGGCGGATCCGCGATCCGCTGTGGTGCGGAACTTCTTGGCGCCACACATGCAGTACTGCACGAGCTGGCCCTTCTGAACCTGCTGCTCGTACCAGTAGTCCTTCATCAGCTCCCGACGCGGTGCCGCCGCTCGTTGCCCTGAGGCGCCGAGGTCGGGTCGTCCAAACATGAGCACCCTCCTCTGCTCGCAATATGGACTCCGTTTCCAGCATCGCGCCGTATCGAGAATCCGTCTAGTGGTCCGTCGGTCAATTCGCAGGCGCGTGTCCGCGAGTCGTCAGCGCTACCTGGGTAAGACGGACAACGAAGGCGCATTAGGTGCGATGCGTCGCGGCGGAGGGCGGCAGAGAAGCCGTGATCAACGGGCCGACGGACCACTAGGTGTGATGCCCCACACACCGGCCGGCCACCCCGATCATCCTCCGAACCAGACACGGAACCCACGACATCAAACTACCTCTCCAAGCCTCGAAGACGCGACTTCGGCATCATCGCGAAAGCCCAAGTGGATTACAGGCATATCCAGTGATCTGCTCGGCGGGTCTGGCCTCGGGGCGAGGATCAAAGCGAATCCCCAACAAGCCAAGCCCTTCGGTGATTCATTTGGCGGACGGCGGTTGGGCAAGTCGGTGATCGCTCTGGGATCGACGGTGTCGGCGTCCGGGAATCGGGTCAGGAGATCGTGAGGCAGGCCAGCGTCTGACAATGTCACATGAGCGAGCCGGACCTAGGAGTCGGATTCTGTGTACCGGCTAAGGCCACTTCCGAAGTCCCTACGCTGGGTCGGGCAATCGTCGCTCACCACTGTCACCGCCACCCGGTCGCCATCGTCCAGGAACTCGATTTCGTACGTCCCCACTATTCCTGCGCAGTAGGGGGCCTCCGGGTCGCCACTTCGAGTCAGAATATTGCCGTCGATGGACCAGGTCCCGAAGCCCAACTCGGCCTGCGAGACATCATCGCCCGATGCCAGATCGACGGTGTGGCCAACGCCGTAGGTCCCGTCCTCGTTGAACACCTCGATAGCGCTCCAAAGGTCAGTCACCCAAGTTCCGACCAGTAGCTCGGACGGCGAGTCCGCCTCTCCTGACCCACACCCCCCGACGGTCAGTGCAGCAAGAAGCAGGAGTGCAACACCGACGCAGAACGAATTGCGCATCACAACCACCTCCTCAACCTCTCATTATCGCGAGAAAGACGGGCCGCTGTCATCGAGGCTCAGCCGCCACCCGAGAGCGGGCACTCCCGCACCGCAGCGCGCGATATCGAGCACCCTTGACAGCGCGGGATCCGGCACTCGGCGCTACCCGTCCCGCTATCTGGACGGAGATCGGCCAAGGCGCCCGCACATACTCACAGCGCATAACGACGATCAGGCGAGTTGAACTCGGTCACGCAAGGCGCTCAGTATCCGGCATATGTAGCAATTCCGAGCACTCAGAAGACCACGCTCAGCAGCTGCCGCCGGGCTTCAGCCGACGGCGCGGCTACCTAACGAGAGTGTCAACAACCGCGGGACAGCACAGCTAGTGGCTGGGTGGTAGGTCCTTGGCAGAGCCGGCGGAGCTGTCGCGCGGCGCCCGTAGACTCATCGGGCTGTGATTCGTGAACCCGTCATCACCCGTGACTTCTCGCTGGCGTGGCTGGCCAGCTTCTTCGAGGGACTGTCGTGGTCTCTGTTCATCCACCTGCCCGGGTTCTTGGCCGATCTGGGGGCGTCAGAGGCAGAGATCGGGCTCATCTTCGGGATCGCCGCCGTCGCCGCCGTGGGAGTACGGCCCTTTGTGGGTCAGGCGCTGGACCGCTTCGGGCGGATGCCTGTGATCTACGTCGGCAACATTGTCAACGTCGGGTCGATCCTGCTGTACCTGACGGTGACGGCTATCGGCCCCTGGGTCTACGCCGTTCGGATCATTCACGGCATCGGCCTGGCGACTCTGTTCAGCGCCTTCTTCACTTATGGTGCCGATGTCGTCCCCGAGTCGCGGCGTACCGAGGGTTTTGCGCTCTTCGGGGTTTCTGGATTGCTCCCGATTGCCGCCGCCGGTGTGATCGGCGACATCGTTCTCAATGTCGCCGGCTTCCGTGAGCTATTCCTGACGGCGGCGGCTATGGCCGCCATATCTCTGGTGATCTCGCTGCGGCTGAGGGAGCGCAAGCCGGACCAGCGGGAAGGTCGGGTGCGGCGTGGCTTCTTCTCCGTGGTCAGACAGCAGACTCTGCGTCCGGTGTGGCTCATGGCCGGAGGGATGGCGTTTGTGGTCACCGCCTTCTTCACGTTCCTGCGTACCTATGTTGATGAGACCTATGTCGACGAGACCGGCGTCGGTCTGGTTGGCATCTTCTTCGCGGCATATGGTGCTGCCGCCATCATCCTGCGTATTGGCCTCGGGTGGGTGCCTGATCGTGTCGGGCAGAAGCGTGTGCTGTACCCATCCATGGGGAGCATTGCGGCCGGGCTCGTCGTGTTGTCATTTGCCACCGGTCCGGGCCATATCCTGGTTGCCGGTGTGCTGTGCGGGGTCGGGCACGGCTACGGCTTTCCGATCATGTCCGGCATGGTCGTGAGCCGGGCGCTCGACGAGGATCGCGGCTCCGCGGTGTCGATCTTCACGGCGCTCTTCGACCTCGGAACGCTTGTCGGCGGTCCGGTGCTCGGTGTCATCATCTCCGGCTTCGGCTACACCACCATGTTCAGGTTCGCCGCAGTAACGATTGTCACGGCGTCGTTCGTTTTCGCTACGTGGGATCGCCGCATGCTGGCCGGCCGGGCAGCCGCGAAAGCGGCCGCCGCAGGCTCCTAGCCGCGGCATCCTGTTGCCTACGAGAAATCGGGTGCACCGCGCCGAGCTAGAGGCCGAGGCGTTTCTCGAGGTCGATCATCGACCCCTCCGGATCGCCGATTGAGAAGAGGTGGGATTGCATACCCGTCGCCTCGGCGCCTTCGCAGTTCACCGGGAGATCATCCACAAAGAGACAATCCGCGGTCGGTGCATCGAGCGTATTCGCGGCGACAAGATACGGCTCGGGATGGGGCTTGCGGTGATCGAGGGTGGCGACGTCGATCAGCGACTCGAACCAGGCGGCGTGTTGCCACGTGTCCTGCCAGTCGCTGCCCAGCCACCGTGACGCATCGTTGGTCAGCACCACCTGACGGTGGCCGGCGTCGTGGATTCTGCCGATCGTCTCCCAGGTTCGGGCCCGCTCCTGGCCCCGCCATCGCAGGTCGCGCCACGGGTCGAAGTCGATCCCGATCCCGGCGAGCCGGGACACGACCCGCGGCACGTAGGCGGGCTCGTCGATCTCTCCGACGCGCAGCCGCTCGTAGTCCGGGTCGGGTACGGCGCCGGTCGGTCCAAGCGGGATCCGGTGAACGGGCCATCCCAGATCTGCGCCGACATTCAGAGTGAGTTCGGTGAAGTAGCGGTACATCACTCCGCCCATGTCCCACACGATGTGGGGGAGCGGGCTCATGTGGTGTCCCCGTAGGGCGATTGGTAGTCCCGTGGCCGATTGCCCCCGGCATGTCGTCGCAGATCCACGCCGCGACACTAAACGTGAAACCTGCGCCCGCCGTCGATTACTGCCGAGCAGCGCGGGTTTGCGATAATCGGGGTGGTACCGCGAACGGAAGTGAGGACCTCATGACCGACCAGGACTTTCCATCAACTCCCGAGGAATACGGCGGCTACTTCTCGGAGAGGATCGATCGCCTCAACCGGGCAATCGAGGACTTCCACATCGAAGTCGATCTCAGTAGCGCCGACATAGCCGAGCGGTACCGCGAGGTACTTGCCGAACTCGAGGTCGATCATGAGCGTGTCGCCGACTTCGCCCGACGGATGGGGGAGTCGGCTGCCGACACCTGGCACGAGATTCGGGACGCCGCCGAGCGGGCGCATGAACGTCTCGATGGCGACATCACCACCGCCTGGGCCGACCTACGGGCCGAGAAGGCGACCGAACCGCACGAGTATCGGGCCGCCGTGCGGGCCCAGGCAGAGTCGTGGCGTGCCCACCTCGATCGTCTCAAGTTGCACGCCAGGCTCGGACAGATGGAGGCCCGGGACGCCGTTGGCGGACTCGATGATGCCTACCAGCGCGCCAGACCCGAGCTGGAACGTGCCAGCGACGCCGTGGGCGACGCTTTGGAAGCACTGAAGGAGCCCGCCCGCGACCTCGTGGCCCACCTCCGCCAAGCGGCCAGAGACTTCTCGCGGTCGCTCGACTGAGCCGCGGGAGCCGGGAGTGTGTCTCCCCCCGGTTTCACGACTTAGTCGGGGACGGAGTCGGGAAACGTTTGGGGGGAGTCGCCGACGAAGGAGGGGGAGGGGGGCGGGAACCCTTCGGGTTCCTTGGGAGTTGCTGCGCAACTCCAAGCAGAGGCGCGGGACAAGCATCCAGCGCGGCGCCGCTGGGGCGCGTTCGCCATCGAGACTGAGCGGTCCGCTGCTACTTAGCTGGCCCTCCGAGCGGCTCATTCCTCGCCGCCCAGCTCCTCCCCCGTTTGCCACTACGTGTCAAACGGGGGAGGAGACATCTTGCTACGGCCGGTACTGGCCAACCACTTGGACCACGGTGCCGTCGGTGTCGAGGGTCAGCCAGTAGCCGAATTCCACGTCTCCGGCGCCGAAGTAGCCGAAATGGGGCTCGCTGTAGTTGGACGCCGGTGCCTCATCTCCGGCACCCGGGTCCCATGGTGAGCCGTCGGGCTTGAACAGCGCCAGCCAGTCCGCGGCGGTGACGGGCGTCACCTCGACGGACCCGAAGGCGGACGTCGGCAGCATCACGGCTACGTCACTTGCCAGCGGCAGCGTGCGGAGCTGCGATTCGCTGAGACCGGTGATCTCGTCCATCTCTCCGGACGGCGGCTCGGACCGGGCCACGCGGATCGCTTCGGCCACCTCCGTTTCGCTTACCTCCTCCGCCTCGTCGACGATCGGCGCGGCGGTCGGCTCCTCGTCCTTCTCGGAGCGCAGGAGATGGCGCCGGTACTCAGCGACCCGGCGCTTCGAGTAGGAGCTCAGTGAGGGGTTGCTCTCGAGCGCGTCGAGGATCGTCGGCAGTTCGATGATCGCGTCCTGGCGCAGCAGCAGCCTCTCCTGAAGCTCCTGGTTCAAGGTTGGCGCCAGGAACTCGAGCAGGGAGCGGGGCACGTCCTTCCGGCGGACC
>CAMYIJ010000038.1 GCA_947258375.1 uncultured Acidimicrobiaceae bacterium
CCACCCGGTCGTTGAAACAATAGCGCAACTCATCGGCAGTCGCCCCCGCATCCGGCAGCAAACCAACGGCGGCCACCGGGCTCACCCCCCAGCGTTCGTCGGCGATGCCGAAGACGGCCGCCTCAATCACGTCGGGGTGCTGCACGGCGACCTCTTCAATGTCGCGCGGATACACGTTGACGCCGCCGGAGATGATCAAGTCCTTCTTGCGATCAACGAGAAAGAGAAACCCTTCGTCATCGACGTACCCGAGGTCGCCCGAGTAGAGCCAGCCGTCGCGGATCGCTTCGGCCGTCAGGTCGGGTCGCTTGTAGTAGCCGGGCGTCGTGATCGGCCCCCGCCCCACGATCTCGCCGACCGCACCCGGAGGCAGGTCCGCACCGTCGTCGCCCACGATGCGCATCTCATAGAGCGGCGGCGGGATCCCCACCGACCCGGCCTTGCGGGCGGCGTCGTCGCGATCGAGGACCGTCACGAAGCCCTCGGTCAGGCCATACAGCTCATAGAAGCGATTGGGCAGTCGATCGAACAGCTCCAGCTTGTGCTCCAGCATCAACGGCGCTCCCACCGAGCAGATCGACTCGAGATGGGAGAGGTTCTCCTCATCGAAACCGGGTTGCTCGAGCAGTGCGATGACCTGGGACGGCACCGTCATCACGTGAGTCACTCGCTCGGCCGCCATCAAGCGCACCATCTCGGCGGCATCGAACGCCGGCATCAGCACGTACGTCGTTCCCAGGTAGAAGGCGGGCATCAGCGTTAAGAAGGAACCGTTGAACACCAGCGAACCGGAGTGGAGGACAACGCTCTCGGGATGCACGCGATATGAAGCCGTGAAGCCGGTGCAATACGCCTCGCGGATGCCGTGGGTGTGGATGATTCCCTTGGGCAGGCCGGTGGTCCCCGAGCTGTACACGATGTCATAAGGATCGTCGTTGCTGATGTCGACCCAGGCAGGTTCCGCTTCGGACGCCGCCGCGGTGAGGTCGTGGTAGTTGACCCAACCGGGCTCATGGCCGTCGGTGAGAATGAAGCGCTCCCGGGGAACACCGGTCAACCGATCCGCGACGGCGTCCAACTCGCCGGCCAGTCGGACCATCGTGATCACCGCAACCGCGTCGGCGTCGTTGATGAGGGTGACGAGGCCGTCCCCGCGCAACAACGGGCTGAGCGGGACGACCACGATCCCCGTCTTGGCAACCGCCTGGTAGATCTCGAGCAGTTCGAGCGAATTGTCCAGCAGGACGGCGAGTTTGTCGTCTTTGCCCAGGCCCAGTTCGTTGAGCGCATTGGCCAGGCGATTCACCCTGGCGTTGAACTCGGCATGGCTCAGCCTGGTCTCCCCAAACACCACAGCGAGGTCATCCGGGCGATAGGTCGCATGCCTACGAAGCAGCGTGTTCAGAGCCAAGGCTATCGCTTCCTCCCGCTCACGAGGCTGCCGACGAAGTCCAACCCTTTTTGCCGCTGCACGGCCTTGGCCCGCCATGTGCCGACAATCCCGAACGGCAGATAGAGCACAATCGCCACGTATGCCAGGCCGATGAGGAGATCCGAAGCGCCGCCGAACCACTTGTCCAGATAGAACTGCAGCAGCCGGAAGACGGCGGCGCCCACCAGCGCCCCGCTGATCGTGCCGACCCCGCCGATGAGGATCATCAGCAGCGCCGTCACCGTGAACCCGAGGCCGGCAACGTTGGGAGTGACGATCGGCTGGTGCAACGCGTGCAAGGATCCAGCGAGAACCGCCGTGATGCTGGCCACCGTCAGCGCCAGCAGCTTGAACCAGAAGGTGTTGTATCCGAGCATCAGCGCCCGGTCCTCGTTCTCGCGAATCGCCACCATCACCTTGCCGGCGGGCGAGTCGACGATTCGGGTGTAGACGATGAACACCCCGATGAGGATCGCGATGGTCACCAGGTAGAAGGCGAAACGTTCGTTGGTCGTATCGAGGAACCAAACCGGCGGCTGCACTCCTTGGAGGCCGATTTCGGCACCGGCCCAATCGGATAGGTCGCTCGACTGGATCACGATCCAAAACACCGAAGCCAGCCCCAGCGTGACGAGGGCGAAGGTGATTCCCTTGACCCGCGGCAACACGATGGCGAACAGGACGGCCTGGACCAGCGCGGCCACCAGCAGGATCAGCACCACCACCGGCCAGGCGATATCGAATGACTTGAGCAGGATCCCGAAGCCGTAGGCACCCACGGCAAAGAACATGGCATGGCCGAAGGACAGGAGCCCGGTGATGCCCAGCACCAGGTCGTAGCTGATCGCGTAGAGGGCGAGGATGAAGATCTCAATCGCAAGGCCCTGGAGGAATCGGGCATTGCCCTGGTCGTTCGAGAAGACCGCCCCGATCCCCTGGCCGTCGATGAGAATCGATATCACGAAGGGGAAGAGCACGAGAGCGGCCGCTAACAGCAGAAGGCCGCGGCGACGCTGCAACCAGGAGCGGAAGCCTGCCGCCACCGATGGGTTCGCCGAGGTCATCGTTCACTCCTCCCGAATAGTCCGGCCGGAAGCAGCAATAGCACGATCACCATGAGCAGCACGGAGGCAGCCGGAACCAGCGTCGGCGTCGGTTTGAACGGCTCGGCGAGGAAGGGGAGATCGATCCCCTGCTGTCCGAAACGGATGATGAGCTGCTGGAGCAGACCAACGAGGACGGCACCTGCCGCGGCGCCGGTGAAGCTGGTGAGCCCGCCGATCGCCAGTGCAATGAGGGCCGACAGCAGGAACAGCGCCCCCATGCCGGTGCTGAGGCCTATCGAGGGGGCGGCCAGCACTCCCCCGAGTGCCGCCAGGCTCGACCCCAGGGCGAACACGAGCGTGAACACCCGGCGCACGTTGATCCCGAGGGCCTCGACCATGTCGGGATCCTGCACACCGGCGCGGATGATCATGCCGATGCGAGTGCGCTTGAGCAGCAGGGTCACGCCGACGAGCACCAGGATCCCAACGAGGACGATGAACCCTTCGTTGTAAACGCGTAGCCGGGCACCGAACATCTCGACGGTGGAACAGCCGCTGAAGAACCCACCGATCCCCTGGCCGGGACATCCCTCGCCGGTGCCGTTGAACAAGGCGGGGCGGGCCATCGTGAACTCGGGCCGGCCCCACACTTCGCGAACCACCTCGATCAGGATGAAGCCGACGCCGAGAGTCAGCATCAGCTGGTAAATGGGGCGGTCGTACAGCGGTCGAATCAGCAACACCTCGATGAACGCCCCGACGGCCGCCCCTATCACCACAGCAATCGCCATCGCCAAAAAGAAACGCCAGCTGGTGCTCAGACCGAACACCCACTCGTTGATCGAGCTCTTCGAGAGGTGGAGGATGATCGCCAGTGCCACCAGACCGGCCGCCGTCACCATCCGGCGTGTCCCCACGGCAGCCTCGGTAGCGGTTCGCTGGAACGAGCTCATAGCCAGGGCCAGGATCGACCCGCCGAGGATCAGGCCGATGATCGCCAGGGCTGCGGCACCACTGAATGAATCGGCGACGAGCGGCTCGAGCACGTTCAGATCGATCTGGGTGGAGAAGCTGCCGGGACTGGAGGCGAAGTCTCCCGGGTCCCAGATCACGAGGGGGAAGCGTGTCACGGAGAGCCAGGTCACCAGCCCACCGCCCAGGAGCAGGCCCCACCCGATCGCGCGCCGGACACCCGGCGTTGCCCCGAGGCGGCTCGCCAACATCCGCCACAGCGGCATCAGCAGGAAGGGGGCCGCGAGCAGTAGCAACGGGATAACGATATCGAGAGCGGTATCGAAACGGGTGTAGATCGTCCAGCCCACATAGGCGCCGAGCATGAAGATCTCACCGTGCGCCAGGTTCAACACGTCCATGAGGCCAAATATGAGCGACAAGCCGGAGGCGACAAGGAAGGTGATCGCACCCACCGAAAGGCCCTGCATGATGGTCGAGAACCAGTCTTCACGGTCGAGCCCACCGAAGGCGGCGAGGAACAGGAACAGGAGGACCGCCAGCACCGTGACCCGGGTCCGGTTCTCCCGGATCACCTCGGACAGCCGGCCGGCTTTGGCATCGGTGGCGCGACTGCTCATGCGGCTCCCAAGTACTTCTTGATGGTCTCCTCGTCATTGACGAGATCGGCCATGGCCCCCGCCTGCACGGTGCGGCCCTCCTCCACGATCACGTAGTGGTGGGCCAGCCGGCTGGCCACGATGAAGTTCTGTTCGACGAGCAGCACGGTCGAGCGATCCGACAGCTGGCGGATGGCTTCCATCATGTGCTCGATGATCACCGGCGCCAGACCTTCGCTCGGCTCGTCGATCAGCAAGAGGCGGTTGTCGGCCACCAGGGCTCTGGCGACTGCCAGCATCTGCTGTTGCCCGCCCGAGAGATTGGTGCCGGGAAGTCTGATGAGGCGCTTCAGATCGGGGAAGAGGTCGAAGATGAACTCTTCCTTCCTCGCAAAGTCGCCCTTCTGTCGCTCGGCGATCCGGAGGTTCTCCTCGACTGAGAGATCGGCGAAGATCGCCCGGTTCTCCGGGACGTAGCCGAGCCCCATCGACGCGATGTCGAAGCTGCGCCTCTCCGAGATATCGACCCCGTCGAACGTGATCGTGCCTGATCGCAGCGGGGTCAGGCCCATTGCCGTCTTCAACGTTGTGGTCTTCCCGGCTCCGTTGCGGCCCAGCAGGGCAACGATCGCACCCTCGGGCACTTCGAGCGTGATTCCCTCGAGAATGTGGAACTGGCCGATGAACGTATGGACATCGCGCATCTCGAGCAGGCTCATGACTCTGCCTCCGGTTTGGCGTCGTCGTAGAGTTCGCCGAGGTAAGCCGTTTGCACACGCTCGTCGCCGGCGATCTCAGAAGCCGTCCCTTCGGCGAGGACTGCCCCCTGGTGCATCACCGTGATCCGATCGGACACCCGCATGACGACGTTCATATTGTGCTCGACAAGGACAACGGTCTTGTCACCATCCTCCTGGATGCGCTGGACGAGATCCATCAACTCGGGCACCTGCTCCGCGGCCATGCCGGCGGTCGGTTCATCGAGCATCAGGACCTCGGGATCCGGCGCCAGGATCATGCCCAGCTCCAGCTTGCGTTGATCGCCGTGGGGCAATGTCGAAGCCGGCATCAGCTCCTGCCCGGACAGGCCGACCTGGTCAAGGACCTCGGCAGCGCGGTCCAGGTATTGGTCGTAGCGGCCGTGTGAGCGCAAGAGTCGAAAGCTGTCGCGCCCCATTGCCTGGGCGGCCAGCCGGACGTTCTCCAGCACGGTCAGGTTGGGGAAGATGTTCGTGATCTGGAAGGAGCGGCCCAGCCCGAGGTGGATGGTGCGGTGAACGGGAAGCGCCGTGATGTCCTCTCCCTTGAAGAACACGGTTCCACTGGTGGGCGGGAGTGTCCCACTCACCAGGTTGAAGAAGGTGGTCTTCCCGGCCCCGTTGGGACCGATGATCGAGTGCAGGGTTCCCGCCTCGATCTTGACGTTGACGTCGTCGACGGCCACCAGCGCGCCGAACTCCCTGCGCAGATCGTGGGTTTCGAGAATCACGTCACTCATTGGGCTCCTCGATGGAAGATCCGGGGACGGGCGCACCACCCGTCCCCGGATCAGCTTCCTCAGCTGCCGCTCAAGCTGGCGGGAATGTCGCCGCACCGGGAGGCGAAGTCGCCCTCCAGCAGGCAGGGCGGGTTGGGCCGCACCGTCTCGACATACTCGTAATACTTGAACTCCGGATCATCGACGTTGAGCAACGTCACGATGTACATGTCCTGGATCGCGACGTGGTCCTCCGGCCGGATTTCGATCAGGCCCTTGGGCCCATCGAAGCTGAGGCCCTCGAGCGCCGACCGCAGCGAGTCGGCGTCGGCCGCTCCGCCGGAGGCCTTGAGAGCCTCGACAACCATGATGGCGGCGTTCATGCCGTCGGCGTCGAAGAGGTCCGGGAACGTCCCGGCCTCGGCCGTCTTGCTGATGAGGAAATCGTTTGCCTCGTTGTCGGGCGCCGTGTAGTGGTAGAGGATGCCCGACGTCGATCCGATGGCGTTGGCGAAGAAGGCCGGCATCACAACATTGTCGACAAAGCTGGCTGCCAGGACCTTGTCCTCGAGCACGCCGAGGTCGATTGCGGCCTGAAGCAACGGCACGAAACCGCCGCCGGCCCACGTGACCAGGAAGGCCTCGGCATCGGCATCACCGATCGTCTCCATGTAGGAAGTGAAGTCGGTCGTATCCGCCGGGGCGAAGACATCCTCCGCGGGGAAGGCGCCACCGAGTGCCGTGCAGGCGTCACGGAAGGCGGTGGCCCCGCCGTACCCGAACGAGTAGTCGGGCGCGATCTGCACGAACGAGTCGTACTGGGTCGTGAGGTTCTCGCAGATGGCGATCGAGTCCTGATAGTTGTTGCGGCTTGCCCGGAAGGTGTTCTCGTTGAAGTCCTTGCCGGTGATGTCGTTCGCCGCCGCCGGGGCCGCGATCAGGATCACATCGTTGTCGCGGGCCAGGCCCTGCAATCCGGCTGTCACTCCAGAGCTCACCGTGCCGATGAGAATGTCGACGCCGTCGACCTCGATCAGCTCGCGGGCCACAGTCGCGCTCAGCTCGGCGTCGGTGGCATCGTCGCGGTACAGGACTTCGATCTGGCAGTTGTCGAGCATGTAGGTTCCGTCCGAGCCTGCGTCGCCGGTGGCGTACTCGAATCCAATCGGCACACCGCGCATCATGTGTGCCCCATATATGGCGAGCGGCCCGGATTGGTCGGTGATCACGCCGACCTTGACGGGCTCGTCACAGGTCAGCCCGGCCGGGGCCGCAGTCGTGTCCGGAGCTGCGGTCGTATCCGGAGCTGCGGTCGTATCCGGAGCTGCGGTCGTGTCCGGAGCTGCGGTCGTGGCGGGCGCTGCCGTGGTGGTGTCGTCCGTGCTGTCTCCGCAAGCTGCGACGACGAGGACGATCACAGCCAGCAAAGCCAGCAGTCTTGATCCCTTGCTCATGGGTGGGTCTTCTCCTTGTCGGTCCCGTTATCGGGGTCGGTTTCCTGATTGGCGAGGTGGGCGTGAAAAGCCCGATTGAATTCTTGTGGCTTCTCGATGTCGGGCAGGTGGCCGCAGTCGTCAATGACCACCTCCGCGTAGCTGCCGCCTGCTGCGACGTAGGCCTCGAGGACAGCTCGAATCTGCGCCAGCATCGGCTGTGGCGGGTACTCCTCGGCTCCCGGATAGCCGGGGACGAGGCCGAGCGGGCCCCAGGTTCCGGGGTCGGCCGCGGCCCGATCACTCACTGTGAGGTCGTTCGCCCCACGCACCCACAGCACCGCCGGCCTGTCGCCCACGTCGGCGGCGAGCAGGTCGGTCGGGTCGTGCTGGTGCTTCGGCGAGAGGGCGTTGTTCGGGCCCCACACGCCGGGAGCAACGTGGGGCCAGTTGGGAGACGGCACTGCGTCGCCGGGGTAGGCGTCGTCGCCGAGGTGGATTGCCAGCATCGCGTCGATGAGGGCGTCTTCGCGCTCGGGGATGAACGGCGGCTTCACGACGAGGGAGCGCAACGCAGACCGCGGGGAGAACGGCGACTCCGTGCCGGCGTCACCTTCCTGCAGCCGGCGAAGGAATTCGGGGTTGATGAGCCCGGCGCCTGAGCCGGCCCAGTCTTCCGTCGTCGGGGTGCCGGCGGCATCCCGCGTCGCCCCGAACCCGAAAGGAGAGCCCGGAGCGACCTGGGTGACCGACAGCAGGCGTTCCGAGTGGCGAGCGATCAATCGCCAGGCGACTACGCCACTCAGGGAAGTGGCGACAAGGTGGACCGCACTCAGGCCAAGATGATCGAGCAGGGCGATGACATCGTCGACCAGATCTCCGACGCCCCGCGTGGCATCGATGCAGGCCGCCGGGTCGGCGGCCCCGTATCCCCGCTGGTCGGGAGCTATCGCGCGGTACCGGGCCGGAAGCGCCAGCATCGTCTCTTCCCACCAGGTTGCCGAGGAGAGGTTCCCGTGCAGGAACAGCACCGGAATCCCATCCGGCGCGCCGGCCATCAACACCCGCGTGGTGAGGCGCGCGGTCGTGACCGTCTCTGCGGTGATGCCGGGAAGGGTCGCCACGCTCATGCGGCCCCCGCCGCCGGTGCCGGACGGCCGACGCCGCGTTCGATGAACAGCATGATCTGGTCCAGCACCTCGTCGGGCGGTGGGGCTCCCCGGCCGATGATCCAGTGGCCGCCCTGGAACTCGGCTATGCCCATGAGAATCCAGGCAAGTGTCTCGGGCGTGATGTCGCGAGATATCTGGCCCTTCTCGGCGGCTGCCGCCAATCCGCGGCTGTATCCATCGACCAGCGTGCGGTAGTGCCAGTTGTAGACGTCGATGTCCACGAACTCTGCTTCGCGCACGACGCGGTATACGGAGTTGTGCTCTGTGATGTAGTCGAAGAAGGCGCGGAAGCCGACCCGCTCCATTTCGATGCGATCGGTGACGCCACTCACGGCCTCGGCAATGTGACGCCGCATCTCGCGATTGAGCTTGCGCACCAGGTCGCCGAACGCGGCTTTCTTGTCCGGGAAGTAGAGGTAGAACGTCCCCTGGGCGACACCGGCGCGCCGGGTGATCTCAGCAACGGAGGCCCGGTCGTAGCTCTCCTCGAGGAACACTTGCTCGGCGGCTTCGAGCAAGGCTCGCTTGGTCGCTCGACCTCGCTCGGTCGTCGGCTCGTGCGTTGGCGCTTCCGTCATCTCACCGCCGTGTCATCGCCCATATCGAACACAACATGACACCTGACTCAGCTGTCATGTTGTGTTTTAGCCAGCTGACATGGCCTCTGTCAAGCGGTTTTCAAGCGATGGCTCTCGTTCGTTGTGCTTATGGCGCCGAAATAGCGCGGCAAAAGCACAACGAACGCGGAGAACCCCTCAAGCGAGGTCGTCGAGATACAGCGGAAGCATCTCGCGCCACGTGGGCCAGTCGTGTTCGTGGTACTCCGACCAGAGGTCGACCCGATTGGGGATGCCCCGGCTGCCGAGTACATGGGACATCTTCCACGACTCCCCCGGATCCTCCCAGCGGCCCTGACCGGTTGCGAGTACGACAAACCGCTGCCGCAGCCGGGCGAGGGTGTCATCCTCGGGATGATCCGGAAGCCAATGGAGCGGAGAAGCGAAGTAGAAATCGTCGCTCCAGATCCCGCGCAGCCACGGTGATAGATCGTATGTGCCGCTCATTCCGATGGCGGTCCGGAACACATCCGGATGGCGACACAGTGACGCAACCGCGTTGAATGCGCCGATCGAAGCCCCACAGGCCATGATCTCGATCGAGGAGCTGTTGCAGTCGGCGCGGATCGCCGGAACCACCTCGTGATAGACGTGGGCGTCGAATCGACCCTGCAGCCACATGGAATGGCGCGGGTCATCGCCTTGGATCCAAGAGCGGCCGGCTACCGAGTCGAGCGAATACACCTTGATGCGGCCGGCGGACAGCATCCCCGCCAGTGCTTCGATCAGACCGAACCGTTCGATCTCCTCGGCATCGCCCCCGGCGGTGGCGAACAAGAGGACCGGCTTACCGAAATGGCCCCACCGCACCAGCCGCGCCGGCTGTTCCGTGCGCTCGGAGAACCACTCCTCAACGGCCTTCACCGGCCGCCCCCCATCCGGTCGACCTCGGTCTGGCGCCAGAACTGGATCAAACCCCAGAAGTGATCCGTGAAATGGCCGACCTCGTCCTCGGGGAACATCGTGCCGACCTTGTCGTGAACGATTTGCCGAGCCCGATCGGTAGCGAAGTACTCGTAGGCCACCTCGTCGAGCGCCCCCAGGTTCTCGTCGCAGAACTCAGCGAACCGGTCGGCGTCGAGGCGCCTGCGGGCGATGTCACCGTAGGCCGCCATCTTGTCTTGGTAGGTCATGTCCGAGTCGGCAATCGCGAAGAACTCGCCCCACCGCGGCGTGAGATGCATCGGCCGGCGGGTCACCGCGCAGAACATCGACCAGCGGATCTTGGCCTTGACCAACCAGGGGATGTGGTAATGCAGCGATGTCACCTGCGAGTCGGGACACGGGTTGGCAAAATCGATCGGGTGGAAAACCCCCTCTCTTCGCAGCGACTCGCACGAATTGAAGTCCCAGCCGAAGAAGGTGTTGATCGTCAGCACCATATCCTCGAGCAACCGCTGCTCGGCGGCGTCGACGAACCCGAAATCGATCTTGTACCGATCGTGAAGCGGCGCGTCTGGGTCGTAGCGAATCACGTTCACCTGTGGACCGACGGCCAGCGCCCGCACAAACAGATCGAACGGGTGCACCGCCTTCTGTAAATGCATCAGACGCGTCCCCGACCCGTCATATGCCTCCTGAAGCTCGTCTGCACCGTCGACGCGGGAGACCCCCACCCAGGCGCCACCGTCGTACGGCTTGAGGAAGGCCGGATAGCCCACCCGCCCGCCGACGGCCCCCAGGTCGAACATGCGGGCATAGGTCGCCAAGGTGACGTCGAGATCGTCGGTCTGTGCGTACTCCTTCGGCGGAAGCATCCACGTCTCCGGGATCGGCATGCCGAGGCGCATCATGGCGACATACGAGGTGTGCTTCTCCATGGATTGAAGCGTGAACGGGTTGTTGAGCACGTAGGTCCCGTTCATGATGATCGCCTTCTTGATCCACTCCCGGCTGGTGTGATACCAGTGTGTCAGCCGGTCGAGAAGCACGTCGTACTTGACCGGAGCCCGTAATGCGAAAGGCTCGATGGTGACGCGCTCGACCTCGACCCGCACTTCATTGCCGCCGATCCTGAAGGTGGGGTCGAGTTTGGCCACGACGTCCTCATAGAACGCCGGCCAACACAGGTCGGCACCTAGCGATAGGCCGATCCGTCTCGTATCAGTCACTGCTCCGCCTCCCTCGATCCAAGTACGTGCATCAGCGCCGGTCTCAGTAGGTCCCGCCATGCTCGCCAATCGTGACCGGCCGCCGACTCGGTGAGTCCCACATCGGCCCCGGCCCCTGCCAGCCTCTCCGCAATCGCCCGGGCCTCATGTATCAAACCGTCATAACGACCGCATGAGACATGGACCCGACCCGAGATGAGTCCCGGGCGGTCGTTGAAGTTGCGCATGAACCGCACGACAGGAGCGAACACAGGCCCGCGATGAAATGGCCCGCCCAGCTTCTCGACGAACGAGCCTGCCTGGAGGATCAGTCCGTCGAAGGTGCCCGGATGAGCCCATGCCGTGTAAAGCGAAGCGACGCCGCCCAGGCTCGCGCCCATCGCGATCGCAGAGTCGGTCTCAGTCTCGGCGCGAGCGCGCGGCACCACTTCATCGACAATGAAGGCGGCGTGTGCGGAGCTAGCCCGGTATTCACCAAGACGGTCGACCGGGCCGCACAGCACGGCTGCGACGGGCGGGATGTCCCCACCGTCGATCAGGTTGTCGAGCACGGTGGCGAATCGGGCGAACTCGAGGTAGTCGTCGCCGTCGTGAACGACCAGCAGCGCGCTCGCCCCACCGCCGGCCGGCCGATACAGGTGAACGGCACGGTCTTCACCGAAAGTCGCTGATTTGAACTCATGGCGCGATACATCTCCCCGGGCGACACCATCGTTGAGCCGGGCCCAGGCGGGGGGTGCATAGGCCGCTCCCCGCAGCTCGGAGTTGAACCCCCAAGGGTTCGGCGCCCGCTCCGGATTGAGAGAATCGAGCTTGAGGCGTTGCCGGCCATGGCTGCTGACCGCCAGCTTGTAGTCAAACCGGGCATCGGTTGGGATATCGAGCGCAACCGTCCAGACGTCCGTATCCTCGAACCGGGTGAAGTCCGGGAGGGGCGGGAAGATGTCGAGCCAGTGGCGGACCGCGACCCCGTCGCCGACGCCTACGTAGAGCATCAGCGCGCCGTTCTCGCCACGCAGCGGCGTGCCGCCGATGTCGGCAACTGCGGCATGGAGAGACTCGCGTCCGGCACGGGCAGCACCGACAATCGATTCAGGGAGGCGCGGTTCGCTCATAGCACCCGAGCGTACCGAACCTTGCGTTCGTTGTGCTTATGGCGCGGAACTGGCGCGTTCTAAGCACAACGAACGCAATGGCTACAGTGACCGCATGAGCAACAAGCAAGCTGCTGAGGCGGCATTCAGTGCGGTGGAGGATGATCTTCGGGCCACATCGAAGTGGATGTACGACAACCCCGAGCTGGGGTTCCAGGAATTCGAGGCCTCACGCCGGCTGAGCGAGTATCTCGCCGCCAACGGGTTCGAGGTCGACTACCCGACACATGGCGTCGAAACTGCCTTCGCCGCCACCGTCGGCACCAGCGGACCCCGCGTGGTCATCTGTTGTGAGTACGACGCGCTTCCCGTGGTCGGTCACGCCTGCGGGCACAACATCATCGCCACCGCGGCGCTCGGTGCCGGTGTCGCGGTCGCCGGGCTGGTCGACGACCTCGGGATCCGGGTAACCGTCCTCGGCACGCCGGCCGAGGAGGGCGGCGGGGGCAAGGTCGATCTCATCAACGCCGGCGCGTTCGAAGATGCCGCGGCATCGATGATGATCCACCCGGGCCCCGACAGTCAGCTCGACCCGTCGTTCCAGGCGCGCGAGAGCTTCATCGTCGAGTACTTCGGCAAGGAGTCCCATGCTGCGTTCGCCCCCGAGGTCGGGATCAACGCCCTCGACGCCTTCGTCCAGGCCTATATGAACGTCGCCACGTTGCGCCAGGCGCTGCTCGGCGACGATCGGGTGCATTGCATCATCGACAAGGGCGGCGATGCCTCCAACATCATCCCGTCATACACAAAATCGACGTGGGGGATCCGCGCCGCCGGCAAGGAGCGCCTGGAGGAGTTGGTCCCGAAGGTGAAGGCGTGCTTCGAAGGCGCCGCCACGTCCACCGGGTGCCGCCTCGAGCTCACTTCCGCCGGCCATCCGTACCTCAACATGGTCAACAGCCCCGTGATGACGGGACTCTTCGCCGCCAACGCGGAGGGGCTGGGACGCCCGATGCCCACCGAGGCCGAGACGGGTCTGGGCGGCGGTTCCTCGGACATGGGCAATGTCAGCCAGATCGTCCCCGCGATTCACCCGATGATCGGGATCGACTCCGCTCCTGCAGTGAATCACCAGGCCGACTTCGCGGCGCACACGATCACGCCGGCAGGCAATCAGGCCATCCGCGACGGCGCCCTCGCCATGGCCTACACGATCATCGACATGGCAGAGCAGGACGTCTGGAGCAACCTCTAGGGGCCAATTCCGCGTTCGTTGTGCTTAATCCGGCGCTATAGGGCACCTTTAAGCACAACGAACGCAACTACTCCGCTTCGATCGCCAGCTCGATGTGGGCCGCGGCCAGCCGGGCGACGGGCACCCGGTAGGGGGAGCAGCTGACGTAGTTGAGGCCCACCCGACGGAAGAAGGCGATCGAGGACGGGTCACCGCCGTGCTCTCCGCACACGCCCACTTTGAGATCCGGCCGGGTCGAGCGGCCCCGCTCAACACCGATCTCCACCAACTCACCCACGCCGGTCTGATCGAGCGATTGAAACGGGTCCTTGTCGATCAGACCGCGCTGCACGTAGCCGGGGAGGAATCGGCTCGAGTCGTCGCGGCTGAGCCCGATGCTCGACTGGGTCAGGTCGTTGGTACCGAAGCTGAAGAACTCCGCCTGCTCCGCGATCGCCGCCGCCGTTAGCGCCGCCCGCGGCAGTTCGATCATCGTGCCCACCAGATAGTCGATGCGCATGCCGTGCTGCGTCAAAACCGATTCAACGACGTTGCGCACGATCGCCTGCTGGTTGTCGTACTCGGAGGAGAATGCCACCAACGGCACCATGATCTCCGGGAGGACCTCGATGCCGCGCTCCTTGCAGCGCACGGCGGCCGTCGCGATCGCCCGCACCTGCATCTCGGTGATCTCGGGATACACGATCCCGAGACGGCATCCCCGGTGGCCCAGCATCGGGTTGACCTCCGAGAGACGCTCGACCTGGGCAAGGATTGTCTCCCGCTCATGGATCTCCGCCAGCAGCCCGTTGATCGACTCGAGGCTCTGGTCGTGCCCCAGGCGCAGCTTGAGCTCCGTGATGCGCTCCACCGTCTCGTCCCGGCGCGGCAGGAACTCGTGGAGAGGCGGATCCAGCAGCCGGATCGTCACCGGGAAGCCATCCATCGCTTCGAAGATCCCCTCGAAGTCCGCCGTCTGATACGGCTCGATCTTCGCCAGCGCCTCGGCGCGGACCACCGCATTCGGTGCCATGATCATCTCGCGCATCGCATCGATCCGATCGGCTTCGAAGAACATGTGCTCCGTGCGGCACAAACCGATCCCTTCAGCGCCGAAGCGGCGGGCCGCCGTGGAGTCCAGCGGAGTGTCGGCGTTGGCCCGCACCTTCAGCGTGCGGAACTCGTCGGCCCACCCCATGAGGGTCTCGTAGTAGTCGTCCAACTCGGGCTCGACGGTTTCGACTTGGCCGGCCAGCACCTGGCCCGTTGTGCCGTCCACCGTGATCCACTCGCCGCGCGAGACGACCCGATCACCGACCCGGAACAGCTTGGCGGCGTAGTCGACGTCGATCTCCTCACAGCCGACGACGCAGCACTTGCCCATACCCCGCGCCACCACCGCGGCGTGCGAGGTGACGCCCCCGCGGCTGGTCACGATCGCCTTGGCGGCCACCATCCCATGGAAGTCGTCCGGACTTGTCTCGTGACGAACCAGCACGACCGATTCGCCGGCCTCAGCCATCAGCTCTGCCTGATCGGCGTCGAAGACGACGATGCCGGCAGCGCCCCCAGGACTCGCCGGGAGACCGGTGGCGATCACCGCGTCGTCGGGCCCGGCAATCACGATCGGATGAAGGAGCTCCTCCAGACGATCTGCCGTCACCCGGGTAACGGCCTCGCGGCGAGTTATCAGGTCCTCCCGAACCATGTCGACGGCAACCCTGATGGCCGACCGCCCGGTGCGCTTGCCGGCGCGGGTTTGCAGCATCCACAGCTTGCCGTCCTCGACGGTGAACTCGATGTCCTGCATATCGCGGTAATGACGTTCGAGGCGGGTGGCGATCTCCTGCAGCTGGCTGTAGACGCCGGGCATGGCCTCTTCCAGCGATGCGATCGGTGCCGGAGTCCTGATGCCGGCAACAAGATCCTCGCCCTGGGCATCACTCAGGAACTCACCGTAAATGGTGGGTTCACCGCTCGTCGGATCACGCGTGAACGCAACGCCGGTTCCCGAGTTCTGACCGGTATTGCCGAACACCATCGCCTGGACGTTGACCGCTGTGTAGACATCCTCGGGAATGTCGTTCAAGCGCCGGTAGTCGATCGCTCGCCGGTTCGTCCAGGAGTTGAACACGGCGGCAATCGCCATATGCAGCTGTTCCTCCGGGTCGTCGGGAACTGCGGCGCCGGCATGCCCCGAGATGAGGTCCTTCATACGTTGGATCAACGCCCTGGTCTCGTCCACGCCGAGCCCGGAAGCATGGGCGGACGAGAGGTTCATTGCGGCGTTGACAACGGAGTGCAGGAGCTCACGAGGCACACCGAAGACGATCTCGCCGAACATCTGGACAAACCGACGGTAGGAATCCATGGCGAACTCTTCGTCGCCTGTCAGCGCTGTAAGCGCGGCAGCCGTCTCGTCGTTGAGGCCGAGGTTCAAGATCGTATCCATCATCCCCGGCATAGATACCGCCGCACCGGATCGCACCGAGAAGAGCAGAGGGTTGGTCGCTCCACCGAAGTCCTTGCCGGTGGTCTGTTCCACCTGCTTGATGGCGGCGTCCGTCTGTGCCCACAGGTCTCCCGGTGCCGTGAGATGGTGCTCGTAGTAGGCACGGCAGGCGTCGGTGGTGATCGTGAATCCCGGCGGCACAGGCAGGCCGGCTGTGGTCATCTCGGCCAAGCCGGCGCCTTTGCCGCCGAGCAGCGCCCGCATGGCGTCGCTGCCCTCGCTGAATGGATAAACGTAACGGTCTGTCATTGATTCTCCAGTAACCCTGATTCTGACGACACGGTACATTCTGCCGGGATCGTCGTCAGAAACCATATCGAGTCCCGGACGCAGCAGCTCCGCGCTGCCACCCTGCGCAGGCGGCGACGATCTCGGCGAGTTACGCTGTCAGGCGCGCGAAAGGCAAACACCAAGTGGACCAAGCCCAACTAGTACTAGAGGTCGCCGACCTGACGACCCGATTCGACACCCAGGACGGCATGGTTCACGCCGTGAACAACGTCAGTTTCGACGTGCGGCAAGGCGAGTTTCTCGGCGTCGTCGGAGAGAGCGGCTCGGGTAAGAGCGTCACGATGTTGTCGCTGCTGCGGCTCATTCCGATGCCGCCCGGCGAGATCGTGGCCGGCACGGTGATGTACGAGGACCAGGACCTGCTCGAGGTTGACATCGACGAATTGCGCGACATCCGTGGCGGCAAGATCGGGTTCATCTTCCAGGATCCGATGACGTCACTCAACCCGGTGCTGACGGTCGGTTACCAGATCGAGGAGTCCCTGAAGATCCACCAGGAGACCACCGCAGACGTGCGCGAGGCACGAGCCATCGAGTTGCTGGAGCTCGTCGGTATCCCGTCGGCGGAACAGCGGTTGAAGTCGTACCCCCATGAACTATCGGGCGGCATGCGGCAACGCGTCATGATCGCCGTCGCCCTGGCCTGCTCCCCACAGATCCTGATCGCCGACGAACCGACGACCGCTCTCGATGTCACGATCCAGGCGCAGATCATCGATCTCATAAAGGACCTGCGCGAGCGGCTCGGCACCGCCGTGATCTGGATCACCCACGACCTCGGCGTCGTTGCCGGCCTCGCCGACCGGGTGGTCGTCATGTACGGCGGGCGGATAGTGGAAGAGGCGCTGGTGGGAGACCTCTATGAGACGCCGCAGCATCCGTACACGTCGGGGCTTCTCGGATCGCTGCCCCGCCTCGACCAGAAGGGCGAAGAGCTGGTGACCATCGAGGGTCAGCCGCCCAGTCTCTACAACCTGCCGGATCGCTGCACCTTCGCTCCGCGATGTCCATATGTGTTTGAGAAGTGCCTCGAGGAGAGCCCGCCGCTCTTGCAGATCACCGACACCAGACGCGTCGCGTGCTGGTGGGACGTGGACAAGGAGGGACCGCGCGATGGACAGTGACTCGATGACTGCCTCACCACCTGCCGGCTCCGTCGATGGCGAGATCCTCGTCAGGGTCAGGAACCTGAAGAAGCACTTCCCGATCCTGGGCGGCTTGTTCCGGCGCCAGATCGGCGCGGTCAAAGCCGTTGACGGTGTCACGTTCGACATCTACCGGGGTCAAACCCTGGGACTGGTCGGCGAGAGTGGGTCCGGGAAGTCGACAACCGGACGCGTCATGCTCCAGCTCGACCCGGCCACCGAGGGCACCGTTCATTTCGAGAACACGGAGCTGACTGCGACAAAAGGCGAGGAAATGCGCCAGTTGCGTCCTCGCATGCAGATGGTGTTCCAGGATCCACATGCGTCACTGAACCCGCGGATGACGGTGGCGTCAATCGTTGGCGAGCCCCTGCGGGAGCACCGGGCGGGCAACCGCGAGGAGAGAAAACAGCGCATCGACGAGTTGCTCAGCCTCGTCGGCCTCGAGCCCAGCCACGCCAACCGCTACCCCCACGAGTTCTCCGGCGGGCAGCGGCAGCGAATCGGCATCGCTCGGGCCATCGCCCTCAGCCCTGACTTCATCATCTGCGACGAGCCGATTGCAGCTCTCGACGTCTCGATTCAGTCGCAGATCGTGAACCTCCTCGAGGAGCTTCAGGACACGCTGGGCCTGACATACTTCTTCATTTCGCATGACCTTTCCATGGTGCGCCACATCGCCGATACGGTCGCGGTGATGTACCTCGGCAAAATCATGGAACTCGGGGACGTCGACGGGCTCTACAACACTCCCCGGCATCCATACACGCAGGCCCTGCTGTCGGCGGTGCCCATACCCGATCCGAAGCTGGAGGCCGTCAGGAGACGTACGATCCTGGAGGGCGACATTCCCAGCCCCGCCAATCCGCCGCCCGGCTGCCCCTTCAATACCCGGTGTCCCGTTGCCCAGGAGAGGTGCTCGATTGAAGTGCCCGAGTGGCGCGAGCTCACGCCCGGGCGCTGGGTATCATGTCACTACGCCGAGTGAGTCCTTGCCGGCGACTATTCCTGCCCGAAAACTGACCTGCCATAATTTCCTAGGAGCCCACGTACTCTTGTGCCCAGGAATCCCTGCGCTGTTAACGTTGCCCTATGCCGGAGGCTTTCATTCGGCCGACTGAGGAGAGAATCATGAAAAGACTAAGACTATTAGCGCTGTTCGCCGTCTTTGCCCTTGTGGTAGCGGCTTGCGGCGACTCGGGTGGTGACACGACGACGACCACCGCCGCACCCGGTGACACGACAACGGCGGCGCCCGGTGACACGACAACGGCGGCGCCCGGTGACAGCACTACCGCAGCCCCGGCTTCCATGGCCGGCCAAGGCGGCGAGTTGCTGTTGCTGCAATGGCAAGCAGTGACTCACCTGAACCCCTACACGGGTACAGGCACCAAGGACATCCAGGCGGCGTCGCTCGTCATCGAGCCGCTGCTCGAGTACGACACCGACGGCAACTTGTCGCCATCGCTGGTAACCGAGGTACCGACTCTCGCCAACGGCGGACAGTCGGCTGACCTCACCCAGCTCACCTACAACTTGCTGCCGGGTGTGACGTGGTCCGACGGAGCCCCGTTCACTGCGGACGACGTGGTGTTCACCTGGGAGTACTGCACGCAGAGTGAGGGTTGCGGCTCGTCGCAGTTCGAGACCGTCACCAGCGTTGAGGCCGTCGACGATCTCACCGTGACGATCACTTTCGATAGCCCCCACCCGTGGCCGTACCTCCCCTTCGTGGGCGGAACCGAGCCGGTGGTGCAGCGGGCGCAGTTCACGCCGTGTGTCGGTGAGGGCTTCGTGGCATGCGAGGCCAACCTGACGCCGGTTGGTACCGGTCCGTTCATGGTCGAGGAGATGCGAGTTGACGACACCGTCACCTACGCCTACAACCCGAACTACCGCGGCGCTGCCGAGGGCAAGCCGTTCTTCACCAGTGCCACCATCAAGGGTGGCGGCACCGCCGAGGACTCGGCCCGTTCCGTCCTCTCCACCGGTGAGGCCGACTACGCGTGGAACCTCCAGGTTCCGCCGGAGATCCTCAACCAGATGGAGGCAGAGGGCAACGGAGTGGTCGACGTTGGATTCAACACGTCAGTTGAGGGAATCCGACTCAATCAGACCAACCCCGACGGCGACCCGCCTTCGGACTACGCGGGTGGCGCCAACCCCAACCCGTTCTTCGCACAGAATGCGGACTTGGCCAGGGCCCTGTCGCTGGCAATCAACCGTGACGAGATCGCGGTCGTTGCGTACGGCGCCGCCGGCGCACCGACCTGCAACGTCTGGCCGGTTCCCGGTCCGGCACTGTCGACCAACAACGACTGGTGCTTGACTCAGGACATCGACGAGGCCAACCGGATCCTCGAGGAAGACCTCGGTTACGTCGACAGCAATGGCGACGGCATCCGTGAGTTGCCCGACGGCACCCCGCTGTCGTGGGACTACGTCACCTCGACGAACCAGGTTCGCCAGGACACCCAGGCGCTCGTCGAGAGCTACTGGACCCAGATCGGCGTTGAAATCAACATGCGCAACGAGGACGCTGGCGTGTTCTTCGACCGTTCATCCGACCTCGGCATTTGGAAGTTCTTCACGGACATCCAGATGTACACCAACTCGGCGGTCGGTGCGGACGCGCAGGGCTATTTCAATAGCTACACGATCGCCCAGGTGCCCGAGTCGACCAACGACTGGGGCGGCAACAACATCCCGCGTTGCGCCCGGGCAGACTTCGATGCCGTTTGGGAGGAACTATCCAACACCGGCCTCGAGGACCCGAAGCGCAACGAGCTGATCATCGAACTCAACGACATGCACGTTGAGTACTGCCTGATCCCGCTGATCAACCGCGGTTCAGTGTCGGCGTTCGCCAATTCGCTGACCGGCTACGGCAAGGTCAACGGTTGGGACACCGAGTACTGGAACATCGAGGATTGGGCCCGCAGCTAGTCCTCCGTAGACATAGATAGACAACAACTACAGGGGAGCCTTCCGGAGAAATCCGGAGGGCTCCCTTGCTATGGTGACCTCTTGCCAAGCGGGACCGCGTAGTTCATGGGCCGATACATCATCCGACGGAGCCTGTTTGCCATCCCGACGTTGCTCGCCATCAGCCTGATCATCTTTGGAATCCTCGATCTGGCCCCGGGTGATCCGACATCCCAGCTGCCGTTGAACGTTCCCGTCGAGGTGAGGGACCGCATCAGAGAGGCCCTGGGGTTCGACGATCCGTTCCTGCTGAAGTGGAGTAAGTGGCTCAAGCTGATGTTCATCAACGAGCCGATCAACGCAATCAACTCGATGTTCAACACCTGCATCGGCAACTGCGAAGACCCGGATCGGATCATCTCCTGGTCATCGAGGACGCCCGCCTTCAACATCATCGTCGAGCGCATCCCCCAGACCGTGTGGGTCCTCGGCATCGCATTCATCCTCGGGATAGTCATCGCCATCCCGGTCGGAGTCATCTCGGCCTACAAGCAGTATTCGGCCTTCGACAACGTCGGGACCTTCGTGACAATGGTCGGCTACTCCCTTCCGGTGTTCTTCACCGGCCTCCTGTCGATCATCATCTTCAGCGTGTGGTTACGATGGTTCCCCTCGTTCTATACGACTACCCACGTGGTCGAGTGGAACAGCTGGTCGAGCATCTGGTTCCAGATCAAACAGATGATCTTGCCGGTGTCGGTGCTGTCGCTGTTCAACGCCGCGGCTTTGAGCCGCTTCACGCGAGCCTCGATGCTCGACAACCTCAACGAGGACTACGTTCGCACCGCCCGGTCCAAAGGGCTCACCGAGCGCAAGGTCGTAATGACCCATGTCATGCGTAACAGCCTGATCCCGGTCGTCACCCTCATCGCGCTCCAGGTGCCCGGCATCTTCTCAGGAGCCATCATCACCGAGCAGATCTTCCGGATCAACGGGCTCGGTCAGTTGCTGATCACATCGATCAACTCGGCCGACATCCCGATGGTGCAGACTCTGACCTTCATCTTTGCCTTCCTCATTGTGCTGTTCAACCTGGTCGCCGACGTCACGTATGGCCTCCTGGACCCGAGGATCCGCTATGACTGACCAACCCCTGGCTTTGGAACTCGAGGAGTCGCAGGAGCACCGTTCCCTGGGCCAGGATGTGTGGCGCCAGTTCAAGCGGCACAAGGGCGCCGTCGTCGGACTGGTGCTACTCACCATCATCGTCCTGGCGACCATATTCGGCCCGATGCTCTGGCCGATCGATCCCAAACTGATCGAAACTTCGAACGCCAGTGCCGGGCCCACGTGGGGTCACCCGCTGGGAACCGACAACCTGGGTCGCGACGTGTTGGCCCGTCTTCTCGTCGGAGGGAGGATCTCGCTCTCGGTCGGCTTCGCCGCGATGGTGTTCGGCCTCATCCTCGGGACCGGCATCGGTGTGCTCGCCGGATTCCTGCGCCGGTTGGATGGATTGCTCATGCGGCTCACCGACCTGTTCCTCGCGCTGCCGATTCTCCCTCTGTTGCTCGTCGTCATCCTCTTGTTCCGAGACACGCTGAAGGAGGCCTTTGGCCCGGAACTGGGCATCTTCCTCCTCGTTGTGTTCATCATCGGCGTAACCAGCTGGATGCAGACTGCGCGCATCGTGCGCGGCGAAGTCCTCTCGATCAAGCAGCAGGAATTCGTGCTGGCCGCCCGGAGCGTCGGCTCTCGCGGGCGCAACATCGTGCTGCGACACATCCTCCCCAACGTGCTCAGCCCGGTGATGGTCTCTGCAGCCCTCGGCGTGGCGACGGCCATCATCACCGAGTCGGCCCTGTCGTTCCTCGGCCTCGGCTTCCCGGCCAGCTTCCCGACATGGGGTCGCCTGCTCTTCGACGCCAACAACTACATCCAGCTTTCTCCGATCCGAGTTATCGCCCCGGGCGTCATGATCTCGCTCAGCGTTATGAGCGTGAATTTCATCGGCGACGGCCTGCGCGACGCTCTCGATCCCAAGCTCCGCAGCCGCTAACGGGAACGCCTACGGCGTTCCTCGGGAGTTGCTGCGCAACTCCGGGGAACTGTCTCTCCCCCTCCGAGTTCCGGCGGCCGTCGGCCGCGACGAGCGCGTCGTCGTCTTCAACACCGGAGCAGCGCAGAAGTACGTCGAAGTGATCCGCCGCGACCTCCCGCTCCTGACCTCAGCCGGTCGATTGGGCTTCTCTGGCCGATTAGCGGCCCGCAACGGGACTTAGGCCTCTACACACCGTTAACAGCGTTAGCTAAAACTTTCACAAGGACGAGCCGAGAGGGGGGATTCTGCTTAGCGGAGCCTCGGCCATTGCGAGAGAGATCGGTGTCGGCGCGACACCAAGCGCGCGGCACCAAGCGGACAGGGCTCTGAGGGAGGCTTGAGATGTCAAGACGGAAGTTCGGCTTCGGCTTGTTGCTGGCGGTGGTTGTCGCCGCCCCGGCGCTGGTACCACTACCGAGATCGGCTCCGGCACTAGCCGTCGATGACGTGTGTAACCCCACGAACGAGATCGTTGATCCGACGCCGTTCGTGTGGACGAACATGGGCGACCACCTCGCGGGCACGCTGGAATACGGAGAGGCGACCTTCAACATCGACGGCAAGACGTTGACGACACGGGCGTATCGCCAGGAGGGTGGCTGCTACTCCATACCCGGCCCCACCATGAACATGGTGCCCGGCAACAAATACGTCGTCCAGTTCCACAACCTCCTCGACTACGAGATGCCCAGCGACGTTCACAACGACTTCAAGGATCCGAACATCACCAACCTGCATACCCACGGTCTGCACATCTCGGGTGAGGCCCCCGGGGACGATGTCACCCGCATGTTCGAGGGTGGCTTCGGCGGCGATTACGTCTACGACATCCCGGCAGATCACATGGGGGGCAGCTACTGGTACCACGCCCACCACCACGGCTCGACCTTCCTGCAGGTTTCGACCGGTGGCTTTGGCTTCATCATCATCGACGACGGCGCGGACGGCATTCCGGACAACGTGGCGGCCATGACGGAGCGCCAGGTACTGATCGGGTACCTCGATACCAACGCGGCCGGCACCGGCGGCGACACCCTCGTCACCGGAACCCTGCCGGCCGGCTGGACCGTGAACGGGACCGTCAACGGCACGCTCACCGTGCAGCAGGACACCTGGGAGCACTGGCGGGTCCTGCTCGCCGATGCCGATGCGCGCACCAAGGACGTGAGCGTCGGCACCGGCTGCGAAGTGAAGTTACTCGCCCGAGACGGCGTGTGGCGCACCACCGCTCCGAAGGATCTGCCCACCAATACCATCAACATCACCGGCGCCTCGCGAGCCGATCTGGCGGTGCGCTGCAGCGCCGCATCGGAGATCATGGTCGACAACACGACGGTTGCCACGGTCGCGGTCGCGGGCACGGCCGATCCGGCGCCCCACCCATACGCCGCCGACGGCGTCTCGATGTGGTCGGCCGACCGGCCCGGCTACCTGCGCGACCTGCGCAACGAGACTGGCGTGAATAGCGAGAAGATCAGCATGGGCGCCCGGACGGTCAACGGCGAGAAGTTCGACGTCAACACGCCGACCTTCACACTGAACGCCGATGCCGTCCAGGACTGGTCGATCAAGGGAGCGGTCAATCACCCGTTCCACTTGCACATCTATCACTTCCAGGCCCAGGCGGGCTGCCCGGGCGACTTCGAGGAAGGCGAGTACTACGACACCATTGCCGGCAACTGCTCGGTGCGCTTCGACCTGAGTGCCGCGACCAGCAGCCCCTACGAGGGACGCACGATCATGCACTGTCACATCCTCACCCATGAGGACCAGGGCGCCATGACCTGGATGGATGTGGTCGGCGGCGCACCGCCTCCGGGATTCCCCGGCGGGCAGGGCTACAGCGACTACTACGCGCTCGGCGGGGGCACCGCCCCGGCAGCGCCGAGCGGTCTGAGCGCCGCCGCGGCGTCGAGTTCGGTGATCGACCTGTCCTGGAGCGACAACTCGAACGATGAGGCGAGCTTCAACATCGAGCGCTCGCTCGACGGGAGCAGCTTCAGCACCCTGATTTCGGTCGGGGCCGACGCGACCAGCTACAGCGACACCGGCCTCAGCGCCGACACCACGTACTGGTATCGCGTAAACGCCGAGAATGCCAACGGAGTATCGGCGTGGTCCAACACGGCCTCGGCGACGACGCCGCCCGACACCGGAGAACCCACGGCGGTCGACCTTGGATCCGTCGATGTCGGAACGATGAGCATCGGCAAGGGCTTCAAGGTCGGCGAAGCGACGGTCGTCGTGGTCGACGATCTCGGCGGACTGGTGGAAGGCGCCACGGCGACCGGCGACTTCACGGTAAACGGCACCCTCGAAGCGGAGGTATCGGGACCAGCAACCGATATCAACGGCGAGACGCTGATCTGGAGTACGGAGTCGGCCAAGGGAAGCGTCTCGGTGACCTTCTGTGTAACCAGCATCACTCACCCGACCCTCGCTGATTGGACGGGAAACGTGTGTGCATCGAACTGAGGTGGGCCAGGTTCGGTTGATCAGTCCTTCCTGACAACCGAATCCAACCTTCCACATGTCGCTTCACCCCCGAGCGACATGTGGAAGGTGCCGCGTCGGTTGATCGCCTGCTAAAACGGATTCCGCGCCAGTCCGAGCAAGACAATGGCGACGATGGCCAGCGGCACGAGCCATCGGGTGACCCGCCAGCCGGGGCCCTCGAGGGTGCCCGAGGATCGATCAACGGCCTGGCCGCCCATCTCAGCCACGATGGCTCGGCCCTTCTCCTGATCGGCCTCGGCAACCATGACTTGGAATCCGCCGGTCGCCATCGGCATGCCGGGGAACGTGCCCCCGAGGCCATCCGACTTCACGAAGGCGCGGATGCCGGCGGCCCCGAGACGAGCGGCCACGAGGTCGGCTTCGAGCTGGGTGTTGTATGCCGCCACGGGTGCCAGCCGGATTCGTTCCTCCATCGACTCGACGATACCGCGGCGGCGAAGCAATGGGGCCGTGCGAACCGGTTTCGAGTGCGGCAGAATTGGGGCATGCCGACGAACGTATCCCCCGAATTCAAGAAGGCCCAGACTGCCTTTCGCCGCGCCCGGGAGCCCGATGAACGGCTGGCCCTGCTGAAGGAGATGCTCAGGCTGATCCCCAAACACAAGGGCACCGAACATCTCCAGAGCGACATCAAATCGAAGATCAAGGATCTCACCGATGAGCTCCAGGGGCCCAAGAAGAGCGGCGGCCGCAGCGGGCCGCCCACATCGTTCCGGCCGGAAGGCGCCGCCCAGATTGCCCTGGTGGGGCCGCCCAACTCCGGCAAGTCGGCCCTCCACGCCCGGCTCACCGGGTCCCACTCGACATCGCAGCCGTACCCGTTCGCCACCCAGTTCCCCCACCCGGGGATGTTCCCGCACGAAGACGCCGCCTTCCAGCTGATCGACCTGCCGTCCATTTCGAGCCAGCATCCGATCCCGTGGATTGCCAATACGCTGCAAACGGCCGAGGGGGCCCTGCTGGTGGTCGATCTGAGTCAGCCCGGCACCGTCGAGCGGCTGATGGAGGTCTGTGAACTGCTGGCGGCCAAGAGGGTGTACTTCCACGCCACGTGGCCCCGCGACGGCGCAATCCAGGTGAGCGACGACGATGAGGACATGTTCGCCACCCGAATCCCGACCCTGCTCGTCGCCAACAAGTCGGATCTCCTCACCGACCCGGAGGGCGAACTGGAGGTGCTCGAGGAGCTCAGCGGCGTCGACTTCCCGACGCTGGCCGTGTCCGCAGAGACGGGGGACGGTCTGGACAACCTCGGAGAATGGCTCTTCGAGCACCTCGGAGTCGTCCGCGTCTACACCAAGATCCCGGGCGAACCACCGGACCGCTCAAAGCCGTTCACTATTCGCCATGGCGACACCGTTCTCAGCGTTGCCGAGCAGGTACATCGCGATGTCGCCCGCGATCTCAAGTTCGCCCGGGTGTGGGGCGCCGAGAGCTTCGAGGGCCAACAGGTCGGGCGGGATCACGCCCTCATCGACGGTGACGTGATCGAACTTCACGTCTGAGCGCGTTCGTTGTGCTTAAACCGGCGCTATAGGACACGATTAGGCACAACGAACGCCCTCGCGGGACTCAGGTGATGCGGAGAAGCCGGCCTCAGTCCGTCTGGACGATGCTCGCCTTGACCTTCTCAATAGTGCCGGCATCCAGCTCGGTCAGGCCATGGGCGTCGCCGGCATGCTGAGCCGCCGCCTGAAGGACCTCCTCAACGGACGCGCCTTCGACCTTACCTTCACAGCCGGGGACAACATTGGTGCACTCGAACTCGTACGACATGAACAACCTCCCAGAATTGTCTGCCCGAGACTACCAATCGGGCCGGGGTAGTTTCACCGACACGCCCCCGGTCACGGGTACCAGCGGGTGCTTCATATACTTTCGGCCGTGGAGGATCCAATACCAGGGAGCCCGGTCGAACCGGCCCGGGCCAGACGCTCGCCGGCCATGCGTTTCGGCATCGGCTTCGCCGCAGCCATATTGCTGCTCGAAGTGGCTTCGCGGATCTTCGGCAGCCTCGGGCCCGAGCCGCTGCGCTGGTACGACGCAGTGGCCCAGGAGAAGATCGAGCAGATGGACGCGGCCGGCCCGACGGACGTCGTTTTCATTGGAACCTCGATGGCCTGGCAGGCCTTTGTCCCGGCTGACTTCACCGCAACAGACGCCGGGCAGCGCACCGCCTACAACGCGGCCCTTGTCGGCGGAGTGCCCCAGGTCATGCAGCGGTGGACGCTCGAGGAGATTGTTCCCCGGCTCGAACCGAGCACGGTTGTGTGGGGCATGTCGAGCCTCGATCTCGCCCCGGACTTCGGCGAGACCAGCGTCACGGCATACGAGAGCGCGCTGGCGACCCGGCAGGGAGCCCTGGCCGACATCGAACGGTTCGGCGCCGCCCGTTTGGGATTGGTGCGCTATCGGCCCACGTTGCGGTCGCCGGCTTCGCTGTTCGGCGGATCGGCAGCGAAGGAGCTCGACGAATCGTACGCCGAGGTCGCCGCGGTGCTCGGGACCGACGGCGGGCGCAGCTCGTTCGAGGAGAACGTCACTGAGGAACTCGCCGCCGTGCAGCGGACCCGTTTGGCAGAGTTCTCTCCGGACCCTGACGACATGCGGGCGATCCGGGAAACGATCGCGTCGCTCCAGGAGCTAGACATCGAGGTGATAGTCGTCGAGCTGCCGGTGCCGGAGCGCTTTGTCGCCCTTCACCCCAATGGTGCCGCCGACCATGCCGCGGTAGGCAATGAGTTGAGCGCGATGGCCGCCGAACTCGGCGTGCCGTTCATCCGCAAGGCAAGCGACCACGCCGACGCCGATTTCGTCGACTTCACTCATCTGACCAGCACGGCGGCTTCCGAGTTCACCGCAAGCCTCACCGCGGCGCTGGCCGCCGGCCACGACGATCGGGGCCGGGTATTTGTGGCTGCGGGCGGCCCCACCGGCAGCCTCCCCGCGGGAAGTGAGTGCCGCATGGAAATTGTCCTTGACGAGTACGGGGCGGAGATCGAGGTCGAGATCTGTGAGGACACCGACCCCAACGACATCCCCGGAATCGATCCATCGGAGAACGTCGTGGACCCGGAAGACCGGCCCGACTTCTCGGAGATCCCGACAGTGATCGCCGGCCTCCCCGGGGCCGATCTCGTCCGGGCTGTGTATCCGGGTGACGAGATTGCGCCCGGGCTCATCGATTGGCTCGGATCCGATGAGGCGCGAGCGCTGGCGGCGGCAATCGAGCACCGGTTTATCGGTCTCACCGGTTGCCTCGACGGCGCCGCCGCGGCGGACCTTTCCGACGTCGCCATCCCCGACGCGGCGGCGGCGCGAGCTCTCGACGACTTTGCCCAGTCCATCGTCGCGATGGAGACCGAGTGCGGCTCCGCAGGGTGGCTCGCCGAATTCGAGAACGTGACCGAGCACGGGCGGGCGCTGCTCCAGGCTCTGGGGAGAACGACCCGCGAGATCGTCTACGGAACGGACGAGGCGACGGAGCGGACCGCGGAGGCCGCCGCCATCATGGACAACCTCCACGTGACCCTCCTCGGCCGCGCCGATACGAGATCCGCCTTCATGATCGCCGCCTACTGGGAGAGCTCCGATATCTTCGGCGTCACCCGGCAGATCCGCACGAATCGGCTCCTCGAAGATCCCGCCTATCCGGAGGTGGCCATCATCGGCACGTCGATTACCGCCCATGCTTTCGACCACAACGTCGTGGGCGAGCTGTCGGGCCGCAGCGTTCTCAACCTGTCAGGAGCGCGGGCCGACGTCGATGTTTGGGAAGAGCTCAGCGGTGTCGCTTTCGGGTCAGAGCTCCCGCCGACGATCCTCTGGGGCATCACGACGCATCGCATGATCGTCGGCCACATGGGGAATTGTGAGCTCCCCCCGAGCGAGCCGGCGGTGCGCCGGGACGCAATGTTCGCCGCCAGGCCGGAGTTCGCCGGCCTGGATCCCGTCGATGTGCTGCTGGGCCCCACCGCCGGTGCTCCGTACGACGTGGTCCCGATCGCCACTTCGAACAAGTACCGCAATACGGCTGTCGGGGAAAGGAAGTCAACGAACAAGACCTTCACCCGGATGGGCAAGAACGAGCGGCTTTCCTACGACACGGCAGCCTTCTGCCAGTCATACTTCGATCGCCTCACCGATACGCTGCAGTCGTTTGCCGGGGCCGGGACAGAAGTGGCCATGCTGCTGATCCCGTCCCACGAGGTGCCCTACGGGCTGGCGCCCGAGCTCCACGACCAGGCCCTCGCCGAGCTACAAAGGATCTCCGAGCTCACCGGCGTGCCTCTGATCCCGGTCGCCGAAGAGCTGCCCTCGGAACTGACCGACGACGGGCTCCATCCCAACCGCGCCGGCCGCCTCCTCTACTCGGAGTGGCTGGGGAACGCGCTGCCCGACCTGTTCGAGTCCCCGTAGGGGTGGGGGTCCCTCGCGTTCGTTGTGCTTAAACCGGGGCCATAGGACATGATTAAGCACAACGAACGCGACATCTCGGTATTATTGGGGTGGGTCCGAGAAGCGGTCTATCCGAAGAGCCGGTCCAGGGTGTGAGCCGGCCACGCTGGCATAAGAGACGTCCCCACATGCCTCTATCGGACCCACACCCCATCCTGCGGTCACGTCACGCCGTGGCCATCCCCGACCAGCGCTCCAGCTCGGCATCGAGATCGAGGCTCTCAACAACCGCCTGCGTCTCGTAATCGCCCCATGCCTCGCGTGGCACCAACCACATGATCTCGAGCTCGTTGCCGTCCGGGTCGGCGCCGTAGATACTCTTGGTCGCCCCGTGCGACGATTCCCCGGTGTAACCGCCGGCCGTCAGGAGTCGCTCCCGGG
>CAMYIJ010000039.1 GCA_947258375.1 uncultured Acidimicrobiaceae bacterium
AACGGCCGATGTGACTCCGGGGGGAGCCATATGAGAGCACCGGCATCGGACCAATTCCTCATCGGTCCACGTCCCCGAGCACAAAGTCCAATGAACCCAGGATTGCGACGAGGTCGGGGATCAACGCCCCCTCGAGGATCCACGGCAGGATCGAGATATTCGAGTACGAAGCCGACCGTATCTTCACCCGATATGGGATCCGACCGCCTTCGGAGATGACGTAGTACCCCATCTCACCTTTGGGGTTCTCACCCCGCACATATACCTCGCCCGGGGGCACCTTGAGAATCCGCGGCACCTTGGCTCGCAGCGGTCCGGCCGGGATCGTCGCGATGGCCTGGCGAATGATTGCCACCGACTGGCGAATCTCCTGGAGCCGCACCAGGTAGCGATCAAAGCAGTCGCCATTGAGCCCAACCGGAATCTCGAAATCGAACCGGTCGTATGGCAGCAGCGACTCGACCTTGCGGAGATCGAACTTGACGCCGGAAGCCCGCAAGTTGGGGCCGGTGACACCGTATTCGAGTGCCTTGGCAGCCGGGATCACCCCAACACCGACGGTGCGTGCCAGAAACAGCTCATTGCCTGTGACGAGCCGATCGGCGTCATCGCAGACGTCCAGGACGTTCTGCATGGTTTCTTCAGTTGCAGCCAGGAATCCGGCCGGCAAGTCCTGCGACTGCTTCTTCATGGTGGAACCGCCACCGGCCGCCGGCTTGACTCCTCCGACACGATTGAAGTTGGGATGGAACCGACCGCCGGTGACACTCTCGAGGAGCTCCAGCACATGCTCGCGTTCGCGCATCACATGCATCAGCGGCGTCGAGGCGCCCAGCTCGAGCGGGTAGGAAGAAGTGAAGACCAGGTGCGTGGCGATCCGCGCCATCTCCGTGAGGATCAGGCGGATGTATTGGGCCCGTTCCGGAACCTCGATGTCGAGCAGCTTCTCGATGGCGCCGACGAACGGCACCTCGTTGGCGAAGCCGGACACCCAGTCGATGCGGTTGACGAGGGCCGTGATCTGGGGATAGGTGCGCACCTCGGCGAGTTTCTCGTAGCCGCGGTGCATGTAGCCGATCACGGGCTCGACAGAATTGACCCGCTCACCGTCGACCTTGGCCACCAGTCGCAGCACCCCGTGTGTGGACGGGTGCTGGGGACCGATGTTCAGCGTCATATCGGGCGTCTCGAGCTCGATGGAGACGGCCGCATCCGAGAGCTGCATCGCTGCGTGCGGGTCGAGCGTCGTCATGCGCCGTCTCCCTCCGCATCCTTGGCGGCCGCCTCCTGAGCCGCCGCTTCCACGTTCTCGGTGGACGGCATGTCCTCGACGTCCACCGTTCCCGGCCACGGCTTCACTTCACGGCTCAGCAGCGGGTAGGACTTGAGAAGAGGGTTGCCTTCGAATTCATCCGGGAGATACAGGTGGCGGCCCGAGGCAGGATTGCCGGGGAATTCGATTCCGAACATCTCGGAGGCCTCGCGTTCGTGCCACTCGGCGCCGGCGAACTCTCCGGTGAGGCTCGGCACCTGAGCGTCGTCCTTGGGCACTGTTATCACGAGGTGAACAGATGCTGCCGTGCGCACGGAGGAGAGCCGGCAAATCACCTCGAAGCGCTCCTCGAGATCATCGGGGGACGCTACCGGCTCACCGACCTCGACATCCTTGGACCAGTCGATAGCCGACAGCCAAGAGAACAGCGGCATGCCGTGGTCGCGGACCTTCGCCGCCGCCTCGACCCACCCGTCCCGATCGACCACAACCCGGGCGACGCCGTAGTTGTCGGACCACGATGTAGCCCCCACCAGTTCGGCGATCTCAGCAGCAAACGCGGCATCTTCAGACGGCGCCGGCTCTGCGCCGTCCTCAGCCTCGGCAACTTCTGCCTCAGACGGGCTGTCGGTCACGACGGCTCCACTTCTCTTTCACGTTCTCATTGGCAATCTGTTCCTGCAGCAGCACGATGCCCTCCATCAGAGCCTCAGGCCGCGGCGGGCAGCCGGGAACGTAGACATCGACAGGGATGATCTGATCGACACCCTTGGTCACCGAGTACGAGTCCCAGTAGGGGCCGCCACAATTGGCGCAGGAACCCATCGAGATCACATACTTGGGCTCAGGCATCTGGTCGTAGAGCCGCTTGACGGCAGGGGCCATCTTGTCCGTGACTGTGCCGGCAACAACCATCAGGTCGGACTGGCGTGGCGATGCCGGTAGCGGAATGATGCCGAAGCGCATGAAGTCGTAACGAGGGGCGGAAGCGGCCATCATCTCGATGGCGCAACAGGCAAGACCGAACTGGAACATGTACAACGAGTACCTGCGCGACCAGTTCAGCAACCACGAGATCGGCTTGGGAGCGCCGAACTTCTCGATTACTCCCATCGCAGCACACCCTTGCGGATCGCATAGACGAGACCCAGCAGCAGGATCACGATGAAGATGACCATCTCAACGAATATGAAACCGCCCATGCCAGCCTCTGCGAAGCTCTCTACCTTGAGCGCCCACGGAAATATGAAGATGGCTTCAACATCGAAGATGAGGAACAGCAGTGCAAAGATGTAGTACCGGATATGGGATTGGCTCCAGCCGCCGCCTACCGGGTTGATCCCACACTCATAGATCTCCGACTTGGTCTTGTTCGGATGGTTGGGTGCCAGCAGCGAGGCTGCGACGACCGCACCTCCGACGATGATGGCGCCAACAGCCATGAAGACAAGAACCGTTATGTAGTCGCCAAAGTACTGGTTAGGCACTCGGTCAACCCCTCCGGATAGCAGCGCGTTCTGGCCTCTTTGGCCCGGTCGGAAGCGAGTATAGGTATCGGGATTCGACCGCCAAAGTCAACCACGGCCATCCGCCGGGAGGACAGCAATTGCAACGCCTCCCGGGTCGAACCGAAGGACCGCAGACACTCAGTTTGCACTATCGTCGTAGTGCTAATTGTGTTGTGTGGACGACGCGACCGCTGCCGATCGGGTTGTCGAGAGCACAGGAAAGGGCCTTCACAATGATTCGTCGCCTGGTCGTTCTGACTTCTCTCGTGGCCGTCGTCGCCACGGCGTGCGGCGGTACCGACGACGGTGCAGCAGACTCGATCACCGTCTACTCCGGCCGCTCGGAGGAGCTCGTTGCCCCTCTCATCGAGCTATTCGAAGAGGCCTCGGGCATCGAGGTCGAAGTCCGCTACGCCGAGAGCGCCGAGCTGGCCGCCACGATTCTCGAGGAGGGGACCAACACCCCTGCCGACGTCTTCTTTGCCCAAGACCCGGCGTCACTGGGCGCCGTGGCTCTCGGGGGCCACTTCCGGGCGCTCGACAACGCTCTACTCGACAAGGTTGATCCCGGCTTCTCCGACGATGCGGGCCGCTGGGTTGGTGTCAGCGGCCGAGCCCGGGTCGTCGTCTACGACTCAGGGAAGGTCGACTCGGCGACGCTTCCCGCTACCGAGGACGGTTTCACCGAAGCGGCCTGGGCCGGGCGACTGGCGGTGGCGCCGACCAATGGCTCCTTCCTGGCTTTTGTCGCCGCCAAGATCTTGATCGACGGCGAAGCTGCGACGCTTCGCTGGCTGGAAGGCATCAAGGCCAACGACGCCCCCACCTATCCGAAGAACTCGGTCATCGTCGCCGCCGTGAACGACGGCGAGGTCGACGCCGGCCTTGTGAATCACTATTACCTCTTCCGGCTCCAGGACGAAGTCGGCACCACAGTCGCCGCCAATCACTTCATGACCGGCGGGGGTGCCGGCTCACTTGTCATGCCGGCCGGAGCGGGCATCTTGGCCGGCAGCGAGAACGCGGCGGCCGCGACCGAGTTCATTGAGTTCCTGCTCGGTGCCGAGGCGCAGGCGTTCTTCGCCGACGAGACGTTCGAGTACCCGCTGGCGAACGGAATGGATCCCAATGAAGCGCTGCCCCCACTCGGCGACCTCAACCCGCCGCAACTCCGCTTGTCCGATCTGGCGGGCGCGCTCGACCGGGCCACCGATCTTGTCGCGACGGCCGGGCTGTTGTGACCTCTTCGACCGCCGACCAGCTCAATCCGGCGGCGCCCGAGGCCGGCACCCTCCGGAACGAGGACGCTGCTGCTCCCACCTGGCTGTGGGTCGCCGGCGTCGCCGTGGTGCTGCCGGCGCTGATCCCGGTTGTGGCGCTCGTGGGCCGGGTAATCGGAGCGTCGGACGCTGCCTGGGACGCACTCGTTTCGGCGCGGACGGCCCAGCTCCTGGCCCGCTCCATCTTCTTTGCGCTTGTGGTCACTATGACCGCCACGAGTCTCGGGGTGGCCGCCGCCTGGATCACCACCCGCACCGACATTCGCTACTCGCGGGTCTGGTCGACGCTTCTCGCGTTGCCGCTCGTCATCCCCAGCTACGTGCTGGCACTTTCGTTCATCTCATTCGCCGGGCCCCGCGGGCTGTTTGCGGACAGTACCGGCGTGAGCTTGCCGAGCATCAGCGGGTTCTGGGGGGCTGCCGTGGTGCTGGCCCTGGCGACCTACCCGTACGTGTACCTGGTGGTGCGCTCCACCATCGTTCGCATTGACCCTTCGCTCGAGGAGGCAGCCCGCGGCCTCGGTTCGAGCGCGGCCGAGGCGTTCCGGCGCATCACCCTCCCCCAGCTCCGGCCGGCGATCGCCGCCAGTTCGCTCCTCGTGGCGCTCTACACCCTCTCCGATTTCGGAGCGGTTTCTCTGATGCGCGTCGACGTGTTCACCCGCGTTATCTACGCCCAGTACCAGGGACGTATCGATCGCACGCCGGCGGCGGTGCTGTCGCTCGTCCTGATGCTCATTGCGGTGACCATCCTTTGGGGAGAGAGCCGCTCGCGGGGCCGCTCGGTCTACTTCGCCTCACAGGCTCCCCGACCGCCGACCCGGCTCGGGCTGGCGCCCCGACAGCGGACGGCCGCTCACGCCTTCCTGTCGATCACCGTTGGGTTGGGGCTCGCGCTGCCGGTACTGGTGCTCGTTGCCTGGCTGCTGCGCGGGTTGACCACCGGAGGAGTCATCGATATGAGGTGGGGTGCCGTGCTGGGATCGCTGTCCGGTTCGGTCGCCGCCGGGTTGCTCGCCATGATCGCCGCCGTGCCCGTGGCCGTGCTGGCGGTTCGCCACCGGGGCCGGATCAGCCGCGCCCTGCGCGCCACCGTCTATGCAATCTTCTCGCTGCCCCACATTGCCGTGGCACTCGCGGTCGTGTTCTTTGCGTCGCGCTACCTCGGGGGGCTCTACCAGTCCTTTGTCCTCCTGGCGTTTGTGTACGCCACGCTGTTCCTGGCGCAGGCGTCCGGAGCAACCGAGGCAGCCCTGACCCAGATCAACCCCAGCCTCGAAGAAGCCGCCCGCGGCCTCGGAGACAATCGACTGCAGGTCTTCCGGCGCATCACACTGCCGCTCATCCTGCGTGGCCTGATGGCCGGCGGAGCGCTGGTGTTCCTCACCACGATGAAGGAGCTGCCGGCGACGCTGCTGCTGCGCCCCACCGGATTCGACACACTGGCGGTGAGAGTCTGGTCGACGGCCAACGAGCTGTCCTACGCCCGTGCCGCCGCTCCGGCTCTGCTGCTGCTTATCGTGTCCGCAGTGCCCATGTACTACCTCATCATCAGGCCCCGCCAACGAGTATGACCAGCCCAACAGAACTCCAGACTGAGCCCGCGGCGCGCGGGATCCATTGCCACAAGGTCAACAAGGCCTTCGGAGAGGCCCGGGCCCTGCGCGACTTCGAACTCGAAGCATCCGGCTCGACGGTTATCAGCCTGCTGGGACCCTCGGGATGTGGAAAGACGACGGCGCTTCGGATGATCGCCGGGTTCGAAAGGCCCGACTCGGGAACCGTCGCCATCGGTGAGGATATCGTCGCCGGCCCCGACGTCTTCATACCCCCGGAAGAGCGCCGGGTCGGCATGGTGTTCCAGGACTACGCACTGTTTCCTCATATGACGGTGGCGCAGAACGTCGGCTACGGCGCCGACGAAGCCGGGGTCGCCAGGGCGCTGGCTCTCGTCGGGTTGGAGGGCTACCGCAAGCGAATGCCGCACGAACTCTCCGGCGGCGAACAGCAGCGAGTGGCCCTCGCCCGCGCGCTGGCTCCCGGCCCTACGGCCGTGCTACTCGACGAGCCGTTCTCCAACCTGGACGCCACCTTGCGCGACCGGATGCGCCGGGAAGTCCGCACGATCTTGAAGGGTGCCGGCACCACGACGATCTTCGTCACCCACGACCAGGAAGACGCCTTTGCCATGGCCGATGTCGTGGCGGTCATGCGCGGTGGGGAGGTGCTTCAAGTGGCGTCGGCCATCGAGCTCTACCGCCATCCGGTGTCGCCCTGGGTGGCCGGATTCGTCGGTGAAAGCGATGTGTTCGCCGGCACCGCGGTCGTGGGCTCGGTCGAAACTGCGCTCGGCACGTTCCCGCACGCCTCGCCGCTGCGCGGCGGGGTCCTGGTGATGGTCCGGCCGGAGTGGGTCCACCCCTCCCCCGCCATCGACGGCGCCGCCATCGTGGTCGAACAGGAGTTTTTCGGCCACGACCAGCTCCTCGTCCTCGAGCTCGACGGCACCCGCCTGCGGTCCCGGGTTGGACATGTGCCGGGGCTCGGAATCGGTGACCGTGTCGACGTCGGGATCGACGAGTTGGTGTTGTTTCCTGAAGGTGCCACCTGAACGTTCGCCTAACCTTCCGTCGGTATGAAACGTGTCATCGATTGGATCTTCACGATCCCTTTCCTCATCGGTTTTGGGCTCACGCTCGGCATCTTCGAGCTGATTGCCCGGGTGGCTCGGCTCTTCGGATTGCGTCCGATGGAAGTGACCATGGGAGTGATGCAGCGCATCCTGCTGTGGCTGCTGCGGATCACCGGCACCCGGCTCGAGGTCGAGCGATCACCGCATATCAAGAGCCGCACCGGCTACGTCCTCATCTCTAATCATCAGAGCATGTTCGACGTGCCGATATTCGGCGGCCTGCTCGTCACTAACTACCCGAAGTATGTCGCCAAGCGGGAACTCGGCAGATGGCTGCCGGCGGTGTCGTTCAACCTGACCCACGGTGGGAACGCCCTGATCGACCGGGATGATCCTCGCCAGGCACTACGTGCGATCAAGGACCTGGGGGCGGAGTGCCAGGAACGCAACACGGCCGTGGTCATTTTCCCGGAGGGCACGAGATCGCGTGACGGCGCGCTCGGCGAATTCCGGCCGAGCGGCACTCTCACTTTGCTGAAGGCGGCCCCCGATCTGGCAGTGGTGCCCACAACGATCGACGGCTCGTGGGCTCTGCTGCGCGACAGGATGTTCCCGGTGCCGTTTGGCACCCGAATCCGAGTCAGCTTCGGCGATCCCGTGGAGCGAAGAGCCGGCGAAAACCCGGCAGAGCTACTGGAAAGAGCGCGAGCCGAGATAGCCGCAACGCTTCAGGGATGGCGGACTCGTCCTCGGTGAGCCACTCGCTCAACCAGCTCAGTAGAAGCCCGATTGGGATGAGGAGCCACGGCAGCAACGCCAGGATGACTGCGATCAAGGCGAACGTACGCGACGGATCCACCGGAGGCTCACCGCAGCGGCCGATTGTCTGCCACAACGCGTGGACCGGGCCGTCGAGCGTCAGCTGAATCCGGCGCCGGGCGACGGCAGCCCCACGGAGGATGACCCAAGCGAGCCCGACTATCAGCAGGCCGACGACCACCGTGGCGACGATCTTGCTCCACAGGCCGGTGAGGGCGGCGGTCAGCGCCACCTGTACCCAGCGCAGCAAGGTCGACAGCACGGCTCCCCCGAGCACGAATGCGGAAACTCCAAGTGCGTTTCTCTTGAACCCCGGCAGCAGCCGCTCCATCTCCATCCGAGCCCGCATCAGCATCCGACGCGCCGGATCCTCCCGGGACGCGTTGGCCTCACGGCGGGCGTACAGGTGGTACATCTGGTCGGCCACCGTTGCCTGATAGGTGCGCACTATGAAGTGGGCCACCTGCTGCACCAGGAAGGCGATCAGCGGATTGAGGGGCCCGAAGCGGGTGACTTCGACCGACCGGGCCCCGTTGCGGTCGAGCACTTCAAGGGCCCGCACCGCCAGCGAGTGGGCGTGCTCGAATCGCTCGGGATGGCCAAGCGGGTGGGCCGACGACAGCTCGAGAACGATGTCCTTGTCGACGTCGTCCTGGGCTCCGAGGTTGCCGAGCAGCGCATCGGCGGCGGCACTATCGCTCTTGCGGAACACCTGAAACGCGGCGAACTTCTCGTCGAGCTCATCGAGCAGCAGGCTCTTGTCGGATGAGGCCTCGACAGGGTTCGGGTCGTCTGGCATGTCGCAGATCGTAGTTGGCTCAGAAGTGCCGGCCGATCTTCGCTCCCCCTCCCTAGGGAACTGCAGGCAAGTCGCCCGACGACTCGACCCCTGCGGCGTTGATCAGCTTCTCGAGCGGCTTGGGAAGGCGGCCATCAGGGTCGAAGGGCTTCACATCCGCCAGGTTGATCAGCGCGAGATCGTTCGGCACCGACGCGGCGACGTTCGACCAGTTGTTGGTCCCCGTCAGACCCAGGTTCTCGATGAAGCCGGGGGTGCCGGAGCTGGAGTACCAAGCGGTGAGTTGGAACCAGACGGTGACCGGATCGACCACAACGTTCTTGTTGACGGAGGCGTTGCGCGTGCCCTCGTCGAGCTGCATGCCGGGACGCTTCGCAAATGACGGGTCGATGGTGTCTCCCGGCAGTTTGGCGGGGATGGCCGCCGTCGAGTAGTCGACGTAGTTGCCCTGAATGAGCGTGCCCTCTGATGTGGCTGATCCCACGTCCGCGGCCGGGCCCAGGAGGTAGATAGCCGAGCCGTCATATAGCGTGTTCATGACGTTCTCGAACCGATTCTCCGTTACCTTGTTGCGCCGGTGCACGGTGGAGTCCGGGAAGTTGTTGTGGCCCCAGCCGAGTGAGACTGCGGAGTAGGGGGTGTCGACAAAACTGTTGTTGGCGATGACGAAGTCCGCCGCCTTGTACACCCTGATGCCGACGCTGCTGAAGTACTCGCGACCGACGCGGGTGACCAGATTGTTGTCGAATGAGATTCGCGCGACGAGACGCTCCATCGGTTCATCGAGATAGACGTGCTCCGGGTGCCCGGCGACGAAACCGCTGCCCGAGATATCGTCGAGTACGTTGCCGGAGAAGATCGCATCGGTCACGTCGTTGTGCAGCAGGATTCCAGCTGCCCCCAGCTCGGTCAGGACGTTGCCCGTGAACTCAATCTCGTGCGCAGAATCCATTTCGATCGCGGCGCCGGGAAGGCCTTGTCTGTTGATCGACAACAGGTAGGGGTGCGTCGCGCCCACATCCTGCATCCAGTCGTCAAACTCCCACCCCGCGAACCATGACGGGCCCTGGCCGGATACATAGCCGTGCTCGCTCGTCGCCAGGTAGGTCGAATGGCGGAAGACTATGTCTTGAATCTTCAGGTTCTCGACGGGTGCGTCCGGGGTACCGTCGACGTCCAGGAGAGTTTCGACAGCCGGGATCCAGGTCTCGACCTGGTTTGGATCCACACCGGCCGGCGGCCACCAATACAGCTTGCGCAGACGCGGATCGAAGAACCACTCGCCTACTTCGTCCAGAAGCTCCCGCGCATTCTCCAGGTAGAAGGGGTCTTCCGGCACGATGAATGTCGCGAAATAGCCCCGTTGTGATGCGTGCCACAATGCGTTGTCGCTGATGTCGACGCGCATACTGGTGGCGTCGAACGGTGTCACCTGTTCGACCTGGAGTCGATGAGACCGCCACGAAGGACGCAGGAGCTCATTGCCGTTTGCGTCGAGCACCCCATGGCCGGAGATTCGAACTCCAACGTAGAGCAACTCGAGGTCCTCCGGATGGGCAAATCCGCCAATGTCCTCGTTGGCGACGACCATGGCAACGTCCCTCACGGTGTTGCCGACAAGGCCTTGGAGAAACTCGGTCGCAGAAGCTGAAGCGGTCGCCGAACGTGCCCGCGGTTGCCGATCGCTTGCTGCATAGAACTGCCGGAAGTCGTCGACCGTAGAGGGCACATCCACCACGTAGAGCGATTCATCAGACGGCTGCCAACCGCTGAGCTCGACTCCGCCTTCGATGATCGCTTGTTCTCCCGGGGTCGACCGATAGACCACGTCGAAACCATTGGTGCCAGAGTCGGCGGTCGTCAGCGTGAAGGTCGCCGAGCGTTGGTGCACGCCTCCGAAGAGGTTGACCACGACATCAGTCGACTGATCGGCGGCCGCCAGCCGTGCCTCAGCCTGCGCACGCTCCAGGGTCGCAAATGGAGCACCTTGTGATCCGTCGTTGGAGTCGTGGCCCGCAACGGCATCGACGAAGAATTCGACCGCCTGGTGCGGCCGGCCTTTGCCGCCCCCCGGCGCCATCATTCCGAGGACAAGCGCCAACACCGCGACAGGAATAACAGAGTACAGACGGTTTGACATCTGGAGCCCCCTTCGAAAAGCAATAGCTGCTTCTGACAGTATCGGGCGCGAGGGTCGAACGGTTGAAGCTTCTCAGCCATCTCGGGGGGCGAAGCCGCGACACGCCATAGCAAGGTGGCTAGCTTGGGGCGATGTCCCCCATCCAACTCCCCGACTACAGCGGCGGGTCGCTGGTCAATCTCGTGGCGGAGCTCGAGTACCGGCTCACCGGCGCCAGCCCGTCGGAGACGCTGCACCCCGACATTGCCAAGCTGATCCCGTCTGGGACGACGTACGTGTTGTTCCTGCTCGACGGCCTGGGATCAGGCCAGCTCAGCCACGTCGACGCGGCACCCTTCGCCGCGGCTCGTGTCGCCGACCTCGACGCACCGTTCCCCACGACAACCACCGTCAGCCTGGCAACGATCGCCACCGGCCTTCCGGCCAGCCGCCACGGATTGCTCGGCTATCAGCTCTATCTCCCTGAAGCCGACGGAGTCGTCTACACGATCAAGTGGGCGCGGCCATGGGGCGAGACTGTGGAATTGGACCACGCGGCGTTCCTTCCCGCACCGAACCTGTGGGAGCGCCTCACCGCGGCGGGTGTCGAGCCGATCACCGTGCAGCCCGGGAATTACGCCGACACTCCCCTGTCGCAGGTCCTGTTTCGCGGGTGCCGATTCGAACCGGCCTACACAATCGACGAGATGATCCTGGCCACCGAGCAGCTGGCCGCCGTGCCCAATCGCCTGATCCTCGCCTATCTCCCTCATGTCGACATCGCCGCACATGTCTACGGGCAGGAGTCCGACGAGTATGCCGATGCCCTCGACTTCGTTGCCGAGGTGTGGACCCGGCTGGAGCAGCGGCTCGCCGAGCATGTCGTGCTCGTCGGTACCGCCGATCACGGCCATGTCGACTATCCCGAGTCGGCGGCCGCCAGAATCGACGGAAGCCACGAGAAGGACTACACGTTCTACGGCGACAGTCGGGTGACGTTCGTCAGGGGCGCCGGCGCCGAGCTGGCGCGCGAGCTTCCCGGTCGCTGGCTGCCTCTCGATGTGGTCGCCGACTGGTGGGGACCCGGTCCCCGCCATCCCCAATTCGCGGCACGGGCGCCGGACGGCGTTCTCGTCGCCGATGCGGGGCGCATCATCCTCCACCGCCATAGTGACAAACGAATGATTGGCCGCCATGGGGGTCTCAGCGCCGCCGAGCGCCTCGTCCCATTGCTGGTCGGAACTCGACCCGGGTAATCAGGCGAGGAACTGGGCCGGCTCGTAGCGATCGTTCAGGTATGTCGTCAGATGCGGCTCGATGTCAGCGAAGGCTCGATAGCCGCGGGTGACCGTCGCCATGTCCGTGCCGGTGCGGAGCAGGAGGGTCGGAAAGCCGGTGGCCTGGAGGCTCCGCGCCTCCTCGAAGTCCTCCCAGGCGGCCAGGCGCGATTTCTCGTCATCGAGTTCGGTCGTGAAGGCGGCGACGTCCACCGGGAAGTCGGCCAGCAGACCCGGGTAGACGGCGGCGTCGGTGACATCGATCGCCTCGGAGTAGAAGGCCCGCTGTAGGCGTTTGAACCACTCGAACTCATGGTCCGGCGATAGCGCCCGCATGGTGACAACGGCCCGCGCCGGATACTCGGTGTCGTATATCCAGCCGTCCTTGGCCAGCGCCTCCTCATTGAAAGGCTGGCCGCTGGCGGCAGCCACCTGGTCCCAATGATGGATGAGGTAGCTGCGCAGGTTGTCCTCGAGGACCTGGGCCCCGGAGCCCGGGCGGAGTCCTCCGTTGACCAGCCGCATCGGAAACGAGTAGTGCTCCCCCAGCGCATCGATCGTCGGAGCGAAGCCCCAGCACCACGAGCACATCGTGTCGCCAACGTAAATGAATTCAATATCTGGCCGCTCCATGCCCGTAGTGTTGCAGATAGCGCGAGAGTCAAACGCGGGACGCCTGAACCAGGCGCGACGCTGGTGGCGACCGCGGCTATCAGGCTGCCGCTACCGCGGCCGTGAACAGAGGGGTCCACATGTCTTTTGATCCAACCCTGGCCAAGCTCACCGTGACGTTGTCTCGCCTGGCTTACAGGGATGGGCCGGCAGCTCAGGCCGGAACCACAGACGAGGGTCTCGACGAATTCCGGTTCTTTACTGCCTCTAGCACCCAGGCGTTCACCGCGGCAGACCCGACGACACGTTTCCTCGCCTTTCGTGGCACGGAGTCGACCAATCCGGTCGACTGGGCCCGCGACGCCCAGTTCAAACCGCGCCCGGCGGCACTCGGAAAGGTCCACTCGGGATTCGATGCTGCCCTGGATGAGGTCTGGCCGGATGTTGTCACCGAACTGGCGGGGGACGCCCGGCCGCTGATCATCACCGGCCACAGCCTGGGCGGCGGGCTCTCGATCATGGCGGCTGCCCGTCTCGTCGAGGCGGGCACTCCTCCGGCGGCGGTGTACGTCTTCGGATGCCCCCGTACCGGCCTTGGCGACTTTCGGGACGCCTACGACGCGGCGCTGCGCGAAGTGACCTTTCGCATCATCAACCACATCGACCTGGTCACGAGGGTGCCGCTGCTCGCCCAGGGCTACCGCGCCCCGGGGCGCCGGATGTACTTCGATGCGTCGCAGACCTTCCACGCCGATGCCGGCGCCTGGCATGTCGCCAAGGACGACGTGGCATACCGCCTCCGGCATTTTGGGAGCATCAAGTCGCTGGGTCTGAGCACCCACGAGATCAGCGCGTACATCAAACGGATCGACTCGCTCTGAGACGGGCTGCGCGGCGATACCGCGTAAAGACGCATCTATCGTCGATGCCGTGAGCCGACGAACCGACACGATGCTTCGCTATGCGCTGATCGCTGCCGGGGTTGCGGCGCTCATTGCCATGTACACCGTCGCCGAAAACGAGAGCCTGAACCGCATCGAGAGATTCTCTCTACTGGTCCTACTGGGCGGCCTGGTCCTCGTGGGTTGGCCGGGTTTGGCGATTACCCAACAGTATGCCAACCGACGACCACTCCGTATGAAGTGGGGCAAGCCGTCACAGCCTGACGCGTCGGAGCGCCGGCGGCCTGAACCAATCAGTCCCGACACGGTGCCGGTGACCGTTGCGATCAGTCCCCGCAACAGCCTCATGGCTATCGGCGGCGCAGTTGCCCTGGGCAGCGTGCTGGGCATCTTCGGCTACGCGTTGGCCGGCACAGCCGGTTCTGACCAGGGCGGTTTCGTCCTCTACGTGGGCGTGGCCGGAGCCATACTGATCGCCCTCCGCGCGGCCTTTCGCATCATCACCGGTCGCCAAGCTCTGCGGGTGGACGATCGGGGTATCACGCTTGGGCCGGCTCTCGACTACGTGCCCCCGCTGACCATCGGTCGCTCTGCCGTGACCTCAGTCGAAATGACGGGTGGAGGGGAACCGAAGCTCACAATCCTGACTGAAGCGGGACGCCGCTACGAAACCCGCCTTGACCAGCTGCGCGCCGCCGACCTTCCCAACCACCTGGCCGTCTTGTGGCCGGAAGTCACCTGGCGTAGCCGCGCTGTCTAGGCAGGAGCGCTCGGCTCGAGAGGCTCCGGCTCAGGCTTGAATCTCAATGCGACAAACGTCCAGCCGGCAGACGCAATGTCGAGGATCGCAAAGAGCCAGAGTTGCCACACGCTCTCGGTGACGGCGAGGAACGCCAGGGCGACTCCGGACACGATCCGGGCTGGGACCGAGTACCAGAACATCCACCGCGCTCGGTGAATCGCCGATCCCAGGTAGTAGACGCCGAGAACCACGGCAACCACACCGACCACCCGGATCCACACCTCTCTGGCGGGATCCATGCCGAGTAGATCAACGATGCTGTCGGGTACGAGCAGCAGGCCGACCCCCATGCCGAGTATGTACACCGACCAGGTGAAGATGGACAACCGCACGCCATTCAAAGCAACTCCCTAGCAACGTTCGCCTCGATGATAAGGACTGCGGCGCTGCGCTGCGATACTCGCTTTCGAGATTTCGAGGAGTCACATGAAGGCAGCTGTTTGCCGAGAGTTCGGCGCCCCCCTCAACATCGAAGAAGTCGCCATCGGCGACCCCGCCGCCGGCGAGGTTCGCGTGCACGTCGCAGCATGCGCGATCTGCCACTCCGACATCGCTTGCCTGGATGGTGCGTGGGGTGGCCCGTTGCCAACGATCTTCGGTCACGAGGCGGCGGGCACCGTCGTCGAGGTCGGCGAGGGCGTGGCCTCGATCGCACCGGGCGCCAGGGTCGTCGTGACGTTGGTTCGGTCCTGCGGTAGCTGCTTCTACTGCCGGCTTGGCGATGAAGCGATGTGCGAGACCAGCTTCCGGCTGGACGCGAACCCTGGGCTGCGGGGCCGTGAGGGTGAGCTAGTCAACCAGGGGCTCCGGACCGCCGGGTTTGCGCAGCAAGTCGTGGTTCACGAATCGCAGCTGGCGGCAATCTCGGAGGATGTGCCTATGGAAGCCGCCGCGCTACTCGCCTGCGGCGTCATCACCGGATTCGGGGCGGTGACCAACACTGCTCGGGTGCCGGCGGGAGCCTCTGTGGCCGTGGTCGGCGCCGGCGGCGTCGGTCTCAACTGCGTACAGGGGGCCGCCCATGTCGGTGCCGGACAAGTGATCGCCATCGACCTCAACGACGCGAAGCTGAATCTGGCGACGACCCTGGGAGCGACGGCAGCGGTGAATGCCGCCAAACAGGATGCGCTTGCCGGCGTCCGCGAACTGACCGAAGGCCGTGGGGTCGACTACGTGTTTGTGGCCGCCGGCAGCGCAACCGCGGTCGAGACTTCGCTGCCCCTTCTCCGCCGCTCCGGCACCCTGGTCGTTGTCGGCATGCCACCCAGCGGACAATTGGCCCGGATCGACACCGGAGACGTCGCCCACCGGGGCCAGCGGATCATCGGCTCCAAGATGGGCTCTGTTCGAGTGAAGCGGGACATCCCGATGCTCGCCGGCCTCTATGCGTCCGGCGATCTCAAACTCGACGAACTCATCACCGCGACGTATGCGCTCAATGACATCAACGAGGCGGTGCGATCTGCAAGAGCCGGCGAAGCCGCTCGAAACGTTATCGTCTTCGGCTAGCCGCACAGGAGGCCAGATGGAGAGAGCCGTCGATTTCGCCGTAGTCGGAGCCGGCATTGCGGGAGCCTCTGTCGCCTATGAGCTCGCGCAGCATGGGACCGTCGAGGTCTTCGAGATGGAGGCTACCGCCGGGCACCATTCGACCGGTCGCTCGGCGGCGCTTTACACGGAGTGCGACGGTCTCCCGCCGCTGCGGCGCCTCGCGATGGCGTCAAAGGAGTTCCTGCTCGACCCTCCGGACGGGTTCACTGATGGCCCGATCCTGAGCGGACGCACGGTGCTCTTTGTCTCCAAGGGCGCGGCTGCGGACGAGCTGGACTCCTTCTACGCCGAACAGCGCGCGCTCGTGCCGAGTATCAGCCGCATCGACCCGACCGAAGCGCACCAGCTGTGCGGGGCGCTGCGCCCGGAGAAGCTCGCCGGCGGCGTCCTCGAGCCGAACGCGATGGACATCGACGTCCACGCCCTCCACCAGGGGTTCCTCAGTGGCCTGCGCACACGCGGCGGCAAACTGGCCACAGGTTCTCCGGTCGTCGGTTTGGAACGTCTGGGCCGCGGCTGGCGCGTCACCACCCCGAAGGGAATCGTCGATGCCGGGATAGTGGTCAACGCCGCGGGAGCCTGGTGTGACGTCGTTGGTGCCATGGCCGGCGTAAGGACAATCGGCCTGGTGCCGAAACGGCGCACCGCTTTCACCTTCGCGCCGCCCGAAGGCTCCGGTCATGAGGACTGGCCGATGGTCGTCGACATCGCAGGCGACTTCTACTTCCGTCCGGAAGGCCCCAGCCTCCTGGCTTCGCCCGAGGACGAGACGCCGGTCGCACCCCAGGACATCCGCCACGAAGAGATCGATGTCGCCATGGCGATCGAGCGAATTCAAGAGGTCACAACGATGGAGATCAGACACATTCGTTCAGCCTGGGCGGGGCTGCGGTCATTTGTCGCCGACAATGTGCCGGTCGTGGGCATGGACCCTGAGGCTGCCGGGTTCTTCTGGCTCGCCGGCCAGGGCGGCTACGGCATCATGACAAGCCCGGCGATGAGCCGCACGGCGGCTTCGCTCATCACCGCCGGCCGGATGCCGGACGACGCCGTCGCCCACGGCGTCACCGCAGACGACCTCAGCCCGACACGGCTCATCTGACTACACCGCGAACCGACCTGGAGTGATGCCGTAGATTGACCCGATGGAAATGTCCGGGTTGCTCACGGTGACCGCTCTTGTCTTCGGGTACAGCGTGGTTTCGCGCCACCTGGGACGCTGGGCAATAACGGGCCCCATGGTGTTCCTCCTGGCGGGGTGGCTGATCGGGCCGGACGGACTGTCGCTCGTGGAGATCGGCTTCGAACAGACGGGCGTCCGCCTTCTTGCCGAGGCGACTCTGGTGCTCGTCCTCTTTGCCGACGCCACTCGGGTCGACCTCATGATCATGCGACACCAGTTCTTCGATATGCCGGGTCGGCTTCTGGCGTTCGGCTTGCCGCTCACGATCGTTTTCGGAGGGTTCATGGCAGTGTGGCTGGTGCCCGGCGTGACGCTCCCTGAAGGTCTCCTGATCGGCGCCATCCTGGCTCCTACCGATGCCGCTCTCGGCAAGGGCGTGGTGACCAACCGGCAGATTCCGGCGCGGATTCGTCAGACCCTCAACGTCGAAAGCGGCCTCAACGACGGCATTGCGCTGCCGGTCGTCACTGCACTGGTAGCGGTGGCCGCGGCCAGCGGGGATCTGGAAACGCCGGGCCACTGGGTCCAATTCGCGTTGCGCGAGATCGGCTTGGGATTAGCCATCGGTGTCGCCGTCGGAGTGGCCGGCGGCACCCTCCTGCGGCTCGCGTGGGAAAGGGATTGGGTTTCGGGGGCGGCTCGCCAGCTGGCGACGCTGGCAATCGCGGTGGCGGCGTTCTCGACCACTGAGATGGCCACGGGCAACGGGTTCATCGCGGCGTTCGTCGCCGGAGTCGGTTTTCGGGCCGCGGCCCGCGATATGCATGAGACGGCTGCCGACCTCACCGAGGACATCGGCGAACTTGCCACCTGGATCACGTTCCTGTTCTTCGGCGTCGGGCTGGTCGTACCGGCGATTCAAGCTGCCACGGTCGGCACCGTCGCCTACGTTCTACTCAGCCTCACCGTGATCCGAATGCTCCCGGTGGCGCTGGCGCTGCTCGGCACGCACTGTGACCGCAGCACTGCGGTATTCCTGGGATGGTTCGGACCACGAGGCCTCGCTTCGATCCTGTTCGCCCTATTGATTGTGGACGAGGCCGACCTCGCCCGGGAGTCGACAATCCTGAGAACCGTCTCGCTAACGGTGCTAGTCAGCGTCTTCCTCCACGGTGTGACAGCCCGCAAGGGATCGGCCGTCTATGCCGGCAAGATGGCCCGAATGGACCCAGATATGCCCGAAATGCAGCCCGTCCACACGATGCCAAAGGTCCGCCGGGGCGGAGATTCCGGATTTTCTTGAATTTGGGACAAATAGAGGCCTTCGCCTCTAGGGGACGGGCTGGTCTTCAAGCAGTATGCGGTCGAGGCATAGGTCTCCCAGCGAGGACTGGTCGTAGCTGTTAGGTAGCGCGCCAGCGGCGACAAAAGGTCCTCGTCATAACGGTACGGGCCCGGATTTATCCGGGCCCGTACTTCTTTTTGGGCTCGTGCTGATGTTCGTTGTGCTTAAACGGGCGCTATAGGGCGGATTTAGGCACAACGAACACAGGGACCCGATCCGCTTTAATGGCGTCATGCTCGAGGTCCTGTTCAAGCCTGGAGTCGAACGACGCACTCGGACTCCCCTTCTCTTCGTCCACGGGGCGTGGCACGGGGCGTGGTGCTGGGATCGGGGATTCCTCGACTTCTTTGCGCAACGCGGTTGGGACTCGTATGCGCTGAGCCTCCGCAATCACGGCGGGTCGGAGGACCGCGGGTCCCTACGCTGGATACGCCACCACACGTTCGTTGCAGATATTGCCTCGGTGGCAAACGACTTCGAGGCTCCGCCGGTGATGATCGGCCATTCGATGGGCGGCTACCTGGTCCAGAAATACATGGAGAAGAACGAGTTGACCGGAGCGGTGCTCATGGGGTCAGTGCCGGTTTCGGGGACCCTCGGGGCCAGCCGGAGATTCGCCCGGCGCCATCCCCTGCGGTTCCTCAAGCTGCTCGCGACAATGAGCCTGTGGCCGGTGGTGGCAACCCCCGCCCTCGCCCGCGAGTATCTCCTGGCTGCCGATACACCTGACGCCGCCGTCATCGAGATCCACGAGATGCTTCAAGATGAGTCATATTTGACCTACCTCGACATGATGGGATTGGCGCTCCCCAAGCCGGGACGAACGGAGGCTCCGGTCATGGTTTGCGCCGGGTCCGACGACGCCCTCTTCACCGTCCGCGAAGCGGAGAAGACCGCTGCCGCGTATGGCGTTGCGGCTCAGATCTTCGAAGGGCTCCCCCACGACATCATGCTGGACCCGAACTGGGATACCGCAGCTCGCTCGATTGCCCGCTGGCTAGAGGATGTCACGTAGCCCCTCGCGGACTACTCGAGAACGGCCCTTGACAGATTCGCCGAGTCGTGCGATATTCGCTTCGGCCGTAACACCCCGTCCGGGGGCGTTGCGGCTTTTGTTTTTGGCGGCGGGATCCATCCCTCGAGGATGCAGGGTCTCGTCGGAGTAAAGGAAAAGACATTGGCATATTCGCCAGAAACCCATATCGCGAAATCGCTGGGCACGGTTGAACAACCGCGCCGTAGCGACTGGCGGACCGCGTCCGGGATGAATCCCTGCGTCGGTTTGGCGAGGCTCGATATAACGCCGGCGGCCCTAGGGGGCTCGAGGACCTGATCTGAATCAGTTCTCATTCCACCTCAGGCCGCCCGCAAGGGCGGCCTTTCTTGTGCCCCAAGAGAGGTTCCCGACCACAAGATTTCAGGATATGCACACAGCCCGACAGGGCGAGACGGGGCCAAGCAACCCCCCGCAGAGGCACATTGACAACTGCAGAGAGATCGCATCAAGCGAGAGCTTCGGCTCTCGCACAACCCGGTGGATCGGGGGGATGGCGGGGCGGGACCGCCACATAGTTACGGCCAATAACACGCAGTTCCGTCTCCTCCACTCCCCCGCTCCGCCGGATACATGCCCTGGAAGCTCAAAGGATGAGCAGCGGCTTGCGAAGCCGAAGGGTGCAGGTTCGAACCCTGCACAGGGCACTGTGGCTGTAGCTCAATGGCAAGAGCGCTGGGTCGTGACCCCGGAGACGCCGGTTCAACTCCGGTCGGCCACCCCACGGGAGGTAGCTCAATGGGTAGAGCACCGGTCTCATAAGCCGGAGTGTGCAGGTTCGACTCCTGCCTTCCCGACCACAGGCGATGGGCTGGGCCCAGGCGAGCCTCCAAAGCTTGCCGCGCGGGGTTCGATACCTCGATCGCCTGCCAATGCCGGAGTAGCTCTAAGGAAGAGTCTCTGCTTTGTAACCAGAACGTCCGAGTTCGATTCTCGGCTCCGGCTCCAGGCCGGCCTGCGGCCCGTTTTTCAGGATGTAGCTCAATGGCAGAGCCCCGGTTTTGGGAACCGGTGACGGAGGTTCGATTCCTCCCGTCTTGACCGAGGCGCAGTAGCTCCAACTGGGTAGAGCAACTGACTGTCGATCAGAAGGCTGCCGGTTCGAATCCGGTCTGCGCCGCTATCGCTGAGAAGCAACAACGCGCGGCTACATCGGCGCCCCCGGAAATGCGCGACAAACGACGCAGGGCGCCGGTTCCGCGGCTCACGAACCAAGCTTGACGGTTCAAGTCCCGTCTGCGCCGCCGGGAACGCCTCCGGCGTTCCTTGGGAGTTGCTACGCAACTCCGCGGTGCGCTCCAGCACCCCGGCCCTCGTCGTCTATGGGCGAAGATCTCGGGTTTTCACCCCGAAGAGCAGAGTTCGAGTCTCTGCGAGGGCACGGCCACGACCCGGTCGTCCATGGGTAGGACCGCAGGTTCTCAACCTGCAAAACAGAGTTCGAGTCTCTGTCGGGTCACGGGAACGCCTGCGGCGTTCCTTGCGAGTTTGGTAGAACCAAACTCGAGGAAACGGGAACGCCTGCGGCGTTCCTCACACCGAGTTCGGCTCTGGGAAGCCATCCGGCCTGTAAAGCCGGCGCGCAAGCTGGCGGGGTTCGATTCCCTGACTCGGTACGCCTGCCTCCGTAGCTCAGTGGACGAAGAGCGCCGGGTTTCTACCCCGGGCGACAGAGGTTCGAATCCTCTCGGAGGTACTCATGCCGCTGTGGTGCAACGGACAGCATCTCTGGCTTCGAACCAGAGGATGGGGGTTCGATTCCCTCCAGCGGTACCAAGCCCCCGTAGCTCAAATGCAAGAGCGCCGGGCTTTTACCCCGGGCGGTGGAGGTTCGAGTCCTCCCGGGGGTACCGAACGTCGCGGTACAAGGGTGACCCTGTTCCGATTCGAGCGAACCACATTCCGATGTAGCTCAATTGGTAGAGCGCCTCCCTGTTAAGGAGGAGGTTGAAGGTTCGAACCCTTCCGTCGGAGCATCGGGCCTGTAGCTCAATGGGAGAGCGCCACCCTTGCAAGGTGGGAGGTGTGAGTTCGAGTCTCACTAGGTCCACGGCAACGCCTCCGGCGTTGCTTGGGAGTTGCTACGCAACTCCAGGCGACACAGCTCCCCATCGGGGAGCTTGCGACAGACAAGGTGCTCTAGCTGAACTGGCCCAAGCGCCCGGTTGAAGCCCGGGAGAACGAGGTTCGATTCCTCGGGGTACCACGGCTCCCCTTCGGGGAGCTTGCGAGTTTGGCTGGCGCCAAACTCGTGGCAACGCGCCGACTGCGAGCAGTTCGAGCGGCTCCTGGCTTGCTCGAACTCCACAGACCAGAAGCCGAAGGGTCAAGGCACCTCTCTGATAAGGAGGAGCAAGTGGGTTCGACTCCCACCTGGTCTACGGCAATGCCTCCGGCGTTGCCGACGAAGCGATGCGAAGAGACGGGATACTTCAACGGTAGAGAACCGTGGGGAAACCCCGGTAGTTGCTGGTTCGAATCCAGCCCGCGATCGCAAGAGAGCGGATATGCCTGCCTCGACGGTGTTCTCGCTTCGTCAACCTGCCCGGCTAGCTCAACGGAAGAGCGCCTGTCTTACAAACAGGAAACGGCGGTTCGATTCCGTCGCTGGGTACGAACGCTGATGCGAAGAGACGGGTTACTTCACTCAATAATGACGGGGTCGTGGGTTCGAGTCCCACCCAGCTTCGGCTGGTAGCTCAGTTGGTAGAGCACGCAATGTGCCTGCCTCGACGAGGTTCTCAGCGCTCACGGGATCAAAGCATTGATGGCGATGTAGCGGGTTCTTACCCCGCTGAACAAGGTTCGATTCCTTGTGGTCCCACCTAAAAACTGAACCGGAAGGTAGCGCGCAGCGGTGCGCAACTGGTCTTGAAAACCAGGCCGGGTGCAGGCCCGAGGGTTCGACTCCTTTACCTTCCTCCACATGCCGCTCTAGCCCAACCGGCAGAGGCGCCCGGCTCAAGACCGGGGAGGTCTGGGTTCGACTCCCAGGGGCGGCACGGGAATGCTTCCGGCGTTCCCATGGAGGGTTGGCAGAGAGGTAATGCGCCGGGTTGCTAACCCGAGGCTGGGTGCAAGCCCACGGAGGTTCAACCCCTCCACCCTCCGCAAGCGGGGCGACGCCAACGCGCGGCTACATCGCGCAACCGGAAATGCGCGACAAGCGCCGCGGGGCGCCGGTTGCCCGACTCGCCCAAGAGCGTGACAGGTTCAACCCCTCCACCCTCCGAACGAAATCACATTCCCGAGTGGTGTAACCGGAAGCACACCTGGCTCTGAACCAGGAGGACGGGGTTCGAATCCCTGCGCGGGAGCTGGAGCCGTTCTTGCGGACATTCGCGCCGATATCTGCGCGAATATCCGCAAGAACGGAAGACGAAAGACCCAAGAACACTCATAATCAAGAAAGGAGGAGCTGTGCAGGTAATCAACGACAAGCTCAAGATCTGGGCAACAGATCTCGACCAGAAGACGATGCAGCAGGCCCGACGCACCTCGCGGCTCCCCATCGTGGCGGGCCACGTGGCGCTCATGCCTGATGCCCACCTCGGGCTCGGGGCCACGATCGGCTCGGTAGTGCCGACCGAAGGCGCCGTGATCCCGGCGTGTGTCGGGGTCGACATCGGTTGCGGTATGGCGGCCGTTCGGACCGACCTGGTCTCCACCGACCTGCCCGACAACCTGACACCATTGCTGGCGCGGATCGCCAAGGTGGTTCCCGCTGGCGTCGGCCGCGGGCACGACCATCGCGACTGGCGCACCCAGCGCGCGGCCACAGCTTGGCTCGAGGACAACCACCCTCGTACGCAGCTGTCCGATCGCCAGGAGAAGAAGACCTACACCCAGCTCGGCACGCTGGGAAGCGGCAACCACTTCGTGGAGGTGAGCCTCGACGAAGACGACCGGGTGTGGCTGGTGCTCCACTCCGGCTCACGCGGTATCGGCAACGAGCTGGCTCAGTCGCACATCGCGGAGGCCAAGTCGGTCGCCAAGCGGCTGGAGATCGGTCTCGAGGATCCCGACCTGGCGTTCCTGCTGGAAGGTACCGACGAGTTCGATCACTACATCGCCGACCTGCACTTCGCCCAGGCATATGCCGTGGTGAACCGGGAGACGATGCTGGACGTCGCCCTCAAGGAGCTCTTCCGATTCGTCGGCAAGGGCCGTGAGCGCGACCGAGTGAACTGCCACCACAACTACACCGAGCGTGAGACACACTTCGGGCACGAGGTGTGGGTGACCCGCAAGGGCGCCATCTCGGCACAGGTGGGACAGTTGGGCATAATCCCGGGCTCAATGGGAACCGACACGTACATCGTCGAGGGTCTTGGCAACCCCGAGTCGTACATGTCGAGTGCGCACGGCGCCGGCCGGCGCATGTCGCGCACCCAGGCGAAGAAGACGCTGACGGTGGAGAGCCTCGAGAAGGCCATGGGCGACCGCACGTGGCTCGGCGACCGGGCCAACAAGCTCGTCGACGAGCACCCGGACGCCTACAAGGACATCAACGAGGTGATGCGCCAGTCGGCCGACCTGGTGAAGGTGCAGCACCGCCTGCAGGCGGTGCTCAACTACAAGGGGACGTGAGAGACCTCGTCTGGGATGAGATTCTGGCGTCGGACAGCGGAACATATTCCGCTGTCTGACGCCAGAACGCCATGTGGTCGTGGTGCAATGGGCAGCACGCCAGGCTTCCACCCTGGAGAAGAGAGTTCGAACCTCTCCGACCGCACGAGACATTGCCGATGCGAAGCCATGGCTTACTTCCGGACCTAGCGGGTCGGGTTCGGCCTCTGGGTATGTAGCTGCGACGACCTGGTTCTCGGCGGTGTCCCCCTAGTAGCCGCGACTCCTGTCAACCACGGGGTACGGCTCCTCGCCGCCAAGCATGCGCCGTATGTTCGCTGCGATCAGCGTCGACGCAGATCGGATCAGCGTGAAGCCGGCGACGTGAGGTGTGATCCGCACATTGGGATGGGCCCACAGCGGGTTGTCCCCGGCCATCGGCTCGGGCTCCGTCACGTCGAGCACCGCGTTGCCAACGCGGCCGTCATTGAGGGCGTCCAGAAGATCCGACTCGTTCGTGGTCGCTCCCCGGCCGAGGTTGATGAGCAGCGAGCCCGGCCGGAAGTGATCGAATCGGGTTGAGTCCAGGAGGCCCTCCGTGTCAGTCGTGTGGGGCAGCACGTTCACCACGGCGGTAGAGGCCTCCAGAAACCCGTGGAGTTCCGACAGGCCCGTGAACGATGTCGCCCAGCCGGCGTCGGAGCCGGTCCGGGACCAGGCGTTGATCGGAAAGCCAAGGTCGGCGAGGGCCCGCCCGATCCGCTCCCCTATCCCACCAAAGCCGAGGATTCCAACGGGATATTCATCGGCGGTGACGTACGGCTCCTCACGCCACGTCGATACTGACTGGTTCGCCAGGTAGGCCTCCATCCGCTTCTGGAAGTGCACCACCCAGTGCACAACGTAGGCGGCCATCTCGTCCGACATCGCCGGGTCGGCGAGGCGCATAACGGGCACATCCGGCATCTCCGGGCTCATGTACTGCTCAATGCCGGCACCCATTGCGAGCACGGCTCGCAGGTTGGGGTACCGGTGAAGATCGACGGGATCGTGGCGAGAAGCAACAACGAACTCGACGTCTGCGGGAGCCGGAGCGTCGGGCCAAAGGTAGATATCCATTTCCGGCAGCTCGCCCTGGAAGGCGGCGAGCCATCGATCCTCATCACGGGATGGGTGCAGTAGAAGCGCCATATCTCGCAGTCTTCCACCTTTATGCGTCGATGGCGGAACGGTATACGCACCGGTTTCAGAAACCGGCGTCTCCGGACATGTGGGTTCGACTCCCACTCGACGTACCACGTTGTTGATGCGGGGAACGCCTCCGGCGTTCCGCCGGAGTTGCTGCGCAACTCCGGGGGAAGAGGTTCCTGACTCGCCTCGTTCTCAACAACGCCACATTTCGTGGTTCACCTGATATCCGCAGCGCGTTGTATGCGTGCGGAACACGGACGCGGATCACGATTCTCAAGCAGTTCGTTGTCGATGCGTCGGTGAGGGCTACTTCTCACCCAAGAGGCGTGCGGCCTGAGAGGCCGCGGCAGGCATACAGATGGCGTAAGTGACTCGTTATCTGCGGTGGGTTGGAGCGGGGCCTGTTAGCCACCTTCGCCACCTTGTTCCCGACAACGATCAACTTCGATCGAATCAGGATTCGATCGAGCAAAACCGGAAATCGGAATGTGGCGACACGCGCGGCACATTCCGGAAGCGAGCGCGGCCTAGAGGCCGCACAGATACGAAGTGGCCCGAAGGGCCACGAAGCACTCGAGCAAATCCTGATTTGCTCGAAACCACCCCAAAGGAGGTGAATCATGGCCAAGTTCTCAGCTAAGCGAGTGCGACCAATGGTCCGCTCCGTGATCAAGACGGTTGGCAAGCCGACCGCACGTACATTCGAGGGTGCTCAGGCCCTCCGCCGCGACCCAAAGTCTGAGCTGTTTCTGCTGGCGATTACGAACATGGTCGGTGAGGCAACCTTCTACGAGGGCGCCGATACCCGTGACCAGCGTTTCGTCGAGCTGATCCACAACGTGACCCGCGAGGATCCTGAGTGGATGCAGCGCTTCGTGCCGTGGCTGCGCAACGTCGCCCTGATGCGCTCGGCTGCGGTCGTTGCCGCCGCGGAGTACGTGGCGGCAGGCGGACCACACGGCCGTGCAGTAATCGCGTCTGCGGTCGCCCGCGCCGACGAGCCGGCGGAGATCCTGGGCTACTGGACACAGTTCCACGGCCGCAAGATCCCGCAGCCGGTCAAGCGCGGTGTCGCCGACGCGGTGCGCCACCAGTACTCGGAGTATGCGGCTCTGAAGTACGACGGTCGGTCGCGGGCGTGGCGCATGGGTGATGTCATCGAGCTGACCCACCCCAAGCCGCGCGACGACAAGCAGTCGGCGGTGTTCCGCTACCTGCTGGACCGCCGCCACCACCCTGAGGCACTCGAGGTGCCGGAGGCACTGGAGACAGTACGCCGCCGCTTCGATCTCGAGGGCGTCGACAAGGGCGACCGCCGCGACATGCTGCGAGCGCGCGGCGCCGACCTCCTGACGGAGGCGGGCGCCACGTGGGAGTGGCTGTCGGGCTGGCTGCCGGGTGGCATGGACGCCGAGGCGTGGGAGGCCGTGATCCCGACAATGGGTTACATGGCACTGCTGCGCAACCTGCGCAACTTCGACGAGGCCGGAATCTCGGACGAGCGGGCCCGCTTCGTCCGCGAGGTACTGGTCGACCCGGAGCGCGTGGCCAAGTCGCGTCAGTTCCCGTACCGCTTCTGGTCGGCATACAAGAACGTGCCGTCGCTGAAGTGGGCGGACACGCTGGAGAAGGCGCTGGAGCTCTCGGTTGGCAACATCCCCGAGCTGCCGGGCCGCACTCTGGCGCTGACCGACACATCGGGCTCGATGCAGATGCCGGTGTCCGGCCGCTCGAAGGTACGTCACTTCGAGATCGCCGCACTGTTCGCATCTGCGCTGGCTGCGCAGTCGGACGAGGTCGAGCTCATCTCGTTCGCAACGGGCTCGGAGACGATCCGGGTCCGCAAGCGCCAGTCTGTGCTGCGCACGATCGAGCGGGTCGAGGCCCGTATCGGTGTCGTCGGCCACGGCACACGGCTCGGCCTGGCCGTGAACCGCTGGTACGCCGGCCACGACCGAGTCGTGGTCTTCTCGGACATGCAGACGGCCGACCAGGTGCCGGCACTCGCGGGCACTCCGGTCTATGTCTTCAACACCGGTGGCTACCGGGTCACACCGTTCGCGGTGGGCCAGAAGGGCCACTACGAGATCGGTGGGTTCTCGGACGCGGCCTTCCGCCTGATGGCAGCCCTGGAGGACTTCCAGGATGCCGGCTGGCCGTTCTGAGCAGGGGGCTCGCATGCTGCGGGGCCGGGCTCACGCCGGGCCCCGCCGCATTGCGAGATCATGAAAGGAGAAAGTAATGAGCAACGAATACGAGGACAATCCATCGTTTTGAGCCGATGAGCAAGCGCCGGCGCGGCTACCCCTCCGAGTCGAGGGTCAAGCGCGGCGACCGCGTCGTCCACAGCACGAAGGAACTGGAAGAGAAGCTCGGGCGCAAGGATCCATGCCCCTGTGGATCATCCAAGGCCTTCAGACGCTGCTGCTTGCAGAGCGGCGACTTTTGACAACTCGCGGCGCGACTACTACCGCCGCGATTAGTCACCATATTTGATGCGATCTCTCTGGAGTTGCCGAATCGACCTCCGCTGATGAAGAAAGCAGATGCGCAATGACGCGCCACCCCACAGACACAATCATCTCCGAGAGCCTGGACGTTCCGACGATCCACGAAACGGTCGTCGACGGCATCCAGACCTTCTGGGTCGACACCGGCCCTCCCTTCGTCGCGACCCTCATGTTCCGCGTTGGGGTCGCCGACGAGACGCTGGCCGAGCGCGGCATCACCCACCTCGTAGAACACCTGGCGCTGTCACCGCTGCGCGATGTCGCTCACCCGTTCAACGGCGCGGTCACGTACGACGCAACGAACTTCTGGGCGGCGGGATCGGTTGAGGATGTCGTTGCGTTCATGACCCGCCTCGCCGATCAACTGGCAAACCTGCCGACCGACCGGCTCGAGGTCGAGGCCGGCGTCCTGATCGCCGAGGGCCGCAGCTTCCAGAGGTCCTCGCACGCCGCCATCCTGGCCAACCGGTTCGGTCCGCATGGCCCGGGCCTGATGGCGTACCGAGAGTTCGGGCTCCGGCGGCTCGAAGCAGACGACGCCCGACGCTGGGCTCGTGACCGGTTCACGGTCGGCAACGCAGTGCTGCTGCTGACCGGCCCGCCACCGGATTCGATGAGACTGCCGCTGGTCCCGGGCAAGCGCCGGCCACTAGTGCTGCCGCCTGACCGCCACTGGTTCGACACAGAGGGTCCCGCTCGAATCGATCAGCAGACCGCAGGCTTTGCGATCGGAGCGTTCGGTGAGCGCTCGATGCCACTGGTCATCGCCGGCCAGGCTGTGGCTATGCGGGCCCAGGAGGTTGTCCGCCACGAGCTGGGTCGGGTCTATTCGGTGGCCCACGAGTATCAGTGGCTCAACGCGGACGAGGCGTACCTGTACTGGGGTGCCGACTCCGACCCGGAGCACGCGGCAGAGGCGACGCAGGCCTTTGGGGCGGTGCTGGACGACCTAACCTCCACCGGCCCAACGCAGGCGGAGCTCGATCGGCTGGTTGCGATGGCTCAGCAGGTAGACGTAATGGACCCGAACAACCTGGCTCGCAACGAGCTGCACCGTTGGGCATTCGCCGCGCTGCAGGGCTACCCACAGTATGACCGCGCTGAGCTCCAGGAACAGATCGTGGAGGCCACGCCGCAGGATCTCGCGTCCGCGCTGGCCGCCTCCATGGAACACGCAATGGCCATCACGGTCGATGGCGTCGACATCGGTTTCGCCGACGCCAGAAGCTGTGGAGACGACCGGATCGATGGGAGCGTGTTCCGCGCCAGAAGCGACGGCACGGTCCGGCGCTATGTGCTGAGCGGAGAGGCAGTCTCCGACGTGACCGGCGGGTCGGCCGTCACGCTGCGATTCGACCAGCTGGCGCTCGTCGCACATGGGAATGACGCCGGCCGCCTGCTGATCGACCATCGCGGCTCATGGATCGGGATAACTCCCTCCACTCGCCGGCTCCGCCGGCTGGTAGCAGCCATCGACGAGAGGGTGTCGCCCGATATCGTCGTTCCTGCCTCACGCAACGAATGAGCACGCAACCGATGAGAATTGGGCCGGCCTGAGAGGGCCGGCCCAATCTCACGCTGCCCTGCCCGGTGGCCGATGGCGTGGCCCCAGAATCCCCGGGGAGCTTCGAGGGCGTCGATGAGGTGCTCCAGGGCCGCGTCATACTTGCGCCGCAATTCGACCGTGACCGCCCGTGCTTCTTCATATGGCAGCATCTCAAAACCACGGTCGACCAGATCGTCGTACAACTCACGGAACAGCTCCGTGTCCTGATACGACTCATCCATCCGCGCCCGATACTCGCTCAGATCAGCATGCCGGGTCAGTTGCTCGAACAGCCGAATCGAGCGGCGCACCATCCAATAGGGTTCCCGGTCCTCAGCCCTGCGCATCATCTGACACAGCAGCGCCGCGTCCGTCACGACTCCCAGGGCGGTCACCCAATGCTGCCCCGGGTCTTTGGAGCGAAACAACACCAGCATCGGGAACGTGGAGTGGGTCTCGATGACACCGACGATCCACTCCTCCCAGCCGGCGAAGAAAGCGAACATCTGCGAGACGTCGCCATCGCGAGTTCGCGACAGGATGAGGCTCTGCGGCGTGATTCGATCCTCGTTGCCGTCGTCCAGCATCAGGAGCTTTCTCTCCCGCTCGCTATAGGCAGCGTAGAGAGCCGGCAGATAGCCGATCACAAGTGCAGTCGTCAGCACCCCGAATAGGGCTTCGACGAGCGCTCCGACGCGAGGAACCGCATCGACCGGTACCAGCTCCCCAAACCCCAGCGTGAAGTAGACCACGCCGGAGAAGTAGATGGAATCGAACACAGTGGCCGCCCCGTCGATACCTCCGACGGCCCACCAGATGAGACCGAATCCGACTATCTGCTGCGCCACCCACACCGCGAGCAGCATCAGGATCGACACCGGGGCGAAGGTCGCGAACAGACGTTCTCGCCGGGCTTCACTGAGCCGGCGCCCCAGGGACCGCATGAACCTCCACGAGAGTTCATACAACCGGACCGTGAGCCAGTACCGGCTCCTGCCGGTGGACGTCGTCACCAGCGTGTTCACCATGTCGGCGAGCACCGACAAGACGATCACGATCCCGAGAGCGAAGGCGACAGCAGCCATGGCGAGGGAGAGTAGTGACCAGTTGGATGCTGTTCTGACGAATTGCGTCGCTTTCGAGACTACCCCCACCCGCGCTCGTGGCGCAGAGGCTGCCCCGCCTGGCACCCAACGGTAAACCGGGAGCCACTTCCCGCCGATCCACTAGGTGGCATGCAGTGGGGACAACGCGCACGAAAGGTCACGGAGGCGAGAACTCGCCCGCCTGTGATCGACGCGTTGTCTCCGCTGTACCCCAGGCTCGCCGACGCCTATCCCGCCAGCGAACGGCCGGTCGCATCGAAGATCGCGTACGTCTTGTTCCTGTTCTCTTGGCCCGTTCTGCTTCTGTCGATCGCCGGCCTGTGGGGCGGGGCGCCAAAACTCGCACTAGGCAGCACGGCCGCGATGCTGCTGATCATGCTGCGAGCCCACCAACTGGCCCGAGCGCCCCGGCAGCGCTCGGCGGGACTACTGGCTCTCATCGCGCTCGGCTCCGTCGTAGCCACGACGGTGGCGCTCAACGAAGGCCCGGCAGTCGCCGGTCGTTCGTATCTCGTGATCGCCGTTGTCATCGGCCTCAGCGCCGTCCTGCTGACAGGTCGCCAACCGCTGGTCATGACCCTGGGATGGTCGCTATTCCCGATCGCCGCCGTATGTCTACCGCTGCTCACGGCCGACGCGGATCTGCTGACAATCTCAATCGAGGTCCTGAGGACCTTCTTCGCTTTCGTTGCCGGCGCGAGTCTGATGAGAATCATCCACCGCACCCTGCAGGACCGACAAGATCGATATGCGGGGCTACTGGAGCTTTCCGCCATTGGAATCATGGAACTCGACCTCACGACAGTCGCCGCCCTCTTCAGGCGGTTGACAATCGAAGGCGTCACCGACATGGACGCGTGGTTGGACGAGGATCCCGAGCGCACCTACGAACTCGTGGGCCACTGCACGGTTACCAACCTCAACGACACGATGGCCACCATGCTCGGCATCGACCACGCCGCTGAGGCGGTACGCAAGCGTATGGCGCTGATATCGTCGCGCAGCGTCGCTGAATCCATCCGGGCCCACCTGCTGGCGATGTGGGGTGGGGCCGAGACCACGGCAACGCAGGCCGTTGTCACTAATCGACTCGGAGATGCCAGGGCATTGATCTTCCACACTGCGCGGCGTCGCACCGAGAAGGGATTCGACAACGCCCATGTCGTGCTGACCGCCGTCGACGTAGAGGAACGGCGTGAAGCCGAAACCGAGCTGCAGCGGCAGGTATCGCGTCGCGAGCAGTTGATCGCTTCAGTAAGCCATGAATTGCGAACACCGATGGCGTCGGTCATCGGGTTCGCCGACGAACTGCTCGAGCGTCCCGGGGACTTCGAGGTAGCCGAACAGCGCGAGCTGCTCGAGATGATTCGCTCACAAAGCGTCGACGTCGCCAACATACTCGACGACCTGCTCGTCAAGGCCCGGGCAGACTTCGACGATGTCACCGTGATGTCCGCCGAGGTCAACGTTTCTGTAGTCATCAAAAGACTGCTCGAGGAGCTCGGAATGCAGGACGTCGGCCACGAACTGAACGAGATCGTCGTGTGGGCTGATCGGATCCGGATGCGACAGATTCTGCGCAACCTCCTAACGAACGCCCACCGATACGGGGGGCCCGACGTACGTATAGTCGCCGAGGAGCGCGGCACGATGGCGGAGATCTCGGTCCGCGACAACGGGGAGGCTCTCGATCTGGAGACCAGCCGCAGCATTTTCGAAGCGTTCGAGCGGGCACACAATTCCTCAGGCGTAACCGCCTCGGTCGGTCTCGGACTGACGATTGCGCGCCAGCTCGCAAGAGCCATGAATGGAGAGGTCTGGTACGCCCATGACGGCAGGGAGGCAGCATTCACGTTGACCCTTCCGTTGACTAAGCCTGCCGAATCCGGCCCGGAGCTCGTCGGGCAGAAACCGACACCCTGAAGTTGTCCCTCACCGGATGACCGTTGCATCCCCACCGCCGAAGCGCCACCATGGCCTCATGAGGTGGCTAGCACAAACGTACTTCCGGCTGCGCGGATGGGAATACACCGGGACCAAGCCCGAGGCGCGCAAGTTTGTGGCCATCGGCGCGCCCCACACGAGCAACTGGGACTTCGTGATCCTTCTCGCCGTGGCATCCCACTTCGGGTTCAAGCCAAAGACAATCGGCAAGGAGACCCTCGTACGCGGGCCGTTCGGCGGCCTCATGAAGCGGCTTGGGATCATCCCGCTGCGGCGTGACAGTGGGCAGGGCATGGTCGAACAGATGGCCCGGGCCTTCGCGGAGTCCTCGGATTTGGCGCTTGTTCTGGCCCCGGAAGGAACCCGCGGCTCCGAGACGTACTGGCGAAGCGGCTTCTACCGGATCGCGCTGGCCGCCGGAGTGCCGATCGTGCCGGCGCGGGTCGACGCCGCGCGCAAACAGGCAGGCCTGGGAACGCCCTTCATGCCGACCGGAGACGTGACGGCAGACATGGACCGGCTCCGAGAGTTCTACGCCGGTGCCGTCGGCTTCAACCCCGGAGGCGAGAGCGCCATCCGCCTTCGTGAGGAAGATACGCCGGCAGATTCTTAGGCGCGTACGATCGGTAGGCTTGGCCCATACGGCCCGCCTGGAGGATGTCATGAAAAAGCTGTTCCGTCTCGCCTTGCTCGGCGGCATCGGGTTTGCGATCTACAAGCTTATGGAAGAGAAGAAGCAGTGGATGGGGCTTACTGAGGACGAAGCCCGCGCCAAACTCAACGACAAACTCTCGGCGAAGGTACCGCCCGAGAAGCTCGACAAGGTCGCCGACCAGATCGTCGATCAGATGCGGATGCGCGGCGTGCTGCGCACCGAGCCGGCCGTGAACAACGGTTCATAGGCCGAGGAACGACTCTCCGCCTCAGGAGCGCTTTTTCGCCTGGCGCCGTTGCGACTCTGACAGCAAGCGCTTGCGGATCCGAATGGCATCGGGGGTGACCTCGACCAGTTCATCTCCCGCGATCCACTCGATGGCCGTCTCCAGGGAGTGCTCCCGCGGCGGCTTGAGCTTGATTGCCTCGTCGGTGGCGTGGGTTCGGATGTTGGTGAGTTGCTTGCCTTTTGTGGGGTTCACCTGCATCTCGTGCGGCCGGGTGGCCTCGCCGAGGACCATACCTTCATAGACGTCGACCCCCGGGCCGACGAACAGCTCGGCCCGTTTCTGCAGGTTGTCCAATGCGAAGCCGGTGGTGACGCCCTTGCGATCGGCGACCATCGCCCCGCCGGTCCTATGGGGGAGCTCTCCCGCCCACGGCATCCATCCGGCGTGGTGCTGGTGGACGAGCGCCGTGCCCCGGGTGGCCGTCATCAGGAGGGACCGAAACCCGAGTAGGCCGCGGGCCGGCGCCTCAATGGTGACGATGGTGCGCCCGGCATCACCGGGCCGCAGATCGACGACCTTGCCCTTGCGCGGCGCCGCCGCCTGGGTGATGGTGCCGACGTGCTCGTCGGGAATGTCGACAACGGCGCGCTCGAGCGGTTCGTGTGGCTTCCCTTCGATTTCCCTGATGATCACTTCAGGTCGGCTCACCTGAAGCTCGTAGCCCTCGCGGCGCATCGACTCGATCAACACCGCCAGCTGGAGTTCACCGCGGCCGGCCACCTCGATTACCTCAGGAGAGGCCGTCGAGCCAATTCGGATAGAGACGTTGCCGAGAACCTCACGATCGAGCCGTTCCTTGATCTGACGCGAGGTGAGGTACTTGCCGTCGCGGCCTGCCAGCGGCGACGTGTTGACCCCAAATGTCATCCGCAAGACGGGCTCGTCGACCGCGAGCCGCGGGAGCGGCTTCGGGTCGATCGGATCGGCCAGCGTGTCCCCAATCTCGACCTCGGGGAACCCGGCGACAACGAACAGGTCGCCGGCGACACGCTCGTCGACCTCGGAACGGCCGAGTCCGATGAACCCCATCAGCTGGGTGAGGCGTCGGCGCAGCGGCGGCTCCTCGTCGTTGGAGTGACACAATGCCACCTGCTCGCCTGCCCGCAACGTGCCCTGGACGACACGCCCGATGGCGAGCCGGCCCAGATAGTCCGAAGCGTCGAGGTTGGTGACCAGGGCCTGGAGGGGCGCATCGGGATCCCCAGGCGAGGTTCCGATGTTCTCGACGATCGTGTCGAGCAGCGGAGCGAGATCGGCGTCCGGGGTGGGCACGCCGATGCCCACAACTGCCCGGCCCTCGCGGGCGATGGTGCTGACGATCGGGAACTCGATGTGGTCATCCGCGGCATCGAGCGAGAAGAAGAGCTCGTAGATCTCGTCGATGACCTCGTCGACGCGCGCATCGGGCCGGTCGACCTTGTTGATGACGACCACCGACGGCAATCCCAGCGCCAGTGCCTTCGACAGCACATAGCGAGTCTGTGGCATTGGGCCCTCGGCGGCGTCGACCAGCAGCAGAACACCGTCCACCATGGCAAGCGCTCGCTCCACCTCGCCGCCGAAGTCAGCGTGACCCGGAGTGTCGACGAGGTTGATTCGAGTGCCCTTCCACTCGACTGAAGCGGCCTTGGCGAGAATGGTGATGCCCCGCTCCCGCTCCTGGTCGTTCGAGTCCATGACGCGGTCGACCCGTTCCTGGTGGGCCTGGAACACACCGGTAGCGCCGAGCATGGCATCGACCAGAGTGGTCTTGCCGTGGTCGACGTGCGCGATCAATGCAACGTTGCGGAAGGAGGAGCTAGCCATAGGCGAGGCAATGGTACCGCGCGGCGGAGCGCTACCAGCCGCCTGCCGCAGGCCCCCAGCTCGGGCCACGCATTCCGACAAAGATCCACCCCACGGCCCCCCAAAGACTGACCCACGCCCCATGGAGTTGCGCAGCGGAGGTGGAGTGCCGTTCCCTGGAGTTGCACAGCGGAGGCGGAGTGACGTTCCCTGGAGTTGCACAGCAGAGGCGGAGTGACGTTCCCTGGAGTTGCACAGCAGAGGTGGAGTGACGTTCCCTGGAGTTGCACAGCGGAGGTGGAGTGACGTTCCCTGGAGTTGCACAGCGGAGGTGGAGTGACGCCCCATGGAGTTGCGCAGCGGAGGTGGAGTGACGCCCCATGGAGTTGCGCAGCGGAGGTGGAGTGACGTTCCCTGGAGTTGCACAGCAACTCCCAAGGAACGCCGCAGGCGTTCCCGGCAACCTCCCAAGGAACGCCGCAGACGCTCCGCAATAGCCAGAG
>CAMYIJ010000040.1 GCA_947258375.1 uncultured Acidimicrobiaceae bacterium
TGGTGCGCGACCTCATGCGCCATCACGTAGGCCTCGGCGAAGTCGCCGCCCGATGAGCCGAACCGGCGCTGGAGCTCCCCGTAGAAGTCACGATCGATGTAGATCGTCTTGTCCAGCGGGCAGTAGTGCGGACCGACCTGAGTGTTGGCCCCACCACAACCTGATGCGGTTGAACCTGTGAAGAGCACCAGCTTGGCGGGCTGGTAGGTGCGGCCGGAATCGCTGAAGACCTCCTCCCAGACCTCCTCCGTGCTGCCCAGGATTGCGCTGACGAAGTCTTCGACCTCGTCCAGGCCCTGGTACTCGGGCGGTTGCTGCTGGGGTTGGGCGGGTGGCGCGCCGGCGCCGAGGCCCTGAAGTGCCTCCCCGAGGCCTCCGCCGCTGCCGCCACCCAGGAAGAGTGCGATGAGGATCCCGATGATGCCGAGCCCTCCGACCCCACCGGCGACCGCGCCGGCCCGCGACCCGCGACGGTCCTCTACATTTTGGCTACGTTCGAGCTTGCGCCAACGCATGGAATGCCTTCCCCGAGAATCAGTCGATCTATCTAGAAGGACACGCTAGCGGCGTGGAAGTTCCCGGTCATAAGCGGGACTCCGGGACAGAACGAGCCACCGGCCGACGAGCACCAACGGAAGAATCCCTGCGGCCGCCCAGACGGGATGGTCGATAGTGAGACCCTTGGCGGCGACCGATCCGAAGCTAGCGCACACGGCGATCGCGGCAACGATCGAAGCGGCACGGGACTCACGTGCCGGCCCGTTGGCGCGGCTGCCGGCCTCGAACCTACGGAACCGCGCGATGAAGGGCAACGTGGCGATCGCCAGGATCCCGATCCACAGTGGCCGGCTGAGCCACCACATTGCACTACCCGGTACCAGGGCGAGGAGCGAGGGATGAACCAGCAGGATCAATCCGATCGACAGCGCCATGGCCGTCATGTGCCACACGTAGAGGGTCATGATCGAGCTGTTGACAACGATCGTGGCGGTCCACGGACCGGGCCGTCGAAAGAATCGGCGCATCGGACCCTCGAGCGAAAGCGCCAGACCGATCTGGGTAAATCCCAGGGCCAGCAGCGCGGCGCTGGGTGGCGCCGTGTTGCCGAACTCAACGCCCGGAACCCCGACCATCGATATGTGATACGGCCCGCCGACGGTCATGGCGAGCAACGCTATACCCCCGATAGCGGCCAGCTGCCGGGCGCGGCGGGCGTCGCCGAAGACACCGTCCTGCCAGGCGTGTCCCAGGAGGTAGACGGAGCCCCACACGAACACGTAGTTGATGAAGCCGACATGCACGGTCGACAGACTTCGCACCAGGTCGGTGCCCAGCGCGGCCGTCGCCAGACCGAGAACGGCCCGGCCGCGGTAGCGAGCCCAGAGGGCCACGGTCAAGGGAGTGGCCGCAACCATCAGGACGTAGACCGCAAGGAACCACAGCGGGACGAGCGCTACTTGCGATCCAAGCCGGGCGAGCCGTGGATCAAGGCCGAACTGCGGGCCGGCCAGACCGAGCACGGCCCAGAGGCCGATTAGCGGCACCGTGGGCATCACGAGGCGGTGGAGCCGGTTGCGCAGCCAGTCGCCGTATCCGCCCTCATAGTGACTCCACCCGACGGCGTTGGAGAAGCCTCCAACGAGGAAGAAGATCGGCATCACCTGGAGGGCCCACGTGAGCCACTGGGTTGCCGGCACCGAACTCAGGATGCTGTCGGCGTGAAATCCGGAGTCGTCAACCCACACGGCCGCCATCAGCCAATGTCCGAGGACGACGGCTGAAATTGCCACCGCGCGGAGAAAGTCGGCGTAGCGGTTCCGTGAGTCGGGCGTCGCGGCGGCCAGAGCTGCTGCGCTGCGGAATTGGTTGAGTGCCATGGGAGTCTTTCCTGGTTGGGCGTTCGACTCCACGATGAGCCATTGTGGCGCCGGCCCATATGGGGGAGTGCCCCCAAAACAACCCTGGGGGACCCCGGGTACGTTTCTCCGCGGGGTATTCGACGGGGAATGGGTGCTGTCGCCGAAGCCGCTGCAATCGATTGCAGCAACCGCCAGTGGTACGGTCTGCTTCCGCTCCCTTGGAGGCTGCATTGCCCAATATCAGCTACGCAGATCTGGATTCACTAGACCCGGCAGATCGTGAGATTGTCGAGTACGGCCGGACACACAGCACACCGCGACCCGAGAGCCAGGCCATCCGAGCGCACGTCCCGGCAGTCCTGCACGCTTTCACCCAGGCGTGGCGTACAACATTCCTCGATGGCGTTCTCGATCATCAGTTAAAGGAGCTGTGCCGGGTCTACGTCTCGAAATCGATTGCCTGCGAGTACTGAGGCGTGCAGCGATCTGTCCAGGCTGGACAGAACGGGCTCACTGAAGCCGATTACGACGACCTCCTCAAGTTCGAGGATTCGGACCGCTACAACGACCGGGAGAAAACTGCGCTCCGATATACCAGCGCCATTCTTTGGGATTCCGGCCTGGCCGATGAGGCTCTGTGGACGCAACTCCACGAGCACTTCACGGAGCCGGAACTCGTCGAGCTCGGTTTCTTCATCGCCTTGACGAGTGGCCAGCAACGTTGGATCAAGACCCTCGGGATCGGGCATCAGGAGGTGCTCGGAGACACCGAGGTGGGCCTCATGTCCGGAGCGTGACCACCGATCTCTGAGCCGCGGAGTATCGGTCCCGGTGAAGGTGCCGCACTAACGTTGGGATGCGAAGAGGAGGGATCAGCTCGTGACATTCCAGTTGAACGCGGAGCATGAGGCGTTGCGCGCCATGGTTCGCGAGTTCGCCGACAGGGAGATAGTGCCCAACGCGGCGCAGTGGGATCGGGACCACCATTTCCCCGTGGATGTCGTCCACAAGATGGGCGACCTCGGCCTGCTCGGCGCGGCGTTCGACGAGGAGTACGGGGGAGGGGGCGGCGACTTCCTCAGCGTCTGTATCGCAATCGAAGAGATCGGTCGGGCCGATCAATCGATGGGGATCACGCTCGAAGCCGCTGTTGGGCTTGGCATCAACCCGATCGCCAACTTCGGCACATCCGAGCAGAAGGCGCGCTGGCTGCCGGATCTGTTCGCCGGGCGCACGCTGGCAGCCTTCGGACTGACGGAGCCGGGTGGAGGGTCCGACGCGGCTGGGGCGACCCGCACGCGCGCGGTCCTTGACGGCGACGAGTGGGTGATCAACGGTTCCAAATCGTTCATCACCAACTCGGGCACGGAGATCACGTCGGTCATAACCGTCACTGCAATCACGGGTGATGAGGAGATCAGCGCGATCATCGTGCCGGCGGGCACGCCGGGGCTGATCGTGGAGCCGGCGTACGAGAAACTGGGTTGGCACGCGTCAGATACCCACGGGCTCGTCTTTGACGACTGCCGGGTGCCTGCCGAGAATCTTTTGGGAGAGCGGGGACGCGGATTCCATCAGTTCTTGGCGACACTCGACGACGGCCGGATCGCCGTCGGGGCGCTCAGCGTCGGCCTCATCCAGGCATGCCTCGACCTGGCCCTCGAGTATTCACTCGAGCGAGAAGCATTCGGGCGACCCATCGCCGCCAACCAAGGCCTCGCGTTCCAGTTGGCCGATCTGGATGTGGCGCTCGAAGCGGCCCGGCTCTTGACCTACAAGGCGGCGGCGCTCAAGGATGCCGGTCTGCCCATCAAGCAGGCGGCGGCGCGCGCCAAGTTGTATGCCTCGGAGGCCGCGGTGTCGGCGACGCGGGTCCTCACCCAGGTGCTCGGCGGCTACGGCTTCATGGAAGAGGGGCCGGCAGCTCGCTTCTATCGGGATGCCAAGATCCTCGAGATCGGCGAGGGAACATCGGAAATCCTGCGCCTGGTGATCTCTCGCGGTCTCGGACTTCCGGTCGTGTAGCGCGGGGCGGCCGTCACGTACACTCCGGCCGTGTCATTGAGTTCATCAACCGTGCTGGCCGCCGACGCGGGTGGTAGCGGTCTCCTCGAATCGGAAGTCACGATCATCCTCCTGCTCGGGGTGGCGGCGCTCGTGGCGGTGGTGGCGAGGGTGGTGCGGTTTCCGTTCACCGTGGCCCTCGTGGTCGTCGGGTTGGGCCTGGCATTCCTGCCGGAAGGCTTCCTCGAGGTCAATGTCAGCGCCGAGCTGATCCTTGCCGTTCTGGTGCCGCCCCTGCTCTTCGAGGGCACGCTGCACATCTCGTGGCGCAAGTTCCGTGCCGACCTCCCGGCAGTCGGGCTCTTCGCGGTGGTTGGAACGTTGCTCGGCTCTCTCGTCATCGGTACCTTCGTACATCAGTTCCTCGATGGAGTGCCGTGGGCGCCGGCCCTCGCCTTCGGGGCCCTGATCTCGGCGACCGACCCCGTCGCGGTGATCGCCTTTTTCCGTTCTATCGGCGTCAGCAAACGGCTGACGATCCTGGTTGAGGGGGAGAGCCTGTTCAACGACGGCGTGTCGTTTGTCATCTTCACCCTGGCGCTCGGCACGGTCGGCGCGGAGACCGCCTTCAGCCTGTGGAGCGCGATAGGCGAATTCATGCTCATCGGCTTCGGCGGCCTCGCAGTCGGCGTCATTCTGGGCTACATCGTCTCGGCGCTCATCCTGAGCAACCTCGACGACCACCTCGTCGAGACCGCGGTGACGGTGGCCCTGGCGTTCGGTTCCTACCTGCTGGCTGAGGAGTTCGGGGTGCTGATCGGATATCCCGACACGCACCTGAGCGGGATTCTGGCGGTGGTCGCTGCCGGGCTGATGGTGGGCAACGTCGGGCTGCGCAATACCTCACCGACGACCAGGCTCACGCTGCAGAACTTCTGGGAATTCCTTTCGTTCGTTGTCAACTCGATGGTTTTCCTGCTACTCGGTCTGGAGATCAACATCGGGGATCTGCCGGCCGAATGGTTTGCAGTCGGGGTCGCGGTGGTCGCGATCCTTGTTGCCCGGTTCCTCGTGGTGTACGGCTTGGGAGCCGTCCACGGTTGGCTACAGCCGGAGCGACGAATCCCAATACGGTTCAAGCACGTCATGTACTGGGGGGGCCTGCGCGGCGCCATCTCCGTTGGGCTGGCGCTGAGTCTGTTCGCCTACGAGGACGTTCTCGCCCTGGACCTCCTAGAGCGGCTGCAGCTCATGACGTTCGGCGTTGTGCTCTTCACCCTCCTCGTCCAGGGACTCACGATCGAGCGGCTCATCCGACGTATGGGGCTCGCCGACCGCTCCGACGCCGCCCTCGAACAGCAGCGCCGCCAGGCCCGCCTCTACGCCAACCAGGCCGCGAAGCGCGAACTCGAGCGCCTCCACAACGAAGGGGTTCTGGTCAGCGATCTGTGGGCCGCGATGAACAAACACTATGAGACCGAGATCGACGTCACCCGCGATGCCCTGCGCCACCATCTCCAGAGCCACCCGGAGCTGGAGACCGACATGTACCTGACGGCCCGAATCGACGCGCTGCGGGCGGAACGCCGGGCGCTCCAGGATGCCGCCCGACGCGGGCTCATCTCCGAGCACGTGCTCGAAGAGCTGACGCTCGAGGTCAACAATCATCTCGCGGCACTCGACTTCATGGAGAGTGACGCTGAGCAAGGTGAGGCAGTGGCCACGGAAGGCTCCGACCTGCCATTGGATGACCCACCGGGAGACGTATGAGCGGGATCGTGTGCGCCGTCCGTGGTGGCCCGGGGAGCCATTACACCCGGCGTGAGGGATTGGCCCAAGCGCTGGAGACGGGCGTCCCGCTCTACCTGCTGGTGGTGGTCTCGCCCGGCTCCTATGTGCCCCTGCACGAGGGAGAGCAGCGGGCAATCAGGGCGGAGCTGGCGTGGCGCGAGTTGGCTCTCGCCCGATCCAATGCCGCCCAGATGGGCTCACCCGAGGCCCAGTTCAACATCCAGATCCGGGTCGGGGAGCTGCGGGAGACGATCGCAGCATTCGTGCAGGAAGTCGGCGCGAATCAGGTGCTCCTCGGGGCTCCCCGAGATGCAATCGACGCGACGCTCTCGGAGGAGGCGATCGTGGCGCTCGTGCGCGACCTACGAAGCGACCTCAACATCGAGATCGAGATAGTCAGGCCCGAGGCGAGCGGTTCCTAGCGCGCCCTCCATGCAGAGAGCCGATACGACAACCGGCGCGGCATGAGGTGGCCGATCGGCCGTCTAGAGATCGGCGGGCCGCCAATCGAGGAGAGCAGTCCAACCCTGCAGATCAAAGGCCCAGCCGGTCAGGGCGGCGTGGATTGTTCGTTTGTCTGTTGACGTAGCCGCGAAGTGCCGCTCTGCTGAGCCGGCGCGGTACTCCATCAGGAAACCGCCATCGCCGAGCAGCACCACTTGTGCATACGTCTCTCGATGACCGGGACGATTGACAACCATGAACTCCTCGCGGCCCGCCTCGATGTCGTTCAGGAGCTCGAACAGCAGGTCCTCGGAAGGGTCATTCCATGTCGAGCCCGAGGACATGGTCGCCGTGAGGATTGGTTCAGACATGGAACTCATTATGGTGCGTCCGATTCGATGCGCCGCGCCCCGGAGCAGTCTCGCCGGCCCGGATCAGCTCGCGAGGTAGGCCCGAACGGTGTCCAGCGTGTCGGCCTGATCGGGCCGCTTGTCGTCGCGATATCCCTTGACCCGGGCGAATCGCAGTGCGACGCCCCCCGGGTAGCGGCTCGAGCGTTGCACCCCGTCGATAGCGACCTCGACCACCTGCTCCGGTCGGACATAGACGACGTGCCCCTCCCGGTGGGTCTCCAGCTCCAGGAAACGCTCCGTCTGCCATGCGAGCATCTCGTCTGTCATGCCTTTGAATGTCTTGCCGAGCATCACGAACTGATCTCCACGGCGGGCTCCGAGGTGGATGTTCGACAGCAGGCCCTGGCGCCGTCCCGAGCCCCACTCGACGGCGAGAACCACGAGATCGAGGGTGTGGGCCGGCTTGACCTTTCGCCAGGCCGAGCCGCGGCGCCCCGCCGAGTAGAGCGATGCGGCATCCTTGACCATCACCCCTTCGTGGCCGCGGCGCAGTGTCACGGCGGTGAACTCCTCCGCCTCGGCGGGATCGGACGTGAGGATCCGGGGTATCACCATGGGTTCCGGCACGGCGGTGTCGATCCGGGCAGCCCGTTCTCGCAGCGGGAGGTCGATCAGGTCGTCGTCGAGCCGCAGGGCGTCAAAAACGAACAAGTCGAGCCGGTGGGCCGTCTCGGCGTGCCGTCCGAAACGCTGCATCGTGACCTGAAACGGCTCCGGCGCCCCGTCCGGGCGGAGGCTGACGGCCTCGGCGTCGAGGATGTACGAGCCGGACTCGATCGATCGGGCAGCTTGGACGATGTCGCCCACCTGAGCCGTCACCCTTCGCAGGCTCCGGGTGAACACTTCGATGGAGTCGCCCGCGCGGTGGATCTGCAATCGGGCACCGTCGACCTTCCACTCGACATAGGCCTCGTCGAACTCGGCGACGGCGGCCGAGGCGGAGTCGGCTGTGGAAGCCAGCATCGGCTGCACCGCGGTGCCAACCTCGAGGCCGAAGCGGGAGAGGGCATCCGCGCCGTCGGTGGCCAGGCCCTGGGCTGCCGCGGCCAGCTTTCCAGACAGCATGGCTGCGCGCCGGACCGCCGCCCGGGGGACATCGAAAGCCGTGGCGATGGCGTCGGCCATCACACCGTCGAGTGCGCCCTGGCGCAGCCCACCGCCGAGAAGCCCGAACAGCAGTTGCTGTTCGTCATCGGTGGCGGATCCCATCAACTGGTCGAGCAGTTCGGCGCGGCGGGCGCGAGATCCGGCCCCGCGGGTTGCTTCGATCTCGCCAAGGATCGCGTCGACCTCCAGCAGGCCCAGTGTCGAGTCGGTCGCCGGCTGCGCGTCGACGTCCCTGATGGCGGCAAAGCCCACACCCAGCTTTCCCTGGGGGAGGCGGCCCGAGAGATAGGAGACCCCGACGGCCACCTCGTCTCCGGTCAGTTCGGTGATAGCCGTCGCGAGATGAGCCGTCTTGGCTTTGCGGCTCCGGGTAGCGGCCACCGCCAGTGAGGTGGCCGCTATCTCGCCGAGCTGCACCTCAACCCTTTGGTGGCCTGAAGAACATGGCGACCTGGCCGGCCCCACTAAGCCCGCCGCCGGCCACGATCGCCAGTCCAAGCCACCCATCGAGGTCCTCTGCCAGCTCGACGACAGCATCCACCGACCAATCGCCGGGTCCCATCAACCCGAGAACGAAGGTTCCAACGAGCAGGGTCGCCACGTACTCCCAGCCCTCGTCGGGCCGGGCGGTCACCCAGAAGCCGGCGGTGTGGTGAACGGTCAGGTAGGCGACCACCATGATCGCTGCGGTGCCGGCCGCGGCCAGCGAGGTGAGCAGACCGGCAATGAGAAGTATGCCGACCCCAATCTCGGTCGCCGACATCGCGAACCACTGCATCTCAGCGTTGCGGTAGCCAATGCTCTCGAGCCAACTCGTCGTCTTATCGCGTCCCTGCAGGTGTTTGATGCCATGGGCAAGCATGACGACTCCAATCCACACGCGCAGCAGAAAGAGAGCCAGGTCCACTTCGGTCATTTCATTCCTCCCAGTCCCCTGCCAATGTAGCCTCGCAGGCCCCCGCGATGCTCAACCAACGGCGCCGGGAATGCCTTCCCCCGAAGTTCACCGGGTGGACGCGCCGCCGGGGCCCCACAGGAGCCCCGGCGAACGATTCTCTCGGTTCTTAGCTAGTGAGTCACAACCGGCGGCAACGTCTTGGCATGAGCCACCCAGCGCTCCACCATCGACTGTACCGGTAGCTGGCGAACGATTGACTTCTTGGTCTTCTTGATCGCCGCGTCGTTCACTTCGATCATCTTGGCGGTGAGGTTCTTGGGGCTGCGGTTGCGCAGTTCCTTGACCGTGTCCACTCCGGCCGCCTCGAGGAGATCCGAGTACTCCGACCCGACGCCCCTGACCCGCATCAGGTCGGCGCGGTTCACCCACTCCAGGATCGTGGAGGCGGCAAAGCCGGTGGCATCGGCCACCTCGTTGCGACCCTTCTTGCTGGCGCCCCGCTTGAGCAGTGCCTCACAGCTGCGAATCCCCGCAGCGCGCAGCTTCTTGGCGTAGGCAGGTCCGATACCTTCGATTGTGTCGATCGACGCCATGGCAGATAGGTCCTCTCGGTTGATGTATGAGCGACTGGGCTCATTGTATGACCCGAATCTCGCCCAGAAGTTCCGAGACGGGTCATCCCCAACTATGGCTATCCGAAGGCTAGTAGTCGAGTATCTATGCGTCCTGAGATAGGGGCTTGAAGCTGCGGCGCAACGCGGCCGCGGGAAGAAGTGCCCCGATCGCCAGCACGGCGGCAACGCGGAAGGGCAGGAACGCATCCACCGCAAAGAGCACACCGCCGATCGCGGTGGCGATGATCGTGCCGAGTGACGCCACCGATTGGTACAGGCCGAGAATGCCGCCGCGCAGATTGCCGGGCACGGCTTTGGTCGCGGTCGACTGTGTCGGCGGCACGGTGAGCCCGCCCCCGACCGCGAACATGGCAATGCCGACGGTCGACAACAATGCCGAAGAGGTGATCGCGATCAACGCCATGCCGGCGGCTCGCAGCACAACTCCGATCTCGATCAGGCGCAGCTCACCAAATCTCCGCAGCGCCGGGCGAATCAGCGCGCTCTGGGTGAACAGCTGGCTCAGACCAACGACGGCAAGGATGAGGCCCACTCCAAAGCCAACGGATTCCGGCTCCCAGCTCGCAAAAAGCACGGCCTCGCCGAAAAGGGCGTAGGTGGCGACGAGCAAACCGAGGACACACTGTCCGATGAAGCCGAGCGACAGGGTCAGCATGATCGGGCTACTCGCGAGGACGAGCCGTGCGGTCATTTTCGGCTTGGTGGGGCCGTCGTGCATGGCATTCTCCGGCTCCACGCTTTCGTCGAGTACCCGCCAGGTGATCAGCACGGTGGCCAGCGCCGCTGCTGCCGCCAGAATGTAAGGCACACGGGGTCCAAACGCCTGGGCGGCCAAACCACCCAGAGCCGGTCCGACGAAGAAGCTGACGCCGAAAACGGCGAATATCAGCCCGAGGGCCTCCGCCCGTTTCTCGGCGGGCGTTACATCGGTCACGTACGCCTGGGCGACGATGATGTTGCCACCGGTGATCCCGTCGAAGATCCGGGCCGCATACAGGACCCAGGCTGCTTGGGCCGTCCCCAGCGCGATGAACGCAATGACGGTGCCGATCTGACTCGCTATCAGGACCGGTACGCGGCCCAGGCGATCGGACAGGCGGCCCAGATAGGGGCCGGCCAAGAACTGCGCCGCGAAGAACGACGCGGCCAGCAAGGTGATGGCCTGGGGCGACAGGCCGAATTCGCCCTGCGCGTAGAGCGGCAAAATCGGGAGAATCAAGGCGGCGCCGACCATCTGCACGAAGACGATCAGGAGAATCGTCTTCAGTCGCTTGTCAGCGTCGCGGAACACGTAAGGGCCAATCTGCCCGGGGATTCCGCCGGACGACAGGACAATAGCCCGGGCAGCCGGCCGGCAACTCAGCGAAACCGGTGACGTCAGGGGCTAACCGAGGGTGTCCGAAACCGCCCGTATCAGCAGTCCCACCAGAGCACCCACCACGGTGCCGTTGATCCGGATGTACTGCAAGTCCCGGCCGACGAGGAGCTCGATGCGCGACGAAGTCTCCTTGGCGTCCCACCGGTCCACCGTGCCGGCAACGAGGCCGACAATCTCATCACCCGATTCCGCCAGCATGCGCTCCGTGGTGTCGGCGAGCCAACGATCGACTGTGTGCTGGAGATCGGTGTCGGTGCGGAGGGATTCGGCGAGGTCAACGATCATCTGCTCGATACGCTGGCGGGCGGCGCTCTCGGGCCGCTCGACCGCCTGCAGCAGATCGGCCTTGAGCTGATTCCACAGGCCCGCCGCCCACGCCCGAAACTCGGGATGATTGAGCAGCTCCTCCTTGAGCTCATCGACCCGATGGCCCATCTCCGACGAATGGCGCATTCGTTCGGCGAGATCGGCCGCCCGGGCGTCGAGGTGTTGCCGCATCTCGTGATCCGGATTGGTCCGCAGATCGGCGAGGAAGGATTGCACGCCGTCGAGGATCCGGCGAAAGACGGCGTCGTCGATCGACTCGGGTACCCACCACGGGGACTCCTGGGCGAGCCGGGAGCGCAACACCTCTCGGTTGTCGAGGACAGCCCTGCCCAATCCGTTGAGGGCGCCGTCAACGAGCACGTGGTGGCGACCCTCGGCCATCACGTGATCGATGGCGCCGCCCAGCAGGGGAGCGAGTGGGATTGCCCGCACCCGCGAGGCGACGAGGGTCTCGATCGAATCCTGGACCTCGTCGTCCTTCAGCAGCTCGACTGTTGTGCGGGTCACGGTGGCCAGCTGAGTCGCCACCCCGGCCGCGTTCACCGGCTCGCTGAGCCAGGCACCAAGCCGCGCAGCCGGGTGCGCCTCGCGGACGCGCTCGGCCACCTCCCCGGGAGCCAGGAAGTTGCCCTGAATGAACTCGCCGAGGCCGCGACCTATCGCATCCTTGCCCTTGGGTATCAGCGCCGTGTGGGGGATAGGTATCCCCAGGGGATGCTTGAAGATGGCGGTGACCGCGAACCAGTCGGCGATGGCTCCGACCATGGCTGCCTCCGACGCCGCCCGAACGTAGTTCACCCACGTCGCCGAGGGAGCGAAGCGCAGGGTCCAAATGAAGACCACGGCGGCCAGCACGAGCAATCCCGTCGCCACGGAACGCATGATTCGCAGGCCGCGGCGGCGCTGCTCGTCGGCCGGCGGCAACGCCACCTGGGTTGAAGACATTGCAGAATCGTAAGCGCTGGGATGGCGGTGCCTAACGATCGCCCGATCGGTGCAATACTCGGCGCTTCCGTCGAGCCGGAAAGGCGGAGATCCTGGAAATCGAGCTGTTCGAACTTGCGGCATCGTTCGTTGTCGTGGTGTTGGCCGCCGCGGTACAGGGAACGATCGGTCTCGGCTTCAACATTGTGGCGGTGTCGCTGATGTCGCTCATCAACCCGGCGCTGGTTCCCGTGCCCCAGCTCATCCTGTCGATCCCGCAGACCCTCGGGTCGATGATTCGCGAGCGAAGCGGGATCGACGGGACCGGCGTGTTGTGGATTTCCCTCGGGCGACTGCCCGGAGCCGCGATCGGCGTCTGGCTCCTCTCGGTCGCCACCGACCGAACACTCGACATCTTCATTGGAACACTCGTGCTGGTGGCAGTGCTGATTCTGTCGACCGGCGCCAAGGTCGCCCGGAACCAGGCGATTGAGTTTGGTGCGGGCATCTTCGCCGGGGTGTCGTCGTATGTCTCGGCTATCGGCGGGCCCGCCGTTGCCCTGCTCTACAGCAAGGACGAAGGCCCGACGATCCGGGCAACCCTCGCCCTCGTGTTCCTGGTGGGGGTGTCGTTCACGTTGGTTGTACGTGCCTTCACCGGCGCAGTGACATCGGCCGACGTCTTCCTCGGGCTGGCGTTGATGCCGGCAGCGGCCCTGGGTTTTTCGATGAGTTCGTGGTTGAAGGAAAGGGTGGCTCCCGCCCAACTGCGCGCCGCGATCTTCATCATCTCGAGCGTCGCCGCGGTGGCGCTGCTCGGCCGGGCGGCATTCGGATGAATTGGACGTATCGACGTGGCTAGCGTGTCGCCCAGGTGAAGGGATATATGGTGACAGATCCGCTTCTGCAACCTCTCCAGCTGAAGCACCTGGTGCTCAAGAACCGAATCATGAGCACCAGCCACGAGCCGGCCTACGCCGTGGACGGCCTCCCGAAGCTGCGTTATCAGCTCTATCACGAGGAGAAGGCCAAGGGTGGCCTGGCTCTCACAATGATCGGCGGATCGACCAATGTTGCCCCGGACTCGCCGGCCGCATTCGGCCAGCTGTACGCCGCGACCGACGAGATTGTTCCCTACTTTCAGGAGCTCGCCGATCGAGTGCATCGCCACGGTGCCGCCGTGATGTGCCAGATCACACACATGGGCCGCCGCACGCTGTGGGATGTGGAGAACTGGCTGCCGGTCGTGGCCCCTTCGATGGTCCGGGAACCGCAACACCGCGCCTTTCCCAAGGTGATGGAGGAGAGTGACATCCGGCGGATCGTCGGCGGCTACGCGGCTGCGGCTCGCCGCACGATGGAGGGTGGGCTCGACGGTGTCGAGGTGATTGCGTACGGCCACCTCATGGACCAGTTCTGGACGCCCCTTGTCAACAAGCGACAGGATCGATACGGCGGGAGCCTCGAGAACCGGATGCGTTTCTCGATGGAGGTGCTCGAAGCGATTCGCCGGGAGGTGGGGGATGACTACATCGTCGGTATCCGTATGTCCGGCAATGAGGATCACGAACGAGGCCTCGACCAGGAAGCCCTGACCGAAATCGCCAAGCGGCTCGTTGCCACCGGGATGCTCGATTTCGTCAACGTGATACGGGGTCGGATCAATACGGATCTGACGATGAGCCAATTGATTCCCAATTACGGCACTCCGCTCGGGCCCCACCTGGAGCTCACGGCGGCCATCAAGGAAGCGGTCGACGTGCCCGTTTTCAACGGGGCGCGGATAACGGATCTGGAGACGGCTCGCTACGCCATCGAACAGGGGATGGTGGACATGGTGGGAATGACGCGGGCCCACATAGCCGACCCCTACATCGTCAAGAAGCTCGAATCAGGGAGAGGGGCGGAGATCCGGACGTGTGTCGGCGCTTCGTATTGTTTGAACCGCCTCTATCTGGGCCTGGAGGCCCTCTGCATCCAGAACCCGGCGACGGGGCGGGAGGGCACCATTTCGCACGAGCTGAGCCGGACGGAAGGCCCGGAGAAGCGGGTCGTTGTCGTCGGCGGCGGCCCCGGCGGTATGGAGGCGGCCCGGGTCTGTGGCGAACGCGGCCACGATGTTGTGCTCTTCGAAGCCGCTCACGAGTTGGGCGGCCAGGTGAATCTGGCGGCGCGCGCGGTCACCAGACGGCGCGAATTGATCGGCGTCGTCGATTGGCTGGCGCAGGCCTTGGAGCGGCTCGAGGTGGACGTTCGCCTCAACAGCTACGTTGACGCCGCCGATGTCCTGGCCGAGTCTCCAAATCTCGTCATAGTTGCCACCGGGGGCGTGCCCAACACTTCTTTCCTCGAGGCCGGCGAGCACCTCGTCGATTCGACCTGGGACGTGATCGCCGGTTCGGCCCGCCCGAAGGGCCGCGTCCTCGTATATGACGATCACGGTGGAGATCAGGCGATGTCAACGGTCGAGAAGCTGGCCGGCGAAGGGCTCGCGGTCGAGCTGGTCACCCCGGACCGAGTGGCCGGCCACGATGTGACCGGCACGCTCTATCCGGCCTACCTCACCGCTTTCTACGAGCACGGGGTGTCGTTCACGCCGGACCTGCGGCTGCTGCGGGTCGAGCGGCGCGACGGCGGCCTGGTCGGCACGTTCTTCAACGAGTTCACCGGTCGCGAGATCGAAAAGGAAGCCGACCACGTCATCGTCGAGCACGGCACCATCCCGCTCGACGACGTCTACTGGAATCTCAAGGAAAGGTCGAGCAACCACGGCGAGGTCGATATCGACGCCCTGATCGCCGGCCAACCCCAGCAGATCGTCAACAACCCCTCCGGGACCTATCAACTATTCCGCGTCGGGGACGCAGTCTCGAGCCGCAACATCCATGCCGCTATCTACGACAGCCTGCGTCTCTGCATGGTGATGTGAATCATCGCGTTCGTTGTGCTTAATTCGGCGCTATAGCCCTGCTTTAAGCACAACGAACGCATTCGGATGCCTCTACTCGATGTCGGGGCGGCGCCGGAGCCGCTTCGTCTCGCTGCGGTGGCGCTTGTTGGAGAGGCGCCGGCGCCGTGCCGAACGGGAGGGTTTAGTGGCCCGGCGGGTTGGTGGCCTCACCAGGCCGGAGCGCACCAGTTCGGCCAGCTGGGCGCGGGCGCGGCTGCGGTTTCTCCATTGCGAGCGGCTGTTATCCGCCACCACCCGTAGTGTTCCTCCGCGGGCACGATGGCCGAGCGTGGTGGCGAGCAGCTCCCGTTGAGCTTCGGTGAGTGCGGTGCTGGCCTGGTAGTTCCACACGAGGGCAACACCGGTCGCCGAGCGGTTGGCGTGCTGGCCACCCGGGCCACCGGTCGTATGAAACGAAATCTCTAGCTCCCCGGCGGGAATCACCAGAGTCGGGGACACCCGGAGGTCGCCTGTGGCCTCTGCGCCGTCGGCCGCCACAGCTAACGCGCCAGCGCAGTCGAGATCGCGGCCCCGACCGCCGATGGGTCCCTGAGCCCGACGGCGGCGATGTGACCGTCGGGCCGCACGAGAGCAGCTTCACCCTCGCCGAGTTGCAGAGCGTCCCGCATCAGGCCCGCCGGTTCGATGGCTCGGAGATCGAAACCGGCAACCGGGGCGTCCGACCGGGCCGCCGCGGCCGCCACCGCCCACTCTGGATCACCCACGGCGAGCACGGTGAACCCGCTGCCGAACAGCTCACGGATACGGCCGATATCTGCGCGGCCGGGCAGCGCGCAAGGAGCGTCGGGACACAACACGCCGGGGACGATCGGCCGCGCCGTACCGGGCGGAGTGTTCATCATCTCCGGATCGTGGGGGCCGATCGTCGTCAACGGTGACTCGGTGTACCAGTAGGGCTCGGCGAGCCGGCCGGAATCGACCATTTCACGGGCCCGGGGATTGCCGACGGCGGCGGCCAATGTGCGCCGCCGGAGCTCCCAGCCCTCTTCCGACTGGGGCACGAGGAACTCCATCGTCGTGCCGGCGACCCGCAGGTTCTCTTCGGCGGCGGCCCGTCGCTCGATCTCGTAGGTGTCCAGCAAAGCGTCATCCGCCCAACCGTTGAGGACGAAGGCGATCTTCCAGGCGAGGTTGTCGGCGTCCTGCACGCCTGAGTTGAGACCGCGGGCACCGAAGGGGGAGACGATGTGGGCGGCGTCGCCGGCGAGGAAGCTGCGGCCGGCCCGGAACGCGCTGGCAATGCGTTCGTGGAATCGATACACCGACATCCACACGATCTCGTAGTCCTGGTCGCCGACAATCTTCCGAATCCGCTCGTCGAGGCCGCCGCCGGCCTCGTCGTGATCGAGGTCGTAGTCGGGCGGCACCTGCCAATCGATCCGCCAGACCGAGTCGGCCTGGGGATGGATCAGTACCTGACGGTCCGGGTTCCACTCGGGATCGAAGAAGAAGCGTCGCTCATTCTCAAACGGGAGCTGGGCTCGGATGTCGCAGATCAGGAACTGGTCGGTGAAAGACCGCCCGGGGAAATCGAGGCCGAGCAGCTTGCGGATCGTACTGCGGGCACCGTCGGCCCCCACCAGATAGTCGAAGCGGGATGGATCCCGAGAGCCGGCGGTTATCGCGACCCCGTTGTCATCCTCGCGAAGGTCGGTGACGGGGCTGGCGTAGTGCAGCTCCACGAGTGGCTCAGCATCCACGGCGCGTTCGAGGTGGAACTCGGTCCGGTCCTGGCCGACATTGACAAATGGCGGGAACGCCGAGATGCCGGCATCGTGGAAAGTGATCTGAAACAGCTCGGAGTCGCGGTAGTAGGTGCGGCCCATCTGCCAGGTGACTCCCTCGTCGACAAGCGGCCGGCCACAGCCCACCCGCTCGAGTATGTCGAGGACGTCGCGCTGCATACACAGGGCTTTCGAGCCAATCGGGTCTCGCTCCGGTTTGGCCTCGTAGATCGTCGAAGCGACCCCATACTTGGCGAGCAGCAGGGCCGCCGTCATCCCGACGGGGCCACCTCCGGCTATTGCAACGCGCCCGCTAGTCATGACGTCAGCCCTGGAGTTGGGCCCAGATTTCCTGATCACGGTCGGCCGTCCAGATCTGGTGCCCCGTGCCGTCGAGCTCCTCCCAGACCCGGGCTACGTTGAACGGCATCGTGTGCTCGAAGATGGGCCAGCTTCCGAATTGCGGAGCCAGGGCGGAGTGGGCCGCCTCGAATGCCTCCTTCAGAGTGCCGCCACCATCGCGCACGGCGGTGACCTCGCCGGTCAGGGTTGTGAGGAAGTGACGGGTCTGCTCGATGGCCGCGGGGACACCTTCGTCGCGGGCCACGGCGCCGCGGCCGCCGACGAGAACGCGGGCGCCCAGCGAGCCGAGATTGTCGAGGGTGGCGGACATCCAATCGAAGTGGTAGGCATCACCCGTGTAGAGCGCGGCCTGCGCTTCTGCGAGATCACCGGCAAAGAGAATCCTCTGTCCAGGCAGCCACGCCACAATGTCCCCCTTCGTGTGGCCCCGGCCGAGGTACTTCAATTCGAGGAGACCGCGGTCAGAACCGAGATCGATGCTGAGCGAGTCGGTAAAAACCACATCCGGCCAGGTCAGCCCGGGTATCGTCTCGGCTCCCTTGAAGAGTCGCGGCATCCGGCCTGCTTCCGACTCCCAGTCCTCCTTGCCCCTTTCGGCAATTAGGTCGCGCGTGTTGGCGTGGGTAATGATGACGGAAGCATCGAACGCGGCGGCGCCCAGGGTTCGCACGGCGTGGTAGTGGGAGAGAACCAGATACTTGACGGGCTTGTCGGTGTATTCGCGCAGTCGCTTCAACCATGCGCCGGCCATTACCGGGGTGGCCCGTGCCTCGAACGCCACGACGAAATCTTCACCCTCGATGGCTCCCACGTTCGGGTCACCTTCGGCCGTCAGGGCATAGACGCCATCGGCGAGCAACTCGAACGTCTCCTCCTTGGCATCGAGATCGGCCGCTGAGGCGAATGGTTTAGTCAAGGGTTCCTCCTCCAGGTAGCGCTCCGAGGATACCGGAGGATCCATGGCCGAGAACGTCTCACGCTACGCTCCAACCATGCCCGCTCCGAATCTGCCCGCCAGCCTGATCAGCGAAGAAGAGATCGACCGCCGCGTGAACGAGTTGGCGGCCGAGATCGACCGCGACTACGCGGCGACGGACGAGCTGATTCTGATCGGCGTGCTCAAGGGCTCGTTCATCTTCCTCGCCGACCTGGCCCGGCGGCTCACCGTCGGCCACCGCGTCGAGTTCATCGCCGTGTCGAGCTACGGAGACTCCGAGTCGACGGAACACTCCGGTGCCGTCCGGCTCATCATGGATGTCCGGCACGATATCGCCGATCGAGATGTTCTCGTTGTCGAAGACATCGTCGATTCCGGCCAGACTCTCGAGTACCTGCTGCGGGTTCTCGCCGCCCACGGACCGCGCTCCGTCCGGGCGTGCACCCTGCTCCGCAAGCCCGATCGTCTCGAGGTGGATGTCGAGGTGTCATACCTGGGATTCGACATCCCGGACGTCTGGGTTGTGGGCTACGGGCTCGATTGGGCGGAGCGGTATCGCACGCTCCCGTACATCGGCCAGATCGAACCTCCGGCCTGATCAGGGCGGTCGTCTCGTGGTCTGGCCCGCGCGCAGCTAACCTCCCTGGCGGAGGAACCGCAAGATGGGTTCCGCAGAGACGGCGGCCGAATTTCGGTGGGCCAGAAAGTGATCGGACGACCTTGAACATATTCGTAGGCAATCTGCCATTCTCGATGGACAACTCTCAGCTAGAGCAGGCGTTTGCCGTGCATGGCCCTGTTAGCTCCGCCACCGTGATCACCGACCGAGAGACCGGCCGTTCCCGCGGTTTCGGTTTCGTTGAGATGGATGACGATGCGGCTCGCGCTGCGATCGAAGCTCTCAACGGCTCCGACTATGACGGGCGTCAACTGACAGTCAACGAGGCGCGGCCTCGTAACTCGCGCTAGCGCGAGGAGACAACCAGAAGCAATGACAGACCGGTACGACTACGTAGTAGTCGGAGGAGGTTCCGCCGGATCGGTCATTGCCAGCAGACTCAGCGAGGACCCGCAGACGCGGGTCCTCGTTTTGGAGGCGGGCCGACGCGACCACAAGTGGGACGCATTCATCCATATGCCCGGGGCGTTTTCGATCCCGATCGGCAAGGCCCGCTACGACTGGATGTACGAGTCGGAGCCGGAGCCTCACATGGGAGGACGCCGCGTCTACCACGCTCGTGGCAAGGTCCTAGGCGGTTCCAGCAGCATCAATGGGATGATTTTCCAGCGGGGTAACCCTCTGGACTATGAGCGCTGGGCGGCCGATCCTGGCATGGGCGACTGGGATTACGCGCATTGCCTGCCGTACTTCAAGCGTATGGAGGACTGCCTGGCAGGCGGTGACGAGTTCCGCGGCGACAAGGGGCCCCTCACGTTGGAGCGGGGCCCGGCCACATCCCCGCTCTTCACCGCGTTCTTCGAGGCCGTCCAGCAAGCCGGCTACCCGCTGACCGACGATGTCAACGGCTACCGCCAGGAAGGTTTCGCGAAGTTCGACCGCAATATCCATCGTGGACGGCGCGTCAGTGCTTCTCGGGCGTACCTGCACCCGGCGATGAAGCGGCCCAATCTCGAAGTCCTGACCTCGGCCATGGTGAGCCGGGTCCGCTTCGAGGGGAAGAGGGCAGTCGGCGTCGACTACACGCGCTGCGGCCGGACCGTCGCTGTGGATGCCGGTGAAGTCATACTGTGCGGGGGATCGATCAACTCTCCGCAACTCATGCAGGTTTCGGGAGTGGGCCCGGCCTCCCATCTCGAATCCCTCGGGATCGAGGTGCTTCACGACCTGCCCGGTGTCGGAGAGAACCTCCAGGACCACCTCGAGGTCTACGTTCAGTACGCCAGCACCCAGCCCGTGTCCATGTACCCGGCGCTGCTGTGGCGCAACCGGCCCTGGATCGGGTTTCAGTGGCTCTTCCAGCGCAAGGGAGCGGCGGCGACGAACCACTTCGAGGCGGGCGGGTTCATTCGGGGCAACGACGACGTCGCCTATCCGAACCTGATGTTCCACTTCCTGCCGCTGGCGGTGCGCTACGACGGATCGGTCCCCGGCAAAGGCGGCCACGGCTATCAGGTGCACGTCGGGCCCATGTACTCGAACAGCACGGGCTCCCTGGTGATCAAGTCGCCCGATGTGAACGTGAAGCCGGCGCTCCGCTTCAACTACCTCTCGACGGAGGAAGACCGCCGTGAGTGGCTCGAGGCAGTCCGCCACGCCCGCAACATCCTCGGGCAGCCGGCGTTCGACGAGTTCAACGGCGGCGAGTTGTCTCCGGGACCCGACATCGAGTCCGCCGAGGACATTCTCGACTGGGTGGCGCGCGACGCTGAGACTGCCCTGCACCCATGCGGCACCGCCAAGATGGGGACGGGGGACATGGCGGTGGTCGACCCAACGAGTCTCGAAGTGCACGGTATCGAAGGGTTGCGGGTGGTCGATGCCTCGGTGATGCCCTATGTCACCAATGGGAATATCTATGCCCCGGTGATGATGCTCGCGGAGAAGGCTGCCGATGCGATCCGCGGCAACACGACGCTGCCTCCTTCGCAGGCGGAGTTCTACCGACACCCGGGAGCGTCGACCTGATGAACGCCTCGGCTCTCGTTGGGAAGAAGCATCGTGGGATCTACGCCCTGCTCGACTTAGCGATTGTCATGTCCTTCGTCTTGATCGGGAGGGATACCCACAATGAGTCGTTGGGTGTCTCGGAGGTTCTCCGCACGGGGGCACCGTTTGTCCTGGCACTGGGAGGGGCCTGGCTGACGCCGCTTGTTCACCGCACACCGTGGCGGATTGGCGCGGGCCTCGTCGCGGGCCTCATCACAACCGCGCTGGGCATCTACTTTCGCACCGTCGTCTTCGGGGAGGGAAGCAGCGGACTGTTCCCTCTCGTCACAGCCGCGTATTTGACCGGTCTCATGCTCGTGCCCCGGCTGATCGCTGCCGCCCGTTCGTGACGGCGATTGCTCGCCGGTTCACTATGGCAGCGGCGGCATCGTGACTCCGGCCTCCAGGCCCGCGCCGGCCACGATCTCGAGCACCCGCTCCGGCACGGATTCCACATCGAGGAGCGAGGCTTGCTCGATTCCGACAAGGGCCGGATCCCCCGGAATCGCCGCCAGCGTGTCGCTCCAGTTTCCCGACCCCTCGATCGACAGTCCGGCGCTCCAGCCGGGAACGTTGCGGTTGGCCTGCCATGTCGTCAACTGGAGCCAGACCGTCGCTCCGAGAAAGACGTTGTCGTCGACGGCGACATTGCGGATGCCCTCGTCGAGCTGCACGCCGGGCCGCTTGGCAAAACCGGGATCGATCAACTCGCCGGGGGCCTTGAATTGCGGGTCGGCGGCGGCGTTGTTGACGAAGTTGCCGCGAATCCGGGTGTAGTCCTGGCGGGCGGCACCGGGTTCGGCGACCGGCCCGAGCACATAGAACGGCGCTCCGTCGTAAAGCAGACTGACGACGTTCTCGAAGTAGTTGTTCTCCACAGTGATCGCCCGGTGCGTCGTTGACGCCTGATTGTGTTCCCAACCCCAACCGAGGCTCAGGGCGGTATACGGGAGGTCACGAAACAGGTTGTGGCTGATCGTCGCCCCATCCACTTTGATCAGCTGGACGCCGACAGATCCGTAGAACTCGGCCCCCGAGCGATCGATGACATTGTTGGTGAATCGGAGATCGGTGACGAGTCCCTCCATGGGCTCGTCGATCACGTCGTGCTCCGGATGCCCGGCCACCAGCGCATCCGCGGAGATGTCGACGAACAAATTGCCGTCGAACTCGACCCTGTGGACGTCGTTGTGAACCATAACGCCAACTGCGCCGAGCTCTGTTAGGACATTGCCGGTAAATGCGACGTCGGATGCCGAAGCGATCTGAACGGTGGCTATCGGATGACCGGACGGCCGCGATCGATTCAGGAAGGAATGGCGCCGACCGCCGGCTTCCATCCAGGCGGGTGGCTCCCAACCGGTGAACCAGCTCGATGCCTGGGAGACCACGGAGCCTGCCTTGTTGGGGATCGTGTAGGCGCTGTGACGGAACGCCAGGCCTTCGAAGCGCACATTCCGAACCGGTTCCTGGAGGGTTCCGTTGATATTCAGCAGCACGTCGAGATTGGGTATCCAGGCATCGCCCAGCGCGGCCGGCTCGGGCGGCCACCAGTAAAGGAGTCTGTCGCGCGGATCGAAGAACCACTCGCCCGGCTCGTCGAGGAGTTCGACTGCGTTCTCGAAGAAGAAGGGGTCGCCGGGGAGCAGTTCGATGAGCTGGTAGCCGCGTTCCGATGCCTGGTACAACGCCCCGTTGCCGATGTCGAGCTGTGTTGTGCCGTCACCGCGATCGATGGCAGCCGACACGGGGAGGCGGTGGCTCTTCCAGGAGGGCCGTTCGATTTCCGTGCCGTTGGAACGCACGACGCCGTGACCGGCGAGCGCGACGCCGACGTACACGAGTTCGAGGTCCTCGGGGTGGGAGAACTCCGCAACCAGTGCGGAGTCGACGGTCATGGCGACGTTCCGTTGGCGATCGTATAGCGGGCCGCGTATGAACTCGAGGGCGGTCGCGTCGGCCTGCGCGGAGCGGGCGCGCGGCTGGCGCTGCCCAGCCGCGAAGAACTGACGCATGTCGTCGATAGCTGCGGGAACGGCGGCGACCATGATTTCGCCACTGGCCATCTCCCATGAGTCGATTCGGACGCCACCTTCGAGCACTGCCTGCTCACCGGGATAGCTCCGGTAGATCATGGCGTTGGCGCCGCGACCACTGTCGGCGGCCGTGAAGGTGAAGGTTTCTGATCGCGGGTGGATACCGCCGCGGAGGTACACAACGACATCGTCTTCGGCACTCTCGAGGGCGGTGCGGGCGAGCCGCTGCGCCGCCTCCAGGGTCGCAACCGGACGCTCGAGCGTGCCGGGCGCGCTGTCGGCGCCATCTGCCGGATCCACAAAGATCGAGGCGGCTGCGGATTCCAGAACCGGGTTCTCCACGACGGGCCCGGTGGGCGAAACGAGATCACGGAACTCGAATGGACCGGCGAGCGGCGAGGCGACGGTGGTGGTAGTGGCCGTTGTGGTGGTCGCCGGGGCGACTGTTGTGGTCGGCGCGGTGCTTCGGCCCGCAACCGTTGCCACGGCGACGGCGCCAATTGCGGCGATCGCCACGATGACGCCACCGGCCACGAGCCCGCGATTGCGGGTCATCGCTCGGGTCGACTCGGAATCTGGTTCTCTCATTTGGCCCCGGTGGGTGCGGCGCGACTCTATGGAATGGCCGGCGGCTGGCGACAATCAGTATCGGACATCCTGGCGCCAACGTGCAGCGCTTTGTAGCCACCAAGCTCGACCCCGAGCTCCCGGCTGCAAGTGTCTCTCGGCGATTCGGGGAAACCCGGGGCCCAAAACATCGGTGCTGGCTACAGTCGCGGACTGCGCCGGCAGGCGACAGAGCCCCGGTAAAACGACGGAGACGAATCGAAAATGTCGCGATGGTGGCAAGGAGCGGTCGGCTACGAGATCTACCCCCGGTCGTTCGCCGACTCCAACGATGATGGAGTCGGCGATCTCGAAGGTATCCGGCAGCGGCTCCCGTATCTCGACTGGCTCGGCGTTGACGCCGTTTGGATCGGCCCGTTCTACGACTCCCCGGGACTCGATCACGGCTATGACGTAGCCGACTACAGGGCGGTCAACCCGATTCATGGCGACCTCGTGGATTTCGAGAACCTCATCGCCGATGCTCACGGCCGGGGGATCAGGGTGATTGTCGACATCGTGCCCAACCACTCCTCCTCCCAGCACTTCTGGTTCCGGGAGGCGCAGCAGGGGCGGAGCAACCCGTACCGGGACTATTACATATGGCGAGACCCTGCAGCCGATGGGGGCCCGCCCAACAACTGGGTGAGCCACTTCGGAGGCCCGGCGTGGACACTCGATGAGGCCTCGGGCCAGTACTGGTGTCACCTGTTCTTGCCGGAACAGCCCGATCTGAACTGGGCCAACCCGGCCGTGCTCGATGAGTTCGACGCAATCTTGCGGTTCTGGTGCGATCGGGGGGTCGACGGCTTCCGCGTCGACGTGGCCCACGCACTCATGAAGGACCCCCAGTTGCGCGACAATCCCCAACAGCTTCCGGTGGCGGATCCGACGAACCCGAAGGAAGTGTTCGACTCTTTCGAGCATCTCTATGACCTCGACCAGGACTCCACCGTCGAGATCTTCAAGCGGTGGAACAAGGTCGTGGCGCCTTACGACGCAGTCCTGATCGGCGAGTCACATCCGCGCAGCATCGATCGGGTGGCCCGTTACGTGCGCGACGAGGCTCTGCACACCGTCTTCTACCTCGACCCCGGTCGGATGGGCTGGGCTCCGGGCGAAATCCTCGACAAGCTCGAAGCCGTGCACCGCAGCACGGACAAGGGGATCTCGTGGATCATCGACAACCACGATGAGTCCCGATCGGTTACCCGCTTTGGAGGCGGCGAAGCTGGTCGGCGGCGCTCCCTTGCGGTGATGACGTTCATGATGGCGCTCGGTGGATTCCCTTTCCTGTGGGAGGGTCAGGAGCTCGGCCTTGTCGATGGTCTGATAGCCGACGCCCACCTGGAGGACCCGATTGCCACCCGCAACGAGCACGGCATCGGCCGGGATAGAACTCGCACCGTGATGCCCTGGGACACTTCCCACGCCAACGGTTTCGCTCCGTCCGCCGAACCGTGGCTACCGGCACCGCCCCGGCACCCGGAGGAGACGGTCGAGGTACAGCGCCAGGACGAGGAATCCTGGCTCAACCGCCATCGCCGCCTCCTCGCGGTTCGCAAGGCTCACCCCGATCTGTGGAGCGCTCCGCCGGAGTGGCTGCCATCGCCGGCCGCTGCCGTGCGAATGCTGGGCCGCGGCAGCACTCTGGCGCTGACCAACCTCGACGCGGTCGCCCATCGCGTGGAGTTACCGGCGGGAAGCTGGCACATTTTCTACCAGTCGGGGCCCGCCGCCGCGACGCGGCCGGTCACGAGCCCATTTGAGATGGAGCCGGAAACCTCATACCTGTTGGTGACCGCTATCTGAGCTCTCCGGAAACTGTTGCTCCCAGGTCTCTGGTGCTAGCCTCCGAGGGCCTGCAGAGCAGGCACATAAGCGTTGGGCACCCGCCGCATCATGCCGGGTGCGAGAGACATTTCACGCCTCCCTGAAGGGGCGGATTCAGACGAATGGAAGGGGTTCCTAACAATGCGGAACCGATCAGGACTGACATGGTTCGTCATGCTGGTGGTGCTTGCCCTCGTGGCAGCCGCCTGTGGCGGCGACGGTGACGATGGTGCGGTGGTGAACATCTTTGGCGCCCCAACGGGCATCGAAGCCACCGGCATGCAGCAAGTAATCGACGACGAAATCAACTCCGTCAAGGACTATACGGCAACGTATGAGGGTTCTGACAGCTTTGAAGAGCAGATCAAGATTCGAGTTGAGGGCGGTAACCCTCCAGATATCGCGTTCTACCCGCAGCCCGGCTCGGTCGTTGAACAGGCCGAGGCCGGCAACATAGTTGCGCTCGAGGACCTTGGCTATTCGAGGGCTGACCTCGAGGCCACGTTCGGGACATATCTACTCTCACTTGGCGAAGTCGACGGCAAGTACTACGGGCTGCCGACAAATGTCAACCTGAAGAGCACCGTCTGGTATCCCGAGCCGGCATTCACGGATGCGGGCTACGTACCGCCAACAACGTGGGATGAGCTGGTGGCTCTGAGCGACAAGATGGTGGCTGACGGCAACACGCCGTGGTGCATCGGCACCGGGTCCGACGCCAATACCGGTTGGCCGGCGACCGACTGGATGGAAGACATCATGCTGCGCACCGCCGGCTCCGACGCGTATGACAGGTGGGTCACCAACGATCTCAAGTTCTCCAGCCCGGAGGTCACCAGGGCGGCTGAGCTGCTCGGTGACATCGCGTTCGCCGATGGCTATGTGCTCGGTGGCTCGGAGAACATCCCGGACATCGACTTCCGTGATGCACCTGACCCGATGTTCCAGGACCCACCGGCGTGCTACATGCATCGCCAGGCATCATTCATCACGACGTTCTTCGATGCAGCCGATGGGCGGACGCTCGAACCGCTCGTCGACTACAACGTCTTCGCATTCCCCGACATCGATCCCGGTGTCAAAGGGGCGCTTGGAGGCGGTTCGATGGGCGCGGTGTTCAACGACACAGAGGAAGTGCGAGACTTCCTGAAGGCGTACACCGAGGCGGATGTACAGTGCGCGCAGGGTGCCATCGAAGGTGTTGGGCGTATCTCGCCGAACCTCGGGGTAGGCGCCGACTGCTATAGCAACACGATTCTCGCGACGATGGCGGGAAGCATCAATGACGCCCTCAACACCGGGGGCTTCCGGTTCGATGCATCGGACCTGATGCCGTCTTCGGTGGGCTCGGGGACCTTCTGGACCGCCATGAATGACTACATGCGGGGCGGCCCCGATGCATTGGCGCAGGCTTTGGCCGACGTCGATGCCAGCTGGCCCTCAGGCGGCTAGACGCCCACGTTTGGATGACTGGGATGGAGGCGGCCTGCATGGGCCGCCTCCATCTGCTTAGAGTATCAATCGAGAGCAGCGAGGAGGGCTTGACGGAATGGTCGAAGACGACGGTCGCCAGGTTTTAGATGCGACAGGTATTGATCCCGGCTCTGAGCAGCCGAGGTCGGCGCGCAGCGCGTTTCTCGGTGGCTTGCTGGCCCTTGTACTGGTGGTGGCCGCTCTCTCCCTGCTGTATATCACCTTCAAGTTCTTGCGGGACAGCGATGCGAACCGCGGGCTCATCGTTATTGTCGCCGTCGTCGTTGGTGTGGTCGGAGTTTGGGTCCTCTACTGGATTATGGATCTCGTCATCAACCAGCTCCCGGCGGGGTGGCAGGAGGGCGTCAGACCCTTCGCCTTCGTCGGACCGGCGATCGTCATTCTGGTGGTGTACCTCGTGTATCCGGCAGTCAACACGATCATCATTAGTTTCTTCGACGCTACGTCCGACGAGTTTGTTGGACTCGAGAACTACGGGTTCGTATTCACCGACGATGCGATGCTGCGCTCTATACGCAACACGCTGGGCTGGATAATCATCGTGCCGGCGGTTGCGGTGAGTACGGGCCTGGTCTTCGCCACCCTGGTCGACCGGCTCCGCCGGGGCGAGGCATTCGCCAAGTCGCTGATATTCCTCCCGATGGCTGTGTCATTCGTCGGCGCATCCATCGTGTGGCGGTTCATCTACAGCTTCCGGCCCGAAGGCTTCGGCACCCAGATCGGCCTACTCAACGGGATCAAGGTGGGCCTCGATCAGGCGCCAACCGCTTGGCTGTCCAACGACCCGTGGAACAACCTGTTTCTGATGGTGATCATGGTGTGGCTGCAGACGGGCTTCGCTATGGTGATCCTGTCGGCAGGCATCAAGTCGGTTCCCGACAGCATCATCGAGGCCGCCCGAATCGACGGAGCCACCGAGCTCCAGATCTTCTGGAAAGTGATCATCCCCACGATCATGTCGACCATCGTTGTCGTCACAACAACGATGGTCATAACGGTGATGAAGGTCTTCGACATCGTCTGGGTTATGACCAGCGGCGAGACCGGCACCGAGGTCATTGCCGAGCGCATGATTCGAGAATTCTTCCGCAACGGTAACTTCGGGAGGGGGGCGGCCATAGCCGTAATCCTCTTCTTGGCAATCATCCCGATCATGCTGTTGAATGTCCGCCGGTTCCGGGCTGAGGAGGCGCTGCGATGACGGCCACAACCCCAACGCAGGTCGACGCTCCAGCCGCGACACCACGCAAGAAGGGAACCATCGGGCGCCTGTTCGAGCAGTGGCCGGTGAAGTTGGCGATCATCGTCATCCTCATCCTGTGGGTGGTTCCGACACTCGGCTTGTTTGTCAGTTCGTTCCGAGACGCCACGCGGGTCAACACCTCCGGGTGGTGGACTGCGGTCGCCCACCTGTTCGACCCGGCGGAGTGGACATTCCAGAGCTACAGGGACGTGCTGTCGTCGGGAGGCTTCGGCAACGCTTTCTTGAACAGCCTGGCGGTGACGATTCCGGCCACTGTGATACCGATCACGATTGCCGCGTTTGCTTCGTACGCCTTCGCGTGGATGGACTTCAAGGGACGGCAGCTCATGTTCGTCGGCGTCGTGGCGCTTCTTGTGGTACCACTGCAGATGGCTCTGATACCGATCCTGCGGCTGTACACCGGGGGCGGTCACTTCTTCGGTCTGACGATCTTCCCTGATCTGGATTTGAACGGCACATACATGGCGGTCTGGCTCGCGCACACCGGGTTTGGGTTACCGCTCGCCATCTAT
>CAMYIJ010000041.1 GCA_947258375.1 uncultured Acidimicrobiaceae bacterium
GTGCTCCAGCGATAGCCGCACTCCAAGGGGATTACTCCGAGAGGACCGGCCGGTGAACCCCCCTGCTTCGAAAGTTATTGCCCGCAGCGGCCGAATCGGTTCCCGATTTTTCGGGAACCGTCTGACCCGTTCCGGGCAATAACCAGCGACAACCATCTCTGGAAGGAATCCCATGTCGTTTGCGCGTGTACGACTAGCGCTCTTGTTGAGCGCAATAACTGCCATAACCGTTCTGGTTCCGGCGGCCGCCTCCGCCAAGGGGAAGCCGCCGCCGGCCGAGTCCCACTGCGTGGTCTATGTCGTCGGGCAAGCAGAGGACGGCAAGCTGACAACGTCCAACCCGGACTGCTACGAGACGAAGGCGGAAGCTGCGACGGCGGCGTCCGGAGGGCTGGAGACGAGAAACTCAGGCCTCGATTCGTTCGCGATGGCCGGATCCACCTTCACTCTCGGAAGACACTATGACGGATACAACGGCACCGGTTCGTCGATAACCGTTGTTGGGTCGTCTTGCACCGGCGGCTACTGGAACACGCCGACCTGGTTCGACAACCGGACTACCTCCTCATACAACGGCTGCGGCCGCCTCCGTCACTATGACAAGCCCGGCAAGAGAGGCAGCTCGACCAACACGTACGGAGCCGGGACAACCGACAACCTCGCTGCATGGATGAACAACCGCACGGAATCGGTGGCCTACTACAGCTCATAGGTAGTCAACTTCCCATCGGAGTCATGGGCATGCGAAAATTCAGGTGGTGGAAAACACTCCCACGGACGGCGAAGCCATCAGGGCCTCGCTGCAGGCGCCTGAGGCTTTTGAGCCGGTCTTCGACCGGCATTACGGCGCGATATATGACTATCTGGCGAGAAGAGTGGGCCCGGACACCGGCGCCGAACTCGCCAGTGAAGTGTTCACGATCGCCTTCGCCCGGCGGCGCACCTTCGAGCGCGACGCCGATAACGCCCGGCCATGGCTGTACGGCATTGCTGCCAACCTGGCTCGTCGCCAGGCCAGGACGTGGCGGCGCCGCAACCAAGCCGGGCAACGTGCTGAAGGCGGCAACGTCATATGGCTCGATCCGGCGGCCGAGGACCGCATCCATGCCGAGAGGGTGCGCCACGTGCTGATCGCTGCGATATCCAAGCTGAAGCCGGCCGAACGTGAACCGCTGGTGCTCCACGCTCTGACCGACCTCTCCTATCGCGAGGTGGCAACGGCGCTGCAGATACCGGTTGGAACGGTTCGTTCGCGCATCGCGCGGGGCAGACAGCGGGTGCGCAGATCCCTGATCGCGGCCGGTCATCCCGAGCTCGCTGAGGAGCTGGCAGACAAAGGAGACGACGATGTCGGCTGACACTCGCCTCCGAGAGCTGCTCACAGAGATCGCACCGCCTCCCGAGATCGCGGAGGACCAGATCGTGGCGGCGCGCGCCGCGCTGCACGCCGCGTACCGTGGCGGCGTCCCAACCCGGCCGAGCCGGCGCTGGCAGCCTTCATTCGCCTGGGCCACCGCGGCCGTCGCCGCAGTCGTTGTCGCCGCCGCGCTACTACTGCCCGGCTCGAGCCCGCCGGTCGACGCCTCGCTGGCTGAGATTGCTCGAGCCACTCGAGATCTCGAACCCGAGCAGCTACCCGTCGGGGCGTTCGTTTACTCGCACGAAGAAGCCACCGGGCTGGCGACATCACAAATCGAGGAAGCTGAACGTGAGCTCTTCTACCTGCTCCCGACAAAGACGGAGCTGTGGGTGCAGGGCGCAACGGAACTGCGGGTCACGACGGTGGGCACACCGAGCTTCTTCGACACCGATGATGAGGCGGCGTACTACGCCGGCGGTCTCGACCTCGATGATGAGGTCGGCAAGACCCGCACAGAGCGTTTCGGCGATGTTGCGAACGTCACTGATATCACGAAGTGGTCCGACGATCCGGCAACGCTGCGCGACCAACTCGGTGCGGAGCTCGCAAAGGCTGTCGATCCGGTTCTCGGCGAGGAGGTCAGGCTGATCCTGCTGGTCGAAGAACTACTGGTCCCGAGTCTCAATGCGCCTCCCCAGTTGCGGGCGGCCCTGATCGAGATCGTGGGCAGCCGCAACTTCGATACGAGCAAGCTGGCAGATGGGTCGGTTGTCGTCAGCGTTGCGTACGAGGATTTGGGTCTGGGCAAGCTCCTGCAGGAATTGGAGTTCGACAGCGAGGGCTACATGCGCGGCAGCCGGCTGATAGCACTTGAACCGGGCCCGGCCTTGTCACTGCCCCCTGACACCGTGATCGCTCAGTCGACATGGAGCCGACCTTACGTCGTCGATGGCCCCGGCATCCTCCCCGCAGACCGTTAGTGCCCTGACCAGCAACGTTTGCCGGGTTGACGGCGGCCAGGAACCCCCCTGGCTGTGTCCTCGTCCTCGACGCATCTACAAATGGGCCTTCGTCCTGCGTCCTTGCCAGGAAGGCCCCTCAGGGCACTCAGCGCGGCCCCACCACAGAGCGACTTGACAGGACGGCCTCCGAGGCTGAATCATCCGGAGACCTCTACAGGAGGGTTCTCCACAGTGCCTGCATTCCGCAAAGACCTGAGCTCGATCGGCGTGTACTCGCCGGGCAAACCCATCGAGGAGGTGATGCGGGAGTACGGCGTCACCGACATCGTCAAGATGGCCTCCAACGAGTGCCCCCAAGAGCCCTTTGCCGAGGTTCAGGCGGCCATCGCCACAGCGGCTCACGAGTCACACCGATATCCGGACACGGCGGCATACAACCTGTCCATCGATATAGCGGAACTTCACGACGTCGATCCCGCTCAGGTGTGGGTAGGCCCGGGCAGCACCCCGATCCTCGTCTCCATTGCGCTCGCCATGGGCGGCCCGGGAACCAGTGCCGTGTTCAGCGACCAGTCGTTCATCATGTACACGATCGCTACCGCCTATGCAGGAGCGGAGCCGATTCGGGTTCCGATTGGCTCGGACCTGCGCATGGATGTCGACGGGTTGGCCGCCGCGGTGCGTCCCGACACGACGGTGCTCTACCTGTGCAACCCGAACAACCCGACCGGCACCCATATCGACAGCGCCGCCGTCCGCCGGCTGGTCGACAACGTGCCCCGCGATGTGCTGATCGTCGTGGACGAGGCCTACGAGGAGTACCTGACCGCTCCCGACCACACCTCGGCGATTCGGCTCGCGGTCGAGCGAGACAACGTGGTCGTGACCCGCACGTTCTCCAAGGTCTACGGGCTGGCCGGACTGCGCATCGGATACGTGATCGGGGCCACCGAGACGATCGGCGAATTGCGGCGGCTCCAGGTGCCATTTGCCACTACCAATGTCGGCCTGGCAGCGGCTCGGGAGGCTCTCCGCCATCGGGACCTCGTCGCCGACCGGGTAAAGACCAACGCCGCAGGGCGCAACGAGCTGGCCGCCGGACTGCGAGCGCTTGGCGTGGACTGCGGCGACAGCCAGGCCAACTTCGTGCTCATGGGCCCGGTCGCCGAGGCGGCTGCCCTGGCCGAGAAGCTGCTCCATGTCGGCGTCATCGTGCGCCCGTTCGGAGACCATATTCGGGTAACCGTTGGCAGCGCCGCTGAGAACGCCCGATTCCTGGCTGCACTGGAGCAACTGCTCTGATGCAAGAAGTCGACCTCACAATCCGTCGAGTGCTCGCCGCCGAGGGATCAGTGATCGGCGACCTGCCCCAGCTCGAGGGCAAAGACTACGTCGAGATGTACCGCCTGATGGCGGCGAGCCGCGACTACGACCGGCGCGCCCTCGCCGCCCAGCGGCTGGGACGCATCGGGACCTACGCCATGATGGAAGGTCACGAGGCCGCCCAGGTCGGTGCGGCCTACGCCCTCGGTCCCAACGACTTCGTGTACCCGGCCTATCGGGAGCACGGCGTGCAGATCACACGCGGGATGCCTCTCGACGTGATGCTGTCGTACTACCGCGGGCTTCCCACCGCCGACTGGGACGTTCACGCCTTCCGCATGGCGAACAACACGATCCCGATTGCCAGCCACCTCCCCCACTCCGTCGGCCACGCCTATGCGGCTCGCCAGCGCGGCGAGGACATCGTCACGATCAACTTCTTCGGCGACGGCGCCACGTCCGAAACGGACTTCCACAGCGGCCTCAACTTCGCCGCGGTGTGGAAGACCCCGACGGTCTTCGTCTGCGAGAACAACGGCTATGCCATCAGCGTCCCATACCGCAAGCAGACGGCGAGTGAAACGATCGTCCAGAAGGCCGTGGCCTACGGAGCCGCCGGAGTCCGGGTCGATGGAATGGACGTGCTTGCCATGTACCAGGCCACCCGGGAAGCCATCGAGCGAGCCCGGCGTGGGGAGGGGCCCACCCTGATCGAGGCCCTGTGTTACCGCTACGGCGGTCATGCCACCGCAGACGACGCCCGTCTGTACCGGCCCGAAGCTGAAGAGACGGACTGGCGTGCCCGCGACCCGCTGGTGCGCTTCCGGGCCTTCCTCGAAGAGCGCGATCTGTGGGACCAGGCCGCCGAGGACGATCTCCTCGCCGAGGCCGGGGCCGCTTTCGATGCCGCCATGGCCAAGCTCGAGGCCCTGCCCACCCCACCGCGTGAATCGCTGGTGCGCGACGTCTACCAGCGCATTCCGCGCCAGATGGTTCGTCAGCTCAACACGCTGCAGCGCGGGGCGGGTGAACCCGAGACGGTCTTTGACGACAGCGACGTCTGGCAGCACGGGCCCGACCCCACCCCGGCCGGGCCCACGGCGAGCTGGAACATGGCCGAGGCGATCAACGCCACGCTGGCGGCGGCGATGGAGGCCGACGAGAAGACCATCATCCTCGGCGAGGACGTCGGCCTCGCCGGTGGCGTTTTCCGCATCACCGAAGGGCTGCAGGAGCGCTTCGGCGAGGAACGTGTACTCGACACTCCGCTGAACGAGTCCGGGATCATCGGCACTGCGATCGGGATGGGCGTGTCGGGCAGCCGGGCCATTGCCGAGATCCAGTTCGACGGCTTCGTCTACCCGGCATTCGATCAGCTGGTCAGCCACCTGGGACGGCTCCGCTTCCGCTCCCGCAGCCACGCCACCGCCCCCATCGTGGTGCGCTGGCCCAACGGAGCCGGCATCGGCGCCCACGAGATGCACTGCGACAGTCCCGAGGCCTACTTCGCCCACGCCCCGGGGCACACCGTCGTGATCCCCTCGACACCGTGGGATGCCAAAGGGCTGCTGGCGGCCGCGATCGAATCGCCGGACCCGGTGATCTTCCTCGAGCCCAAGATCCTGTACCGGGCGAGCCGGGAAGAAGTGCCCATTGAGCACTATGAGATCCCATTGGGCACGGCGCGGATTCGCGCCGCGGGCTCCGACATCACGCTGGTTACTTATGGGGGAATGGTTCCGCGCGCGCTGGAGGCAACTGCGCAAGCGGCTGAGGAGGGCATCTCCGTGGAGGTGATCGATCTGCGGACGATCTATCCGTGGGATGAAGAGAAGGTGGTGCGTTCCGTCGAGAAGACGGGGCGATTCCTGATGGTCCAGGAACCGCAACGTACCGGAGGCATCGGCGCCGAGATCGCGGCGGAAATCGGCGAGCGGTGCGGTTACTCCCTCCTCAGCCCGGTGCGCCGGCTCGGCGCCACCGATGCGCCCTGGCCGCAATTCTCCATCGAGCACCACGCGCTGCTCACGTCGGCTCACATCTTGTCCGCCATTCGTGAAACTGTTTCGGACTGACATGGCGTACGAACTCTCCTTGCCCGACATAGGCGAAGGCCTCACCGAAGCCGAAATCGTGCGCTGGCTGGCCGGTCCCGGCGATGAAGTCGAGGCCAACCAGCCGCTCGTCGAGATCGAAACGGACAAAGCGATCGTCGAGATTCCCTCGCCTCAGGCCGGGGTGATACTGCATCAAGGAGCCTCACCGGGCACCGTGATCCATGTGGGTGATCTGTTGGCCGTGATCGGAGCCGCCGGTGAGGATTGGAATGTGCCGAATGCGGCGGTGGCGGCGGCACCGGCGACGCCCGCGGCGAAGGCAATTACACCGGTCGGCGCGAACACAGGCAAGGCGCAGGCTGTGCCGCTGGTCCGCAAGCTCGCCCGAGAACTCGGCGTCGATATCGACGCTGTCACCGGGACCGGCCGCAACGGCCGGATCACCAGGAAAGACGTAGCTGCGGTGGCCGCCGCAGCCGACGAGGGCGCAGCTATCGTCGAGCCTCTCTCCAAGCTGCGTCGAACGATCGCCAAGCACATGTCCCGATCGTGGGAAGAGATTCCGCACGTCACGGTATGGGGCCCTGCCGAGGCGACCGGGCTGTTGGCCGCCAAGCAGGGCAGCGGCGTCTCGATCGAGACCCTGCTCGTGCAGGCTTTGCTTCCGGCGCTTTCCCAATTCCCGGTCTTCAGCGCCAACTTCGACGGCGCACGACTCACACTGCGTACCGCCTACGACATCGGCGTTGCCGTCGACACCGAGGCCGGCTTGATGGTGCCGGTACTTCGGGACGCCGGCTCGCTGGGTAGCGAGGGTCTCGACAAAGAGATCGGCCGACTCGTCGCCGGAGCGCAGGAACGCACCCTCACCACCGATGAACTGCGCGGCCAGTCGTTCACGCTCTCCAACGTCGGCGCCGTCGGCGGCGGCTACGGCACCCCGATCATTCCCCACGGAACGACCGCCGTGCTGTCCGTGGGGAGGGCCCGCGACGAGGTCATCGCCCGCGACGGCCAACCCGTAGTCGCCCCGATGCTCCCCCTGGCCCTGTCCTTCGACCACCGCGTCATCGACGGCAGCACCGGCACCCGCTTCCTGAACCGGGTGATCGAGGTAATCGAGGGGCTGTGACTCGCGTTCGTTGTGCTTAATCTGGTCCTATTAGGGCGATTTAGGCACAACGAACGCAAGTCAGCCCCGGCCGTCTTCCTTCCCCGACTATCGGAACACCGACACTGCGATGTGACCCGTCCGATCCAGGTGTTACTAAGGATCCATTGGGGGCGCGCTACCGGAGGCCCTGGACTCCATTGCCCCTTCTACAGCACGGGCTTGTACCCGTTGCTTCGGACGAATCTCGTCCGCAACCCGAGAAGGGAGAATCGGGATATGCAGGGAAAGACCAAGATCGGCGTCTTTGGCGCCCTAGTACTTGCGATAGTGATGATCGGCGGTGTGGCAGTAGCTGCCGGCCACCTCCAACCCTCGAACACGGATGTTCAAGATGTCTACTGGTTTGACGACGCAAGCGACACCGGCGGCGAGTCGGTTCTGACCCGGACCGCAGGCATGGTGCTCGCGACCGTTGAGGCCGAGGGGCTCGTGCCCGGACATGCGCATACGCTCTGGTTTGTTGTGTTCAACAATCCGGACGGCTGTTCGGCACCGGGGTGCGGTGAGGACGACATCTTCGCCGGGGACGATCTGAATGCCGACGGAATCGTGGCTGCCCAGATCGCGATCGGTAACGCCACCGGTAACGTTGCCAAGGCCGACGGGACCGCCGAGTTCGGCGCACGCCTCAAGAGCGGAGTTGATAGCCCCGGTCATGAAATCGTGTTCGCGCCGGCCGACTTTGGAGGCGACGGAGTTCATCTACTCAACGTGAGCGGAGACGACGCCGAGGTCCATCTGATCGTGCAGACGCATGGAGCGGCGCGCGGGGGCGGGCAACTACTGGACCAGCTCACCTACCTGGAAGCGGCCTGCACACCGGGCTGCGCCGACATCCAGTTCTCGGTACACCTGCCGTAGAACCACGCGAACGAAAGTGAGGAGGGCGGGAGCCAGGGCTCCCGCCCTCCTCGATCGTTGACATCTCCTAGGTGGGCCGGCCCGCCCGCCTCGATCCGAGACACGGCATCGGCGAAACGGGGAGACTCAACACCGGCAAGTAGCCGGAAGCTTTCAGCCTTCAGCGGTGCATCCTCGAGGAGTATCTGCGGGCGAGCGCGGAGGGTTCCTTCGTGGTTAGCGTGCGGGACAACCGGCTACCGCAATGGTGGCTCCCTGCTACCCCGACAGGCCTTTGTCGATCAACCCGCCGGCCCACACCGCCTGGACATCTGACGCGGGGAAGATCGTTTCACACGGGATGCCGTTGCCATCGGCATCCATCCTGTCCGGGCGCCCCTCGACAAACCAATACAGAAGCGCCCCGAAGTACGCGTACTCCGGGTGAATGAGATCCATCTTGAAGGAGTCCTTCTCGATGATCTCTGCACAGAGGAGCCCGGCGCCTTGTCCCCGCATGGTCTCGGGGTCGAGGACCACGTATCTGACTCCTGCCTCAGCGAAAGCGACCTTCCCATCGTCGTCGAGAACCAGAGCTGTGAGAATGGCGTGATCCCCCTCCGGAACGGGTTCCGGCCGACAGGTCAGAACACTGCCTGCCCCAAGAGCACCGGCGCCATCTGCCGTGCACAACGCTCTGCTCAGGCCGGACTCGGGCCAGATATCAAACGCGGCTGCCTCGACCTGGGCGAGCGTCAACGGAGGTTTCGTCGTCGTTGGGAGCGGGTCGCCCCAGAACGCAAGGACGTCAGCCGCCGGATACAGGGTTTCGCATGGAATACCGTTCCGGTCTTCATCCATCCGATCTGGTGACCCTTCGCTTACCCAGTAGGCGACCACCTCGCTGTAGCTGTAACCCAATGGTTCGAGATCGCGACAGAACAGCCCGGCCTCGAGATCGCTGACGGCCGCCAAGGTCGTGGTCGGCATCGCGGTGGTCGTTGGGGCCGCCGTGGTCGGCGCAATCGTCGTGGTCGCCGGTGTCGCTGTTGTCGCCGCCTCAGCAGCCGTGGTGGATGGCGCCGCCGTGGTCGTGGCGGAGCCTCCATCGCCGTTGCCACACGCCGAAGCTGCAAGTGCCAGCACGGCAATGAGGGAAAGTGCCTTCCGCATTTCGAGTACCTCCATGGTGGGAGCCGAGATGACCTCGGTGATCAGCAACTCTGCGCTTGGGAATAGCCCCCATGAGCATTGATCAGAAGCGGTGCGAAACGACAGAGGCGAAGTGCCCTTCCATCGGCCGTCGTCGGGGCACGACCCCTACGCACCCACAACCAATCGAGCCAGGCCCTCTTCGAACCGGGGCGACTCCATGCCGGTGATGATGCGGAAGCTCTCGGCCAGCAGCGGTGCATCCTCGAGCTGCGCTCGCACCATGGGCCGCTCGATGAGGCCCTTGGCGATGGCCTCGGCGGCGATTTCGATGCCTCGCTCATCCCAATCGACATCCAGCGACTGCCACTCGACGGCACCGTGCAGGTCCATCAACGCCTGACGCTGCGGGTCGGACACGTTGTGGTACTCCCAGAGATGCGCCAACTCGTGGAGCACCGTGATCAGCTTGGCGTTGCAGATGTCGACCCGCCGGGTTGAGCCGTCCAGGTTGAACACACCCTGGTAGCGGTAGCTGGTGCAACTCGACCGCGAGCTGTGCAGGTAGATGTCGGCACCGGGCAGATCCATCCCGACCGACTCGAAACGCTCGACGGCTTCGGCGACAAGAGCGATCTGCTCGGGCGTTCCGCCGATGACGGTCAAACCGAGTTCGGGTGGCGGCTCGGGCATGGCAACCGAATGAACCGGGCCGGCGATGGTGAGTGCGGGACCGACCGACGCACCCTGGTTCGCATCTGCGGTTGATGCCGCAACGACGGGGTTGGCGGTCAGGGCCAGAACGATGATGGTGAGTGCTGTGCGCTTCATGCGCACAACTTCCGACCGGCCCCATAACCGGCCATTTCGGCCCGCTATCAGGGACTTTCATTCAATTAAGTCGCGTGTAAGTGGCCAGCGGCTCAATGAGGTCGATAGCCTGGGCTTCAGGAGCTCAGGGTCTCCAAGGAAGGGCCCGGTCTGATGCAGTACCGCCTCCTCGGCACACTTGAAGTCACCGACGATTCCGGCCAGTCGCTCGACCTCGGCCCCTTCAAGCAACGCTCGTTGTTCGCGCTGCTGCTCCTGAACGCCGGCCACACGGTGTCGACCGATCGGATCCTCGATGCCCTGTGGGGCGAGGACGCCGACGGCAAGCAGAACGCGCTGTGGGTCTACATTTCCCGGCTTCGGTCTGCCCTCGAGCCGGAACGGTCTGAACGGGGCGAAAGCACGATCCTGGTGCGACGCGATCCCGGCTATCTGTTGGACATCGACACCGGTCAGGTCGACGTGCACCGCTTCGAAAGTGGGCTCGAGGAAGCACGCGGGATCGTTGGAAACAACCCGGAGGCCGCAGTCGCCCTGCTCGACGACTCCCTTGCCCTCTGGCGCGGCTCCGCCCTGGAAGAATTCACCTACGAGGACTTCGCTCGGATCGAAATCGAGCGCCTCAATGAACTGCGTCTGGAGGCCATCGAGACCCGGTTCGACGCCAAGCTGGCCCTCGGTGAGACTCGATCCCTCGTCAGCGAGCTCGAATCCCTGGTCCGTGAGCATCCGTTCCGGGAACGTCCCGCCGGCCAGCTGATGGTTGCGCTCTATCGATCCGGCCGTCAGGCAGAAGCACTGCGTGCATATGAGCGCCACCGTCGCACCGTCACCGAGGAACTCGGTATCGAGCCGTCTCCCGACCTGCGCCGCCTCGAAGAGCGAATACTGCTCCATGACCCGGCCCTTCTGCCCCATGGCCTCGATGAGACGGAAATCAGCGGCCGCCCCGATCACGCCCCATTCAAGGGACTGCTGGCATTCGACGAGGAGGACGAGGGCGACTTCTTCGGACGCGATGGACTGGTGGCGGAGATCTTGCGCCGTGTCGAATCGGATCGCCTGATAGCAGTCGTCGGGCCGAGTGGGTCGGGCAAGTCCAGTGTCGTCACCGCCGGAGTGCTGCCCCGCATCCGCAAGGGCGCCGTGGCCGGCTCGGATCGATGGCTGATCGCCCGGATGGTGCCGGGTGGCCATCCCTTCGTCGAGCTTGAAGCCGCCCTGCTGCGCTCATCTTTGGACGCACCCGACACACTCGCCGCCCAGCTGGCCGACGGCGACTCCGGCATCTTGCGCGCCGCTCTCCGCATATTGCCGACGCCCGACTCGAAGCTGCTCCTGGTAATCGATCAGTTCGAGGAGTTGTTCACCCTTGTGGACGACTCGGCGGTGCAGCGTCGTTTCCTGTCGGGGCTGCTCTCGGCGCTCGATGACGCCCGTGGTCGAATCGCCGTGATCCTCACTCTGCGCGCCGACTTCTACGACCGTCCGTTGCTCCATCCGGAATTCGGAGCCCGCATCGGCCCGGCCGTCGTCAACGTAACACCGCTTTCGGCCGCCGAGCTCGAGGAAGCCGCGGTACGCCCTGCTGAGAATGCCGGGATTCGCCTCGAACCGGCCCTCTTGGGGCAGATCATCGCCGACGTCGTTGATCAGCCGGGAGCGCTCCCGATGTTCCAGTACACGCTGACCGAGCTCTACGAGCGGCGCGCCGACAACGTGCTGCGGCTGGCGGACTACACCGCGATGGGCGGGGTGCGCGGCGCCATCACCAATCGCGCTGAATCGATCTACACCGAGCTTGACAGTGAGGGCCAGGAAGCCGCTCGCCAGCTGTTCTTGCGGCTGGTCGCCCTGACCGGTGGCGACTCCTGGAGCCGCCGCCGAGTGCCCGCCTCGGAGATAATCAGCCTCGACGTCGATGTTGTCTCGCTGCAGTCGGCCATCAGCGCGTTTGGCGAGAAACGGCTGCTGTCATTTGATCGGCACAAGGCGACCGGCGACCCGACGGTCGAGGTGGGCCACGAGGCCCTTCTGACCGAATGGGAGCGGCTCGGCGGTTGGATCACCGAGGCCCGCAAGGACCTCGAAAGGCATGCAGCTCTGGTGGTCTCGGTCGACGAGTGGGAACGATCCGGTCGGGCCACCGACTATCTGCTGAGCGGTACGCGGCTTGCCGAATACGAGAAGTGGTCCGCCACGAGTCACATCCAGCTCAACGTCCGCGAACTCGACTACATCGGATCCGGCGTTGCCCGACGTACTGAGGAAGTCGAGCTCGAGACCTCACGCCAGAGCCAGGAGAAGCGGCTCGAAGGTAGCGCCCGCCGTCGTTTGTGGGGTTTGGTGGCAGCCCTGGCGGTGCTCCTGTCGATTACTGCCGTGTGGGTCGCATTCACTTATGTGCTGACCGGGCCGACGGTGGTTGTCCTGTACGAGGGCAGTGAGGGTGGCAACAGCGTGGGAGGCCTGGTCGCCACGGGTGTCGAGCGGGCAACTGGACAAGCGCGGTTCGAGTTGGTGGAAGTCGTGCCGCCTGTCAGCGACCCTGCAGCTCGGATACACGAGCTCATCGAGGATGGAGCCGAGATCGTCGTTGGCGTTGGCTTCCTACCAGGAGACCTGGTCAACGAGCTGGCCGGCGAATACCCGGATGTACGCGTCATAGTGATCGACGGCTTCGGCGGCGGTCCCAATGTCGCGACATATACCTTCGCCGTCGAAGAGGGAGCGTATCTCGCAGGAGTCGCGGCGGCCCTCACTACCGAAACCGGCAAGGTTGGCTATGTCGGAGGAATCCAGATCGACAACGTCGAGAACTTCCGGGCCGGTTTCACGCAAGGCGTGAGAAGCATATCGAACGACATAGCGATAGAAGAGATCTACGTCTCCTCTGGAGATCTGGCGCTTGCCTTCAGCCGGCCAGACATTGGGGAGGGTGCCGCCGCAGAGCTGTTCGCCAACGGGGCCGACGTAGTCTTCCACGCCGCCGGCGGTACCGGGTATGGAATCCACAATGCCGCCAAGAAAGCCACTCTCGAAACCGGGTTCAAACACTGGGGAATCGGGGTCGACGACGACGAACTGTTCGCCGTTGATCTGTCGGTTCGGGACTACGTGTTGACATCCAGCCTCAAGAAGTACGACGAAGTCGTTGCCCGTGTGATCCTCGACGCCGTAGGCGACGACGTGGCCTACGGAACCAATCGTGTTATGCGGCTCAAGGACGGGGCTACCAGCTATTCACAGACGGGCGACCACCTGGCCCCGGCTGTCATAGACAGACTCGATGCGGCCGCTGCCCAGATCGCGGCCGGAGCAATCGAGGTCGATCCGTGGCCGCCGGATCCTCCCGACCGCCTGTACGGATCACACGACATTCTCGACGCCACCGTAACAATCGATCAAGGAGGATCATGCACCTACCAGGGACCGCTCGAGCTGCCTAACGGGTCGGTCCTTCGCCTGCAGCTGACGAACAACACATCGGAACTTGCCGGCGTGGCGTTGAATCCCTTCACCGGCAGGGCGGTTGCTCACCCGCGCGCCTCCAACAGTCTTCATGTGCAGATGGCCATATTCCCCGGCGACGTCGAGGTTCATTGTGGCTCTTTGGCCTCCTGGTCGGAAGGCACGACTCCGATCGCAACTCTGGCGGTCTCGGCCGTTGGCGACGACGCAGCCTTGCTCGAGGAGTGAATGCCCCTCAGCGTTCGTTGTGCTTAAATTGCCGCAATAGCACACGATTAAGCACAACGAACGCAATTCAGCCGCGGTTCGCCTTCGCCACCCGGTCCATGATGGCGACGAGCAGTTCTGCTTCTTCGTCGGTGAGGTGAGCGGCCCACATGTCTTCGAGCGTGGCGCCGATCACCCGGCGAGCCTCGGCGCGGGCCTCGCGGCCGGCATCAGTGATAGCCACGATCGTGGCCCGGCGATCGTCCGGGTCGGGTTGACGTTCAACAAGACCCATCTCCTCGAGTCGGTCGACGACCTTGGTAGTACCACCCCGGCTGAGGATCAGGCGATGGGCGATTTCGGACATACGCAGCAGCGACCCTTTCATCTCCAGGTGCAACAGCGCCTCGTTGTCGGCCAGCAGCAAGCCGGTCTCTTCCTGCAAGCGCTCCTCGAGGGATGCCTTCAGGATCAGCGACGTGTGCAGAGTGTGCGTTGCGGCCCGACGCCAGATTGGTTGATCTTGGTCTCCCATGATTCCATCTTCTCACAGAATGTTTCCTGGTGTATAGTTTACCACAAAAGTAATCTGGTGAAGTAGTTCCTGTGAGAGATTTCCTCGAAGCCCCCGGCGCCCGCGTCTTCGGGATCGTGTGGCTCGGTCAGCTCGTGTCCAACCTCGGCTCGGCGATGACGGCGTTTGGACTGGGCATCTGGGTGTTCATCGAAACCGGGTCGGCCACCCAGCTGGCGCTGATCGTGCTGGCAGCCCGGCTGCCGATGCTGCTGGTGTCACCGTTCGCCGGAGCTTTGATCGATCGCTGGGACCGCAGATGGGCGATGATTCTCGCCGACAGCGGCGCCGCGGTCGGCACGCTGGCCACGATGTTGCTCCTGGTGACCGGCCGGCTGGAGATATGGCATCTCTACGTGACTCTGTCGTTCAGCGGCCTCTTCCAGGCGTTCCAATTCCCGGCGTATTCGGCGGCGACGACACTGCTCGTCGAGCCAGAGCACTACGCCAGGGCGTCGGGCCTGGTGCAGCTGGCCGGCAGCATCGGCCGGGTGGCCGCCCCAACGATTGCCGCAGCCGTCGTCGTGTGGTCGGGGCTCACGATCCTCTTCGTCGTCGACTTCATCACTTTCCTCTTTGCGGTGGGCACGCTGCTGCGGGTGCGCTTCCCGGCCCACGAACCGAACGAGCGCATCGGACGCGGCGTCCGGGGCCTCCTCTTGGAAGCCAAGGAGGGCCTCGACTTCGTATTGGAGAAACGCGCCCTGCTGATCCTCATGCTGTCGTTCATGCTCGTGAACTTCGCGTTCGCCTTCCAAGGGGTGTTGCTCATCCCCCTACTCCTGAGCATGACCACCGAACAGACCGCCGGCATCATCGTCTCGATCTCGGCCGGCGGCATCGTGGCCGGCAGCCTGGCGCTGACAGTATGGGGCGGCCCGCAGAACCGCATCACGGGTATCTACCTGCCGATCCTGGCGATGGGAGTCGGGCTGATCCTCATGGGTCTGCGACCCTCGGTTGCCCTGGTGATCTTCGGCATCCTGCTCATGAACACCACGCACCCGATCGCCGGAGGGTCGAGCCAGTCCATCTGGCAGTCGAAGGTGCCCCCGTACCTACAGGGTCGGGTGTTCGCCATCCGTCAGATCTCGGCGATATCGGCGGCGCCTATCGCCTTCCTGCTCGCCGGCATAACAGCCGATCACGTCTTCGAGCCGCTGATGGCCGACGCCTCCGGGGCCCTCGGCACAATCATCGGCTCGGGACCGGGTCGCGGCATTGGCCTGATGTTCGTACTCGCCGGTTTGTTCACGATCGTCACGATGGGTGCAGCATGGACCCTGCCGCGCATCCGCAACCTGGAAGACGAGGTTCCCGATCTCGTGCTGGAGGAGGCTGCGTCGCTGTAGGGCTTGGGCTTACCGCGATCGAAGAGCCCGCTTAGCGGTCCCATGGCCCGTTGTCGATGCACCACTGGACATCCTTGTAGTCATCCAGATAGCACCGGCAAGCCCGCCACGGGTCGAATCCCTGTCCGTCTGTCCCGTCCGTTCGCGTCTGGCTGGCAGCCCAGTCATAATGATCACGGGCAGTCGCAGTCGCGGCACGGGGGTGGAACCGCGTTTCGTGGCCCCAACCGGAAATCGGAGCTCGCCAGTCCCAAACCCAGTCTCTGTATTGCCACAGCCCCTTCGGGTCGCCTAGCGGGTGGACGGCAAACGGGTCGCCAACGGATTCGCAGCGCACGATCCACAGTGCATCGTCGGTCATGCCGATGTCACCGAAGAACTCGTCAACGAGCGGGCGCCACAACTCCTCGTCGCGAATGCCGCGATAGTCCATTTCACATGAGCTTTCGGTTTCACCGACGCACACATCGGCGCCGCGGCTTCCGAACAGAGCGTCATCGCCGCCGTGGCCGAAGAGGCGATCGTTGCCAAAGCCGGCGCGCAGTTCGTCGTTGCTGCCTCCGCCGTAGAGCCGATCGTGGCCGTTGTTGCCGTAGATGAGATCGCGGCCCGACTCCCCATAGAGGAAGTCCGAGCCGGGGCCGCCGTAGATCGTGTCGCCCTGGTCACCGCCGTAGATCCGATCGGCGCCGCGGTTGCCGTAGATGATGTCTGCGCCGTTGTTGCCACAGATGACGTCGTTGCCGCCGTTGCCGTGGATCACGTCGGCGCCCGCGAAGGCCACGATGACGTCGCGCCCCTCGGTGCCTTCGATCAGATCGTCGCCCGGCGTGCCCAGCATTGTCGCCTCGCGGCCGTGGCAGAAGTAGACGGTCTCGGCCTCAGCGGTCGCCGACGACGCCGCCATGCCGACAAGCATCGTGCTGACCAACGCCATGCCGACGAAGGCGAAACGAATCCGGGCTGTTTGCGCGCTCATTTCCAGAGTATCGGCACTCAACGGCGCGATTCTCAAGTCGAGATTGGGGAAATGCCCCATTTCGGGCCCGATTTCAGAGGCTCCGGTGCCTGTGCCAATATTGCGCATGACGCTGGAGACGCCGCCAGAAAGCCGGGTTCGTTGGCCTGAGTTCTCTCATGTCTTCTTCGACTGCGACTCAACGTTGTCGAGCGTCGAGGGCATCGACGTTCTCGCCGGAAGCCTGGGACTCGACGACGAGGTCGCCGCCCTCACTGATGCCGCCATGGCCGGCGAGCTGGAACTCAACGAGGTGTACGCCGCCCGACTGGCGATGCTGCGGCCGTCGCGGCAGACCATTGCCGAGCTCCGATCTGCCTACAAGCGCCACACCGTGGCCGGCGCCCGGGAAGTGATCGGCGCCCTCCGTGAGATCGGAATCCAGGTCTACATCGTCAGTGGCGGCCTGTCCGAGCCGGTTGAGGACTTCGCGGTTCATCTCGGAATCGACATCGGCAACGTGCGCGCAGTGACGGCCCGCCACGACAGCCTCAGCGGGGACTGGTGGAAGCCGGGGCAAGACTCGGCCGATGCGGACTACGCCGGGTTCGAGGAGGGGGCCCTCACGCGCAGCGACGGCAAGGCCGAGATCATCGGGCAGCTCCTCGAGGGAAAGGCGGGTCTGTCGATGCTGGTGGGTGATGGCGCCAGCGACCTCAGTGCGGCCGATGCGGTCGACCTCTTCGTCGGGTTCGGGGGTGTCGTCAAGCGGGACCGGGTTGCCGCCGAAGCTGCTGTGTACATCGGCGCCCCTTCGCTGGCACCGGTGCTGCCGATCGCGGCCGGGCCGGGCGGACGGCAGCGACTCACCAGCGCCAAATCGCAGACCACCTTCGCCGACGGGTTCGACCTCATTGCGGATGGACGTGTCGAATTCCGCAATCCGAACAAGAGGGAGCAACTAATGGCGGCCCTCAATGAATAAGCACCGCGTCCTCGTGGCCGACAAGATCGGCCCGTCCGGCCTCGCAGTGCTCGACGCTGCGGACGATGTTGCAGTGGATGTGAAGCCGGGGCTGTCCAAGGCCGAGCTCCTCGAGATCATGGATCAGTACGAGGCCGTGATCGTTCGCAGTGCCACGAAGCTGGACGCAGATCTGATCGGCGCCGGCAAACGGCTCACCGTGGTCGGTCGGGCCGGGGTAGGCGTCGACAACATCGACGTGGACGCCGCCACCCGTCGCGGCGTCATGGTCATGAACACGCCGCAGGCCAACGCGATCGCCACGGCCGAGCATGCGATGGCCCTGATGCTCGCCGCTACCCGCCACACCGCCCAGGCACACGGCGCCATGGCCGCCGGGGAGTGGGAACGGAGCCGCTACACCGGCATCGAGATGGCGGGCAGGACGCTCGGAATCATCGGGTTCGGCCGCATTGGCCGGGAGGTCGCCCGCCGCGCTCGGGCGTTCGCCATGGAAGTCATCGCTTACGACCCATATGTGACCGAGCAGGCGGCCCGCGACCAGTCCGTCGTGCTCGTGGAGCTGGACGATCTCCTGGCCCGCTCCGACTTCGTGTCGCTGCACTGCGCCCTGACGCCGCAAACCGACAAGATAATCGACGCCGCCGCCATCGAGATGATGAAGCCGACCGCCACAATCATCAATGCGGCTCGTGGCGGATTGATCGACGAACCGGCCCTGGCCGAGGCACTGCGCTCGGGCCGGCTCCGGGCTGCCGGCATCGACGTTTACAGCGCCGAGCCCCCGCCGGCGGATCACCCACTGGTCGGCCTGCCCAACGTCGTGCACACGCCTCACCTCGGCGCCAGCACCGAGGAGGCCCAGCGCGACGTCGCCCAGCAGGTCGCCGAGCAGGTGCTCGACGCACTGCGGGGCGAGGGCATTCGCAACAGCGTCAACTTCGCCTTCCAGATGGATAAGGAGACGAGGCCGTGGCTCGAGCTGGCATCGGCGATGGGCAAGCTCCACTTCGCCATGGCGCCGGGACGCATCAACCGAGTCGAGATCGAGGCGCGTGGCGAGGGTGTTGCCGAACACATCCGTGCCGTCGCCACCGGAGTCCTGATGGGCCTGCTCTCGGGATTCCTCCCGGAGTCGGTGAACCTGGTCAACGCGCCGGCGCTCGCCGCCGAGCACGGAATCGCCGTCTCTCAAAGCGAGGGCATCGGCGCCCTCGACTACCCGAATATGATCTCGTGCCGAGTTTTCTGGAAGGACGGCAATCGGGCCATATCGGGCGTTGTCTTCAGTGGCACCGAGGCCCGCATCGTCCAGGTGAGCCGCTACCACCTCGACGCCAAGCCCGCCGGCATCGTGCTGCTGATGCTCAACAACGACACCCCCGGAGTCATCGGCCAGGTGGGCACCCTGCTCGGCGAGCATAAGGTGAACATCGCCGAGTGGCGCCTCGGCCGGGACGAGGCCGGCGGCCAGGCCCTGAGCTTCATCAACCTCGACACCTGGCCCCCCGACGACGTGCTCGCCGAACTTCGCTCCCTTCCGGCAGTGGACAAGGCCATGGTGGTCGAGCTCTAGCGGGGCGGGGGGCGCCGTTCGGGCTGGACGAACCCACCCAGCAAGATCAAGGAATACTCTCAGTGCTTCATGGGGTATGTCTTCCGTGACGTACACGAAAAGGGTGCCTCCCGCATAAGACCAGGTGCAAGCCTGACCCAAGAAAGACGCGGCCAGCCCCTGCCACCGTCGAGTTGATCGGAGCTGGTTCCTCCCGCGCACGTAGCACTCACGAGGCCTAGTCGCGTTGCTCAGGATCTAGGTGATACGCCATGCGCGCACCCACGGATGGAAGGCTCCGAACCGATGGGTGCTGTGGGCGGGGTAGGTAGCGGTGGAGATCACTATGAATTCGTTGGTGGCGTCGAGACAATCCGCGCAGAAGAAGAGCAGGAGCTCTCTCGACTTGACCCTCTGCGAAGCTACGGGGCCTTGGAACTCCCACCATCGAAGATCTGCAAATACCAGGTGATGGGCGGCGGCCACCAGGTCGCGCACGGTCGACGTCTCTTTCCAGGTCGGGCCCAGAGCGTGCAGAACCCGCACCCTCCTCCTCCATAGATAGGTGGCCTCCCACTTCCTATCGAGCCCCTTCCCGGTGTGAGCAACCAACCTCGCTCTCCCGAGGCGCGCCATCGATTGATCGATCGACACGAAAGGAACTCCAAGCCGCCCGGCCAGGTCCTCCAAGTCCTCCCTGCCAACAACCATTCCACCCGTCAGCATGTCAAGGATGGCGAGGTCGAAGTCGCTGAGTACGCTCATGCGTCGGCCCCCTTTCGTCGATGCGCGCAGTGCGCACCGCTCTGTTCTCATTGTACGAGCCACGGAACGCAGCCGGTAGGGGGAAAACGTTTCTCGTGCATGCGGTGCCAGCTGCGTCGTGTCGGCGGCGCGGCCGAGGAGCGGTTGGAGAAGGAGGCTCGGATTGGCTGGCAGAGCCCCGGTTTACTGGCGGTTTTCTGTCGCAGGCGGTTGATACCATCGTACGTATGTTCGATCCGGAATATGGATATGTAGACGACGAGGTCCTCGCCCGGGCCAACGAGCCCAGCACCACAGGGATACCGGCTGGTCTCGACGAGATGCAACCCGGCACCATCCTGGCTGCGATCATCGAATTCACCGACGTTGAATCGCTCTCAGGTCACGACCGCATCGTCTACCTGCGCGCTCAGCAGCGTATGGCATCGCACTACAACGCCGGGGTCTACAAGGCCATGGCTGCAGTCACCGAGCACATGCGAGAAACCGACCCCTTCGAAGACCACACCTTTGCTACCGAGGCCGCGGCCGCGGAGATCCGCGCGGCGTTGCGTCTCACTCGCCGGGCGACCGACAGTGAGTTGTCGTTCGCTTTGGAGCTACGCGAACGGCTCCCCCGGGTGTTCACAGCCCTCCAGAGCGGCGATATTGATGTGCGGCGAGCCAAAACGATTGCGCACCACACGTACCACCTCACCACCGCTACCGCCCGCAGCGTCGTTGAGGGAATCATCGAACAGGCGCCCCAGCTCACCACCGGCCAGCTCGCAGCCCGCCTCAAACGCCTCTGCATAGAAGCTGACCCCGAAGAAGCCAAAGACCGGTACACGAGCGCCCTCGGGGAACGCCGCCTGATAGCGCAACCCAACGTAGATGGCACCACGACCCTGTCGGGCCACCAACTACCCCCCAACCTCGCGGCCGCCGCCATGGCAAGAATCAACCACCTCGCCAAGAAACTCCGCCGCCAAGGAGACCAACGCAGCATCGACCAGCTCCGCGCCGACATCTACCTCGACATCCTCAACGGCACCAACCCCACAACAAGCACGACTACCGGACCCCGCGGAATGATCAACCTCAACGTCGAGCTCACCACCCTCCTCCACCTCAACGAAACCCCCGCAGAACTCGCCGGCTACGGACCCATCATCGCCGACATCGCCCGCCGAATCGCCACCGACTCCCCCGACGCCGAATGGCGCTACACAATCACCAACAACGGGAACCCCATCACAACCGGACACCCCGTGCTCGGCACCATACAAAGCGGCACCATACATAGCGGCACCGTACAAAGCGGCACCGTCCGGCGCCGACCCACCGCAGCACAAACCAGAACCGTCGAAACCCGCGACCCCACCTGCATCTTCCCCGGATGCCGCATGCCCGCCACCACCAGCGACCTCGACCACACCACCCCCTACAACAACGGCGGACCAACCACCACCGACAACCTCGCCCCCCTCTGCCGCCACGACCACCGAATCCGCCACCAACAACAATGGACCTACCAACCCCTCCCCAACGGCGACTACCAATGGACCACCAAACTCAACCACACATACACGACCAGCGGCCGCGCACCCCCTAAGTGAGTCGCGGCGACCCGCCGCCGACCCCTCCGCCTCTCTAGCCCCCGGCTTCCTCCGGTACGTCTTCAACCGTGAGTAACTGCCACCTGCCGTCGAGCAACCGCATATTGATGTCCCACACGAAGAACTGCGTCACCTCGCCCTGGCGCGCCCATTCGATATCTGTCCGAAGGACGGCGTCGGTCGGAGTGACCGAGATCGTGACGATGTTCCGAGTTGTCACAACGTAGCGAGGACCGCCCGACGTGTCGGCTCGTATCGATTCTGCCTCGGCCCGCAATTGCCGTCGTTGCGGGCCGCCGGCCACGAAGTGATCGCCAAGATCGCGAACCCGCCCGGTGACGGCGAACTCGCCCCACGCCGCGAGTGCATCGCGCAATGCCGCCACTACAGGAGGTTCCGTGATGGTGGTGCTGCTGACGAGCCGAGAGGGAACATCCGAAGTCGGCGGCAGGGCCGATGACGAAACCGGGAGCGGCAGGGTCATTGTCGCACCAGAACCAGGAGACGCCGTGGAAGGAGCCGCGCTGACCAGAGTCGGGACGGGGTCCCCAACCTCACCATTGGTCAGCACCACATAGACAAGACCGGCACCGAGCCCGGCGACGACCAGAGCCGCCAGGAGCAATCGCCATGCCTGCACAGCTACTCCTCAGTTGTCGCCGCCAGCGCCGGCGTCGCGCCGCCACCTCGCCGGCTCACGGGGTTCCCCGCTGTAGTTCAACCACCGCGTCCGAATACACCACGATCGGGTCGGCTCCCCCGACCTCGACGATCCGGAGGAAGGTGAGCTCCACTTCCCGCTGGAAGGACACTGTTATCGCGGAGAGATCGGGAGCGAAGTCGACCGTCAGGGCGGCGCTGGGACAGGAGGTAACCCCCTCATGATCGGCCATGTACTGACACACCCGCTGGGTCGCCACGGCCGGATCGAGGATCGGATCGAGCGTCGGGTCGGCTTCGTACGCGGCGATATCGACCGCAGTGGCGCCGGCAATGGCAGCCCCGTCGGCCAGGCCCGTGACCTCGCGATGGTCGGCGACGACACGCCACAGGTCGATCGAGATGCCACCTATGAAGAGCACCATCATCGCCATGATCAGCACCATGATCGGCGCCGAGAAGCCGCCCTCGCCGCGCCGCAGTTCACCCACCGGGCACCTCGATGCTGCGATAGTCGTCGACCCGCTCGGTGTGTGCTTGGGACCACTGGAACGCGGCGACGTCACCGACGCCTGGAACGACAACTCCTGGGATCGGCACCTCGATCTGCACTGAGATCTCCGAACCACGCTGGATCAAGCCCGGTGATGTGCCCCCGATGGCCATCCACAGGCACCCGGGTGCCGGGCTGGCGCACCAGTCGCTTCCGGTGAAGCCGTGGTTGCCGGCGATCTCGCGAGCCAGCGTGTGGGCCTCCGCTTCGCCGCTGTCCCAGTCATCGGCGAGGACCATGACACGAGCCGTCTCCTGGGCAATCAACGTTGCCATGTTGGCGCGTTGATACCAGGGAGCTATCGAGGCCACGATCACGATCACCGGCATGATGATCAGGCCGATTCCGAGCAGCCACTCCGGCGTTGTGAAGCCCGCCTGGTGCGGCGCACATCGGCTCATGGCGCCGCGCTCACGTCCGGTTCGATCACCGATCTTCCGACAATGTCGACCGACACCCCGGGAACCCCACCGAGCCACCACTCGAACTCGCCGGTTGCGCTGGCGACCATCACGGGGCCGACGACCGCGCAGCTGATGACGATGCTGTCGCCCATCGTGCCGCGCAACAGTCCGCCCCGACCCCGCAGCACGTCGGTGCCATGGTCGACACATTCGGTCGGTGTTCCGTCGAGCCGGGCCCCGGTTCGTGCCGCCTCGTCGACCGCGGTGCGCACGGCGCCCATTGCGTACTGAATCGCCACGGCGTTCGTGACCATGATGAGCAGCGTCATGGCGATTATCACCATGCCGACCCATTGGATGACCACAAAGCCGCGCTCGGCGGGCGGCCGGGTTGCCCCTAGGAACCGACGCCGAAGCGGCTTCGCAACCAATTGATGACGTCGACGCCGAGGACCTCGAGCAACACCATGATACCGCTGAGAACAACGATCCCGACGGCGGCGATCCCAATCGCCTCTGCCGTCTGGAAGCCGTCCTCGCCCGATAGCCGGCGTCGCACCTCGACGACCCGGCTCTGCACTGAAATCATGATCCGTGACATGAATTCTCCCTTTCCCTTCATTTGCCCTATTCATCCCAGATTCCGCAACACGATGAAGGGCAACGGTGCCCCCACGAACAGCAAGAGGATTGGGGCGAGAATCACGATGATCGGAATGAGCATCGTCGCTCGCCGCCGCACCGCTTGGCGCCGGATTGCTTCTTTTCTGTCTTCCTGAATGTCCTCGCTCAGCGCCAGCAGCGCCTCTGCGAGATCTGATCCGCGTTCATCCGCGGTTGCCAGAACTTGATATGCGCGCCGGGCGTGGGGCTCCGGCGTGAGGTCGGCGATGTGGCGAAACGCCGCGCCCGCCGACATGCCCGAGAAGTGCAGCCGCAACGCCTCACCGAGCTCGTCGATGACGGGACCGCGACCGCGCTCAACCACGGTGCGTACTGCCGACACGACGCCACCACCGACCCGCACTCGCATCGCGAGCAGCTGGTTGACTGTGTACAGCTCGATGCGCATCCGCGCGGTCCGCTCCTCAATCGCCCGATCGATCTTGCCTCTCCAGAAGGACCCTCCCCCAGCGAACCCGGCGATGGCCAGCACCAGGGTCATGGCCGTGCTGCGATCGAGCGCCACCCCGACGATGAATCCCCCGACAGAACCGGCCGCGGCAAGGAGGAACTGCCGCATCCGATACTCCTGGAGCCGCCGGTCGGGCGGGGTCTCGGTGAGCATGGCGGCCTGCCGCAGCTTCACGCCCATCGCCTCTTCTGAGGACGAATCGATGATCTGGCCGAACCTCTCGGCGGCCGCAGTGAGCGGTGGCAGCAGAACCCGACCTACAGCGGTTTCGGGAACCGCCATGCCGGTGGACGCCTCCGGATCGAACGTGCGCCCCAGCATCGACCGGCTCACCGCAGAGTACGGCCGCACCCGACCCGCCAATCGCGCACGCGGGTTCATGAGCCAGCGTACGAACAGGGCCGAGAACACCCCCGAAGTGAGGGCTGCCGAAAAGGAGAGTCCGGTCATCGCCCGACCTCGGCGACGGTCGAGCCGAACACCCTCTGCTCGACGGGCTCGCGGCCCAGACGGGACACCGCCCACCAACCGAGCACGCTGAGAACCGCTCCGACGAGTATCACCACCGTCCCGCCCGCGGACCGATAGAACATTCGATACGGCCCATCGCGGGCGGTCATGAGAAGCAACACGAGCCAGGGCACCGCAAAGACAATCCGGGCACTCAAGCGCTGTTCGAGGCTCTCTGAGCGAATCTCCTCCACGGTGCGCAGGTCGCGTGTCGTGGAGTCGGCCAGGTCCTGGAGTATCTCGGGGACGATCGCTCCGCCACGATCGTGCGCAACCAGCAGCACCTCGATAACACGATCCGTTGTCGGATCCGCCAACTCATCGCGCACTGCCTCGAGAGCCGCCGGCACGCCAAACACTTTGGCCAATGTGGGGAAGCGGGCCAGCGCATGTTGGATGGCATCGGGACCGTTGGCGGCCAGGTCTTCGAGCGCCAAAGGCAGCGATAGCCCGCTCCGCACCGCGGCCACCAGGTGGCGAAGACCGTCGGGCCAAGCCCGCTTGACGGCCGATAAACGTTGCAGCCGGCGCCGCTCATAGAACCAACGCGGCAGCAACATCACGACCACTGCCGGTGGTAGTGCCACCCAGAACGCCTGACTGATGCCCGAAGCCAGCAGCAGGGCAAGGAGACCGAGCGCCACCGAAACCGCCCAGAACCGCACCGGACTGAGATTGAGCCCGGCCTGGATGAGCCAGAGTTGCCGCTTGCTCATGTCTGTGGACCGTTGGGATGCCCGCCACCGAATCTCCGGGGCGTATCCGATCGCGAAACCCACTGCGAGATAGACGAATACGGCGGCGAACAATGCCGCGAGCAACCTCACAGCGGTGTCGCCGATCCGTCGCAGATCGCCCGGAGATCGAGACGGTGCGGCAGGGCCTCCTCGATGCGCCGCCGCAGAGCTTCGTTGGGCATCTGCCCGGTCCATTCCAGTGGCATACCGATGGACTTCCTGGAGAAGAGCGGCTCCGTTGTGAAGTCATCGTGGAGCGACGGATTCAGGGTCAGGATCTCCATTGTCTGGCGCCGCATGCTCTGCCCCTCGTGGGTCGTTGAGTCACGATCCAGGTGCACGACGAAGTCGATCGTCGAGGAGAACACTTTGCGCACCACCTCCTCAGTCACGTTCTCGCCGGCCATCAACGCCGCATTGACCAGCGCGTTCAAGGCATCGCGGGCCGAGTTGGCGTGAACCGTGCAAGCGAAACCACAGCCGGCGTTGCTCGCCCGCGTCAGCTCGAACGCCTCGGCGGCCCGCACCTCACCCACGACGATTCTGTCGGGACGCATCGCCAGCACCAGCTTCACGAGATTGCGCAGCGAGATCTCACCGCGCCCGTCGAGCCCGGCGGGGCGGGCTTCGTAGTACGAAGAGTGCGGGCTGAGGGGCACGTGGAGCTCACGAACCTCCTCGACACAGCGCACACAGTGGTTGGCCGGCGCCGAGTCGAGCAGCGCCGCCAACATCGACGTCTTGCCCGCGCCTGGAGGGCCCGACACCAGGATCGATGTGTTGCTCTGCATGATCGCCCACAGAAATCCCGCAGCCTGCGGTGTCAGCGATCCCTTTTGCACCAGAAAGCCGAGGTTTTCGCGCCGCAGTGCGTAGCGCCGTATCGTTGCCGAGATCTGATCCGAGATGGGTGGGATCACCGCGGTCAATCGAGCGCTGTCGTCGAGCACGCGAGCCTGCACGATGGGGCTCGATGCATCGAGGTGGCGGTCGGTGGCCGCCAGGAGGCGCGACACAACCTGGGCGTTTTCCTCCTCGCTGGTCGGTGTGGTCATCGACTGCAAGCGGCCGTCACCGTCGATGTAGGTGACCCGGTCGCCTTCGATGAAGATCTCCTCGATCTCGGGGCGCTCGAACAGCTCGGTCAGTGCACCGAACCGGGTGATCGAGCGCAGGACCCGACGCACCATCTCTGCGGGATCCCGCAGCGCCCGGAGACCGGCCGCACCCTGATGCGCCAGGGCCTGGTACTCATCGACCGCGCCGGAGACGACCCCGCCGATACGTGCCACGTCGTGGTTGGGGTCGAGCTTCTCGACATCGATACGTTCGAGGGACCGTTGCCGGATCGTTTCGTAGGCATTCGGCGAAGCGGCGCTGGGCAATGGGGCGGTGGTCACTGGGCATCACCGAAGGTCGGGACCATGGCAGCGAGCTTGGTGACGGCTTTCGCGAACGGCCCGCGTGGCACCAACACGCCATCCCACGCCGCCCGGGGCACACGTTTGTCGAACGGTGCCACGGTGATCGACTGCGGGGTCAGCGACCGCCGCAGCTCGACCTCGACCTCTGAGAGCACGAACGCGCCCCGGGGATGCTGGTTGAGGACTATGTGCAGCGGCTTGCCACTCACGAGCGATCGACCGTCCGCCATCCAGTCGACGATTCGTGTCACCCCAACGGGAGTTGTCGAGCCGACGAGGACGATCACGTCGGCCAGGCTGAGCGTGGCTCTGGTGACGCTGAACCGCGCCGGTCCTGCGCCTTCCGGAAGATCCTCGAGACGCGACCCGACGTTGGCCACCACGCATGGGTGCGTCGCCGCAAGCTCGGCTAGCACCTCGGCCACCTCACCGGAACGCAGCTCGAACCAATCACGCGGGTTGGGCAATCCACTGAGGACGCTGATTCCCGCGATCGGCACCTGGCGCAGGGTGCTGGTGAGGGCGCCGGTGCCGTGGTGAACGGCGTCGACCGCCGTGCGGATATTGGGGTGAAGGCTGAGGCCGAGCCTCTGGGCGACACTCGGCGACTGCTCGTCCGCATCGACGAGCACCGTGGCCTGGCCTATCCGATGGCGCAAAGCCGCGGCGAGCTGAATCGCCACCTCGGTGGCTCCGGCGCCACCCCCGGCGGCCGCCACTGCGATCACATAGCCGCGTCGGCGGCGGCGGGCGGCGGCATCGTGATCGACCGGTCCCGGGACGACCGCATCGGCCTGTATGGAATCCATCAGGCCGCGCATCTCCGGGTCGGCAACGATCATCGGACCGGCCAGACGCGCTATCGCTTCGACGAACTCCGCCGGCGGTGTCGCGTCGGCGATTGCCTCGTCAACGCCGAGTTCCAGGAGGCGCTGCTTGCCGGTACCCACCGGGTCGGCGGCGTCGTAGACCCCAATGACGCGAGCACCGCCGCGCTGCAGGTTGCTCACCAGTCGGGTCGACAGGAAGGATGTCACATCGTCCACGAGCAAGACGTCGTACTTCTCTCCCATGGCGTCCTCGGGAGACATCACGTAGCCGCGAACGATGGCCCCGCCGTGGTCCATCAAGAAGAAGTGCAGCTCCTGGGCCCACCCTCGGATCGAGTGAGCGAGCATCACCGCCGGTTCCCGCATGTACACGTTCCCCCCTAACCGCACTCTCTCGGTGCAGCCGGCAGCTCGAGCGGCGTCGCCCCCGTGGCGCGCACGATGTCCATGCTGAAGTTCGTCATGGCGCACGCCAACCGCAGGCTCAGGATGGGATCGACCGCGACCGTTACGGTGTAGTCGTTGCTCGCAAAGCCGCCCGTCGTTGCGTCCGCCGTTGCGAGCACCTCGGCGCTCGTCATCACATGCCAGCTGACACCGTCGGCGCTGGCGATGATGTCGACGAGGTCTCCTGGCTGCAGCGACCCGGCGACCGCCCGGGTCGGTGATATGGGTATCGACATCGATCTGATCTGCGTTTGGTAGCCGACGGCGGTGAAGTCCGACGGCTGCAGCAGGGTGCCGGTGCTCAGGGCTCGGGTGGTCACCTGCCCGCCCGTGATCACTTCGTTCAGCTGATCGGAGCTGAGAACCGCCCCGCCCAGCGCGTCTCCGGAGATCTCAATCAGCTCGACATCGGCTGCTTCGATCGTCGTACCGGCGGGGATATCGGTGGCCGCCTTGCCGACGAAACTGGTCGCAGAAGTGTCACGCAGCGCAGCCAGGACAAGCAGGAAGGCGAGGAGGCCGGCCAGAATCATCAGTAGATGTCCCAGCGCGAAGCTACCGAAAAGCCGACGACGCGGGGCCGCTTCGACCATCGCCGGTTCGAGCCCGGGATCGACCCGGTCAGCAGTCTGCGTCATCGTCCGTCACCCTTCCCCTGCCGTACCCCAGTCACAGCTTCCCCAAGAGTTGGAAAAAAAGATACTACCCACAGCAGCCTGCTCGCCACCTGGGGTAGTGGTCTAGCTAGGTCTCGACATCCTCCGTTGCAGAAGCCCCTGACGGCGTCTCGGTTTCCGCTTCGGAATCGACCTCCACCGGGAAGCTCTTCAGCCATTCGAGCACCTCGTCCCGGAAGAACCGGAACGACCGGCCCCCGGGCAAGCGGTACGCCGGAATCGTTCCCTCACGAGCCATCCGCCGCACTACCTGGACATTCATACCGAGCATCTCGGCCACCAGGGCGGTGTCGAGGACTTGCGGGAAGTCCGCCGGATTGGAATCCTCGCGTGCCATTTCACGCTCCTACATCGTTGCTAGCGATACTTTACATGAAAATAACGTATCCTGCATTGTCGAAGAGTTGAGTTTCGCGACCTGAAACTCAGCCCAGGCGAGTCGCGGCGCCGACCGATTGAGGCGGCCGCTCACTCCTGGATCATCAGCACCGTTGTCCCGGTTGTGTCGGGCACCCAGAGAAAGCCGTGCGCGCTGAACGGAACCCCGGGATTCCCAACGACAGGAATCTTGATTGTCGCCTTCTTCAAGACGGGATCGATGCGGATCACAAAACCGGCGTGCGGGTCGGCAGCCCAGAACGCGCCCTCATGTTCCGCCGGGTTGGTGGGAGCCAGGCCTGTAGGAATACGATCGAACTCTCCGCCTCCGGCAGCGTCAACAACTATGACGTCTCCAGATTGGGTGTCCGAGACCCATACCTGGCCGTCCACGACCACCGGAGCCGAAAGCGTCCCTCCAAAATCGATCGTCCGTTGCTCCCAAGTGAGGGGGTCAATGACCGTGAGTGTGCCGTCTCTACGGTCGGAGATCCATATCTTCCCGTTGGCCAGAATGGGAGCGTGCGGACGGGAACTGATTTCGAGCTCGGGGCCGGCCCTCTTGCCGGTGACTGGATCGACCCGGGTCACCGTCCCGGAGCGCAGGCCCACAACCCATAGGCCGCCCTGAGCGAACACAGGGGTGAGCGGGTAGCCGTCGAGATCGATTCTGTCGACGATCTCGAAGGAGTCGGGATGGATGGCCACGAGCTCATAGTCCCGGCGCGCCGTGACCCACACGAGTTCGTTCGCCTCAACAGGGGTGTCCGGCCACCTGCCCACCGGAATAGTCGTGATCATCTCGAGCGAGGTACGGTCGACAACGGTCCCTGTGCCGTCCTCTCGACAGGGGACCCAGATCTTGTCGCCACGAACAAGCGGACGGGTTGGATTGGCTCCGACGTCAACAGTCCTTGGAATCAGCGTCTCGGGGTCCAGCCGGGTGATGGCCCCATCACGGCTCAAGGTGAACCACACAGCGGACTCATCCGCGAAGGCTGCCTGCGGACCATCACCCACCTCCACCGTTCGTTTCACGCTCGGCCGAGACGGGACGCCGTCCGCTGCCGGCTCGTCTTCCGGTGCGGGAGCCGCTGTTGGCGGAGCCTCCTCGGTGGTAGGCGGGGAAACCGGAGGAGCCGTCGTATCGGGCGCACTAGCCGTTGTCGTGGGACCTGGGAGAGGGGACACCGCCTCGTTGCTGTCCGGGGATCCTCCCAGGCTGACGATGAGGACTGCACCGATCGCGACGACAAGCCCGATCGACCCGATGACAATCGCCAGGCGTGACACACCACGCCGAGTCCGCGTCGAAGCGGGCTCGCCCGCGCCGATACCCGCGGGATCGATCTCAACGCCAACGTTGTCTTTCGCAATCAGGTGCAGGACGGGGGCCACCCAGGCGTCATCCGGTTCGATGGCGAGCGAAGGCGGGCCGCGGATGGTTTCGGGAGTCCGCCGCGGCGGCTGAACGGGAAGCGAAGCGCCGCGGCCGGGCGCCGGCGCGGGCCTGGAAGGCGTGAGGGTCAGGCTGGGGTCCTGCTCGAGGATCTGTTGCTCGAGCTCACGGAGCGCAGCGCCGCTGCCTGACGCCCCGATCTGTAGAGCGCCAGCATCAGTTGAGCATGGAAGCCTTCTCGAAACGGGTGCTCGACAGTCAGTGCTTCGAGCTCTCCGACCAGCTCTTGGTGCCGCCCGCAAGCGAGATCGGCCTCGATGCGGGTCTCGAGAGCCACCATGCGCAGTTCGTTGAGTCGGGCTATCTCCAAATCGAGCTCGCCCCTCGCGTCGACGCCCTCGTATGGCAGACCTCGCCACATTTCCAGAGCGACCCGTAATTCGGTTGCGGCAGTTCTGCAATCCTCGGCAAGCCGGGCGCGGGCGCCTCCAACCAGTTGCTCGAATTCGACGAAGTCGACTGTCGATCCGTCGTCGCTGAGTTGGTACGAATGGCCGGCCGAGGAGATGACGTCGCCGAGCCGGCTGCGCAGATTGGAGATGTAAGTCTGTATGGAGTGGCGAGCGCCTTCTGAAGCGTCCTCGCCGTACGTGCCTTCGATGAGCTTGTCGACGCTCGTGGGGCGTCCATAGTTGGCGATGAGCAGCGCCAATACCGTGCGCTGTTTGCGGCCCCCAACGTCGAGCCGAAGGCCATCATCGAAGACCTCTACAGGTCCTAGAACCTGGAACTCCATTCTCCAACCGTACACATACGGGCCATCCACGTGCGGGCCGACCGCATACGCCCCGCACGCTGCTCACGAAGCGTGTTGGCGCTTGGCGAGCTGGGGACTCATCAGCCCTCTGACCGGAATGCGTCGTACATTGTTCGCCCTTTGAGGCGCAGGGTGGAGTCGGCGGCCTCGTGGGTGCGCTCATTGATGTTGGTGCTGCCTGTGTACACGTAGGCTCTGCATCGTCTGCCCAGTTTGTCGATCGCCATCCACTTCGAGTGGGTGTTGGCGTACGTGAGGGTCACGTCCGTGTTGTGAGTCAATATCCAGATGTCTCTGGCGTCGGCCCAGTGCTCACTGGTACGCACGCTCACGACACACCCCTGTTCACTCGCTCGGCGCAGGGCCCACGCCATTTCCGTGTTGCGGAATTGCAGGCTCGAAATGGTGATCTCTGCACCCTTATCGCAACGGGCGGCCGCTATGCCCTCGAAGAAGGCATGGCCGGAGTCCGTCGGATAGGTCCAGAGCTTCACCCGTTCGTGCCGACGCTGGAGGCTCACGGGTTTGCCGACCCGTAAGGATTCCCAGTACTCGAGGAAGCTGTCGTACAGACCCTTGTTCCCTACGTGCACAACCGTCGTCTGGTCGAATCTGCGCTGACGTTTCGTGAAGTTCCCCGATGTCGTGTAGACGACCCACTCCTCGCCTGTGGCGAGCTTGTCCAACAGCACGAACTTGTTGTGGTTGGTGCCACGGAAAACCTCGACGTGCGACTCGTCTGCTGCCCTGCGCAGCGCTCTCATCCGCCAGTGGGTAGCGCTGGCATCGGAGATCAAACGCAAGGTACCGACTTCGGCCGCATGCTCGAATGCATCCAAGGGCCCCCGAAGTGAGAGGCTCCACAGCGAGGCGTGCACCAGGGCCCCGTCTGCGACATTCTCCAGCAGCTCGATCGCGACAGACTCGTGCGCCCGAGGTGACTCGGGATTGGAGAAGGTCACTGTTGCGGTTGCCCCGCTCGCCGAAACGACCGCAGCCGTCTCCGTAGTCAGCAGTGCCGGGCCGCCCAGCTCGGGCGGGATGTTCACAAGAAGAGCCAGCATGGCCAGAAGAGTGGGTAGAGCATTCATGGCCCCAAAGTGCGGAAGCCACTACAAGTCGCGCCCCGCGATCGAGCAAGGACGGATCAACATCCTCAAGAAGCCGTCATGACGGCCACAAGGACCACCCTGCGTGCAGTAACTGATACGTACGGTCTCACCTGCCACAATGCGGACCATGACCACACCCGACGACGGAGACGGCCTCGACCCTCTCGAGGCTCTCGACCGGGAACTGCGGGAGCGGGTTGGCGGCGAGTTCCGGCGCACCGCCGAGGAAGACGAGTTTGTTGCCCGCAAAGCTGCCCTTCGCAGCCGCGATCTGGCCCAGGTTGCGTATGAGCTGCTCAGCCGGGGCGACACGATTCGAGCCACGATCGGCGGGTCGTCGGTCCGCGGCGTGCTGACCCATGCCCGCTCCACGTTGGCCACGCTGACGCCTGTCGAAGGTCCCGCCGTCCATCTCAACCTGGAGGGGCCGTTGACCATCGATGTGATCGAGCGCTCGTCCGACGGTGGCAGCACGCGCGAGCAATACGGTCCCGAGACATTCCTTGCCCGGTTGCGCGAGTTGGAGCTGGCGGGGGCGTTCGTGGAGCTGCTGGTTGGGTTCGGTACCAACAACCCGCGCGGCGTTATCGAGTCGGTCAGCGCCGATCATGTGATGCTGGTTGGAGAACTGACCCACTTCGCCCCTCTGGCGTGGATCGGGGCGGTCCTTCGACTCGACACCTAGGGAGCGTGCTGGCCGATCCCCTGGTCTTCGATCTCGATCCGCACCGCTGCGATCGAGTAGTCCGCCAGTTCCCTGGCTTGCTCCTCGAGCCTGCCCGGGTCCCCGCTCGTGAAGTACGCCGTGCCGCCACCTGAGCTGTTCAAGAGATCGGACTCTTCGAGCACCCGTCGCACCTGACGCGCCACGGCGGGCGCCGGATCGACAAGACGCACATCCGGCCCAACGGCGGCGCGGATCTGGTCATGGAGAAAGGAGTAGTGCGTGCAACCGAGGACCAGGCTGTCGATTCCGGCGGCCAGCATCGGAGCGAGCAGTTCCTTGAGATCGCTTTCTGCCTCATCGAGCAACCCGTCCTCGACCAGCATCGCCAGGCGGGGGGCCGCCACCTCGTGGACCTCGACACCGTTGGCATGGCGGTCGAGCACCGACGCATACAACTCCCCCTGAAAGGTGGTGGCCGTGGCCAACACGCCGATCGCGCCTCTCAAGGTGTTCTCTGCCGCCGGCTTGAGAGCCGGTTCCATACCGATGAACGGGGTTTGTGGGAACACTTCCCGCAGATGGTGAAGTGCCGCCGCCGAGGCACTGTTGCATGCCACGACCACGGCCTTGCTGCCGCGGCCTATCAGCTCAGCGGAGATGGCGACCGACCTGTCACGCACCTCGTCGAGCGTGCGCCTGCCATACGGAGCCCATTCCTGATCAGCAACGTACACGAGGTCCTCATCAGGCAGAAGGGCCTTGATCTCCATGAGCACCGCCAAGCCACCAACCCCTGAATCAAAGACACCGACGGGTTGCGAGGCGAGGTCCATGCCTGAATGATATGACCGCAAGCGGCCTAGGTGGTGGAACTCGTCACCCGCTCGGGAACTCGGGAGGCGGCATATCGGCGCGGTTTGCCCTTCGCTCTAGTACCCCTCGAGGGTCGCCACCAGATGGGGCGCGAACAGCTCGGGCTCGAGCAAGAAGGAGTCGTGGCCCTTGTCGGAGTGGACCGTTATCCAGCGCTTGGGCACGTCGGCCAGCTCGAGGTGGCGCACCATCTCCTCTTGCTCGTCGGGGTAGAAGCACACATCCGAGTCGATGCTGAAGACCATATAGCGCTGGTGCTTGCATGCGGTGAACAGCTCCGACAGATCCTCATGACCCGCTTCGCGCGCCAGGTCGAAGGTCTGCCAGGCGTGCATGATGCGGATGTAGCTGTTGGCGTCGAAGCGGGCGACGAACTTGTCACCGTGGTGGCGCATGTACGACTCGAGGGGGTGAGTGAGGTCGTAGAAACCCGGACCGTCGTCGATGTCGAGCACCTCGTCGCGGGCCCGCAGCCGCAGGTCGCGCAGCGACACGAACGTTTTGTGGCTGATCATTCGGGCTAGCGACAGCCCGCCTGTGGGCCCCGGCCCGTCGTAGTAGTCGCCGCCGTTGAAGTTCGGGTCGGTCTGGATCGCATTGATCTGCTCGTAGTTGTGGATCCGCTGCAGGGCAGTCGTCTGCAGGCCGGCGGCAAAGGGGATGACGATGTCGACTTTGTCGGGATACCGGGTCGCCAGGGACAGCGCCAGCACACCGCCGATGGAGCCTCCCGTGACTGCGTGCAGCTTGGTGATCCCGAGGTGGTCGAGCAGCCTGATCTGGCTGTCCACAATGTCGGCGAAGCAGACGTTGGGAAACGTGCTGCCGTAGCGCTCACCGGTCTGCGGGTTGATCGAGGCGGGCCCGGTCGACCCGTAGCAGCCACCCAGGTAGTTGACGCAAATGACGAAGTACTTGTCGGTGTCGATCGGCTTGCCGGGTCCGATGAAGCCATCCCACCACCCCATGTGGTTCTCCTCGGTCCAGATGTCACCGATCTCGGGAATCGCGGGGTTGAAGCCGGCGGCGTGCTGCGACCCCGTGAGTGCCTGGAATACCAGGACGCCGTTGGAGCAGTCGGCGTTGAGCTCGCCATACGTCTCGTAGGCAAGAGTCACCTCGGTCAGCCTCGACCCACACTTCAGGACAAACGGCTCCTCTTCGGACCCGAACGTGAAGAATCTGGTTTCCACTTGACCGATCGACCCGGCCATGGCTTCACCTCACCGCGAATGAACCGGAACCATACTCCCCCACAATCGGGCGAGGGACGGATAAGGTAGCGGGTGGATAATGTGAGTCGAGTTCGTCTGTTGTGCCCTCCGCGCGGAATAGCGCCCTGGAGTGCACAACAGACCGTCGTGGAGGGGTTGATCGTGCGTCGCTTATTCCTGTTGTTTGCCGTTGCCGCCATGGTTGTTTCGGTTGTTCCGGCGGTGCAGGCTGAATTGATCGTCCTTTCGTGCCAGGGGAAGCCTGCCACGCTCGTCGGAGACGCCGGCGACAATCTGCTCATAGGCACCACAGGGCGCGACGTCATTGTTGGTCTGGCCGGTGACGACACTATCGACGGGCGCGGCGGAAACGACCTCATCTGCGGAGGCGACGGCGTCGACACAATCGACGGTGGTGGCGGCCACGACGTCATCTTCGGCGGCGCCGGCCCCGATGTGATCAACGGCGAGAGCGGCCGGGACGCGATCAACGGCGGCCGCGGTCGCGACTTCATCACCGGCGGTACCGGACGTGACGTGATCCTCGGCAACACGGGTAACGACAGGATGCGCGGCAACCCCGGCGGCGACTACATCCGCGGCGATGCCGGCACCGGTGACATCGCCAACGGCGGCCGGGACCGCGACTGGTGCAAGGCCGAAAGCAAGGCCTCTTGTGAAGGCCCGGCGGGCCCGTGGCGCGTGCGAGCCACCGGAATAGGCAACATCGACTTCGGAACCCCGACGGATTTTGCGCTCGTCGAGATCGCACTCCTGGGCGATCCGATGCTCGAAGGCGCCCCCGATGAGGACACCGGCTGGATCGACAGTTTCAGCATCTACGGCACCTGCCCCGGCACCCACGTCCGTATGGCACGCTGGGGCAACCTGCGCACCTTCTTCACCCGGAGCGGGATCGCCGATGAGGGCGAGTTCTTCACCTGGCAGCTGCTCGGTTCGCCATGGGGTTACGAGGACATTGAGCTGGCGACCCGCAGTGGGCTCCGGGTCAACGACACCCGCGGCCAGCTCGACATGCTGAGCAGTGCGCTCACGGTGGAGTACGAGGACATATTCGAGTTCTGGTACTTCTACCTGGCCGGCAACCCTTCCGGCATCTCCGGCAACCTCTCAAGCGGCAACCAGGGTGCCCGGGTCACGTTCATGCAGGGAGGCATCGGCTGCGGCGAGTAGCGCGGCTCCCGCAGCCCGCTCGGGAACCCCGCACGCCTCGCGTTCCGTCCTAGCCATATCCCGTCGAGGCGGGATATGACAGAGGGAGTCGGAAATGCGAAATCATCGATATCTGATGGCCACCGCCGTTGTGGTGGCCCTAATAGCCAGCGCCTGCTCCGCGGACGCCGACAGTTCAGCCCTGACGACCATCGCCAGCGATAGTGACAGGAGGAGTGATAGTGACAGGAGGAGCGATACCACGGCTGCGGCGGCGACGACCGCGGCGCCCGGCCGCGGCCAACAGCCGATAGCGGGCGGCGACAGTACGGAGAGCGACCGATCGGTCGGCGATACCGCAGCCACCTACGCCCCGGCGACGACGGCGGCCCCCTCGAACGAGGAAGGGTTCAACTACTTCCGGGACGAGGTTAGGACCGACCGGGCACGCCAGCCGGTCAACGAATTCGTCGACCCGCGCGACGACGACCTCTCGACATTTGCCGTTGATGTCGATACCGGCGCCTACACGATCATGCGGGCGCAGCTCGACAACGGCCGGCTGCCCGATCCGGCGACGGTTCGGGTCGAGGAGTTCGTCAACTACTTCGATCCCGGATATGCCCCGCCGGACGGTGGGACATTCGCGGTGTACGCCGACGGCGGACCAACGCCGTTCGCCCAGTCCCGCCATCACGCCAGAAAAATCCAGCCGCTTGTTGGTCTTCATCTCGGAATTTTTCCCATGCCACATGCGAAATATTAAGCTGTTCAATCCATTTGTTCAAAAAAAGATCATTCTTATGCTTTCGTTTTATTTCTACGATC
>CAMYIJ010000042.1 GCA_947258375.1 uncultured Acidimicrobiaceae bacterium
CGCTGTACGAGGGGGAAGCTCAGGAGGAAGCCAGGCTGACGGGCATGGTCCACGACGCCGCCTCGGGCAGTGAGGTTATGGACTTGTGCCGGGTCAACGACGAGCTGCAGGCACTGCTGGCCCTCTGCAAAGGCGACCACCAGAAGGCCGCCGATCTCTATGGGACTGTCATCGCCGACTACAAGCTGTCCGTCGCCGATGAGATCGACTATCGCTACTCCCGCATCCTGGCCCTCGTCCCGCTCGGCCAATCTGACACCGCCACTGCAGAGCTCGGCGAGCTCGAAGGACTCGTTGAGTCGGCGAATCTCACGCCGGAGAAGGGCTACGTCGACGAGCTGGCTGGGAAGATCGCCTTCCACACCGGGGATCTCGCTCCCGCGTTGAAGCGAAGTGGTGCGGCGGCCGAGAGCTACCTACAGCTCAGCTCGGAAGCGCGCTACGCGAACGTACTCGCCGACCTTGCACTGGCACAGTGCTTCTCCGGGCTGGTGCCAGAAGCAGAGCGGTCGGCGAGCCGAGCGCTTGACATCGCCGGCCGCAGCAACCACTCGCCCGGAGTCGCCAAGTGTCTCCGGGTGCTGGCGCTGGCTGCAATCCGGCGGTCCAACTCCGACACCGCGATTCCCCTCGCGGCGAGAAGCGTCCGGATGTTCACCGCCGTCCTCGACGACGGCGGGGCGGCCGCGTCGGTCGAAGTGCTGGCACAGGCGGTGCTGCTCGACGGAGTCTTCGAGGATGCGGCGTTCCTGCTGGCATCCGGCGCCGCAGGCCGCCAGGCGATAAACGAAGTCCGGGCGGCGCCTGTCCAGGCCGAGTATGCCGCGACGCTCAACAGCCTGAAAAGCGAATTGTCGCCCGCCGCAATTGCCCGCGCCCAGGCGTCTGGCGCTGCAGCTCGGCCCGCAGAGGCCATGATGGCCCTTGGCTACTGACCGGGTGAATCGACTAGATGGATATTCCGAGCACTCCCGCCATTTCTTCGTCGATTGGCGGTTCCGACAGCGGCGGCACATAGAGGGTTGACGTCAACCGCACGACGTCCGCGTCGAGGTGCCGAATCGAGATTCGGTGGATCGACGGATCGAAGCCCGGAATGACGGCCGCTTCGTAGACGACGATCGGATGATCCCGAGCGTATTGCTCGGCGAGCCGATCGCGCAGCACCTGGAGGCCCCGCCCCTGAACTGTGGCGAACGGTCCCCGGAGTGCGATGGCACCGGCCTGCCAGAGCACGAGGCCGGCGCTGGTGTCGGGGCGCCGGCGTCGGCCGGATCAATGCCGACGTCCGCGTAGAGACAGTCAGCCGCCGAGATTCCGGGGAGCATCTCCGCGTGAAATCCCAGCTTCCTTGCCTCGATGACGGCCTCATGTCCGGGATCCACGCCAACCCCGGGGTGGCCGTAGAAGACGGCACAGACGCGCTGACCCATGCGCAACTCAGTGATGATCTCCTCGACCATTCGGTCGTAGGTGTCCCGGCGCGACCGGCCCGTTGCATAGTGCCGGCCGAGGGACCGCGCCTTGCCGTTCATCTGCTCGATGGCCCGGGCGGTCAGGCTCTCCGTGACGACGTAGAGGACAAGGTCGGCGGCCTCAATTGCCGCCTGCGCTTCCCGCGTCAGCTGCATGCCGAAACGTATGCCTGTACCGACGACGAAGAGCTTTGCTCGCTTCAAGATCTGATCCAGCCAAGCGGTCTAGAACGTCGATTTCACTCCGTGCCTCGATGTGTCCGCGTCCACGCTGTCGCCTATGAGGACTCCTTCCTCTGCGACGCGTTGCAGGATGCCCTCCTGGTCATCAAGGGTGAACAGAAGCCTGTCGCTTTCACTCATCCCCGATGCCTCAATCACGTCCGCCTTGGTTGCCGGGTTCCGGTAGTGCAGCCAGAGATTCGTATCCACCGTCAAGCGCATGATGAACTCACTAACCGTGACCATGATCCCTCCTCTTGCAGCCTTCCTTCAACGATACGCGCCGGATCGGGCCAGTGGGTTAGTTGAGGCCAAGGCGCGTCACCGCCGCGTCGTCCAGAGACTTCTCGGTTAGGGAGCGATGGTCGTTGTGGTGGTCGTGCCGACGGAGACATCCGGCACTGTTCCCGCGACCACATATGCTGCGGTAATCAAGAGTGCGGCACCCACGAGAAGCATTGCGGTCGGACCCTTCAAGTCCTTGAGGCCGGCGGCAAGCGAAGCGATGACCCCGCCCGCAGCACTGGGTGCCATCGTCCTGACACCATCAGCCTTGGGCATTCGGAGTGCTGCAGCCTGAGTCCAGATCCCTGCCGCAATGGCGCCGATACCTGCGATGGCGAGGATCCTTGCGATTTCCGAGACTGCTTGGTACTTGCCCGTCAGCTCCGATGACTCGAAACCGTCGAGTTCGAAAGCCATTGGAAAGCCCGATCTAATCACGATCCAAGTTGCGAAAGCACCGAGGCCGATTAGAACCGCCGCAATCCCAGCGAGTTGACGAGCGCCGAATTGAGGCAGCCCTCCGAGGGACTCGTCAGCAGCCCTTCTTGCGTTACTCGCGGAGTTTTGCGTGGCGACCAGGTTTTTGCTCGCAGTTTCGGCGGCTTTGGTAGCGGCTTTGGCGGCTTGGTTCGCGGCTTCGGCGGCTTGGCTCGCGGATTTGCCGGCTTTGCCCGCGGCTTCGGCGGCTTTGCCCGCGGCTTCGGCGGCTTTGCCCGCGTCTTCCGATGCGGTCTTGGCGATTTCTGCCTGGTTGGCGGCCTTGGCCGCGGCTTCCGATGCGATCTTGAGCCGATCGTCGGCCGACATGATGTCATCTCCTCCCCTTTAGCCCTCACCAAAAATGCTACCCGGCTCGATTGGAAGCTGGTGGCCCGATCGCGGCCTGGCCGAGTTCGCATCCCCCAGGTGGAGCCAGGTCAGCCAAGGCGCGGCATGGGTCTCCGGCTAGGTCCCGCCCGCTCCTATTCGAGGATCCCTCTGACCATGGCGTGGATGTGGGCCCCCCGGCTCCTCCCAAGCAACCGCAAGGGCGATCAACGAGATGGCGCCGAGAAGGATCACGGCACCCGGACCTCCAAGGGACCATGCTGAGCGATGATCCTTGTTCTTCCAATCGGCAAGCGAGATAATCGTCTGGCGCGCCTGGCCCGGTAGGGGATCAATCAGATGGAACAGTTGGTCGTTGCGATCTTGATGGTCGCGAGCTTTGCCGTTGCGTCTCAATCGCCAAGTCGTGCCGCGGTGACGATTCCCGTTCCCGGTGAGTATCTGACAATCCAGGAAGCCATTGACGCCGCCGTTTCTGGGGACACATGGCCACCCAGCTTCGTCGTGGTTCATGAACACCCCTTCGAATCCCCGCAGTTGAGACACCGGTAGCACGAGCCATTCCGCACGGTGATGTGCCCGCACGTGTCGCACAGGGGGGCGTCGCCCATCTTGTCCGCAAGCACTGCCTGGACCGCCGCCGTCTGCACGCCCGTCGCAGACCGGGCCGCCATCGTGCCGGGGCCGTCGGGCCTCGCCGGAGCGTCTACCGCGCCGTTCCGAACCACCTTCGGCGACTCCTCGTCACGCAGGTCCACGACCGTGTCCACGAACGCGGCTGCCGCTTTCTGGACGTCGATGTCGTCTTCCATGATCGCCTCGACCAACTCGGGCTGATAGCCCGTATCTACGGCAGCGCCCTTGGGCGGCTCGGGGAGACCCACCCGCTCCGGCGGCACTTGGGCCAGTTCGTCGCGGTGGAGGTACTCGACGCCGAGAGCGCGGAACACGTAGTCGACGATGGAGTTGGCCATCTTGATGTTGGGGTGGCCCTCCACCATGCCTCTCGGCTCGAACGTCTGGAACGTGAACGTGTCGACGAACTCCTCGAGGGGCACGCCGTACTGCAGGCCCTTGGAGACCGCAATGGCAAAGCACGAGAGTATGCCGCGTAGCGTGGCGCCCTCCTTGGCCAGGTCGAGGAACAACTCACCGAGCGTGCCGTCCTCGTACTCGCCGGTGCGCATGAACAGCTTGTGACCGCCGATGCGGGCCTCCTGGGTGTAACCACCACGCCGGCCGGGGAGCAAGAACCGTGGCCGGGGTAGGTCGCTGTAGGCCTCGGTGGGGGAGATGCCCGGGTGGAACATGCCGCCGTGGATCTGCTGCTCGACGATGATCGCCTCTTCGAGAGCCTCGTCTTCCTCGTCGGAGGTGCCCTCCTCGGAGGTGGCCGACAGCGGCTGTGACGCCTTGGAACCATCGCGGTAGAGGGCCATTGCCTTCAAGCCGAGCTCCCATGACATCCGGTAGCTGTCCTCGATGTCCTCGATCGAGACCTCGTTGGGCATGTTGATCGTCTTGGAGATCGCCCCCGAAATGAACGGCTGGGCCGCCGCCATCATTTTGATGTGGCCGGTGTAGTGGATGAACCGCTCGCCGAGCTTGCCATTGCGGTTGGCGCAGTCGAACACCGGGAGGTGCTCATCGAGCAGCCCGGGGGCACCCTCGATGGTCTGGTGGCCGCACACGTAGTCGTTGGCCTCCTCGACATCCTGCGCCGAGTAGCCGAGCTCACGCAGCATGTCGAAGCTGGGGGAGTTGTACTGGGCCGGGGCGAAACCAAGGCGCTGCAACGTCCTCTCGCCGAGAGTCCACTGGTTGAAGGCGAAGCCGAGCTCGAACACGCCGGGCAGGATCGCCTCGACCTTGTTGAGGTCCTCGATGGTGAGGCCCTTGGCGATGAGGCTGGCCGTGTTGATGTGCGGTGCCCGGTGCAGGCTCATGGCCCCCACCACGTAGTCGATGATTTGCTCGATCTGGCCCTCGGTGTAGCCGAGGCTGCGCAGCGCCGGCTCGATCGACTGGTTGGCGATCTTGAAATAGCCGCCGCCGGCGAGCTTCTTGAACTTCACCAGGGCAAAGTCGGGCTCGACGCCGGTGGTGTCGCAGTCCATCAGCAGGCCGATCGTGCCGGTCGGGGCCAGCACGGTTGCCTGCGCGTTGCGGTAGCCGTACTGCTCGCCCATTTTCACCGCGATGTTCCAGGCGTTCTGTGCCTCGTGGAGCATGTCGGAGGGCGTCACCTCGGGTGCGATCCCCATCACGTGGGTCGACACACCTTCGAAATCGGAATCGTCGGCGTTGTAGGCGGCCTTGCGGTGGTTGCGCATCACCCGCAGCATGGAGCCGGCATTCTCCTTGTACTTGGTGAACGGTCCCAACGCCTCGGCCATCTCGGCCGACGTTGCGTACGCATATCCGGTGAGGATCGCAGTGAGCGCCCCCGCGATGCCGCGGCCCTCTTCGCTGTCGTAGGGGATTCCCATCTGCATCAGAAGCGAGCCGAGGTTGGCGTAGCCGAGGCCAAGGGTGCGGTAGTCGTAGCTGCCCTGGGCGATCTCGGCCGACGGGAACTGCGCCATCGTTACCGAGATTTCGAGCACCATCGTCCACAGCCGGGTGGCGTGGCGGTAGGCCTCGAGGTCGACCGTGCCGGTGTCGGCGTCGTAGAACTTCACCAGGTTCAAGCTGGCGAGGTTGCACGCCGTGTTGTCGAGAAAAACGTATTCGGAACAGTTGCTCACCAAAGCGCCGCCGGCGATGTAGGAGTGGTTGACCGGCTCGGTCAGGTTGTACGTCGTTTCGAACCCGTCGCTGCTGCGATCCTTGAGGCTCACCCAGTCACGGGTGCGATAGCGAGAGGTTGTCTCCATCAGATCCAGGAGTCGGTCACGCTTCGTTGGGAGCATGAATCCGACCTTGTTGAAGAACGCTTCGAGTGACGTGCCGGTGATTCGCAGGTCGAACATCGGCTGGGCTTCGTAGGTGTGTTCTTCGCCGCTCACCGTGGTGTAGGGGAAGACCTCTTTGGTGCCACGCCGGGTCGAGTAGATCTTGCCGTGGACACCGAAGGTATCGAGCAACTGCTGGACGTCCTGAAGGAGGGCCTGCGATGAGCTGCCGAGGCCCCCGTAGCGGTTCTTGTCGCCATCGTTGACAACCGTTCCATCCGCATCAAAGAGCCCACGTAGGAACGCGGCGACGATCGGCTTCGGCGCTTCGAAGAGCGACCAGGGCACTCGTTTGGCAGACGACTTCACCGTGGAAACGCCAAGCGCTTGGAGGAACTTGCGAATGGCACCCCGGGTGACCCTCAACTGGTAAGTGCCGTTGGCCATCCTCGTCGGCTTGGGTGCAACGCCGCCGTTCATCCCGGCCAGCAGGTCTCGATGAAGCCACATGAAGGTCTGCTGCTCCTCCTCGGTGCCGTAGATCGTGGTGGCCATCTTGTCGGTCATGGAACCATCACCGACCAGCCATCCGAGATAGTGGGCGAGCTCATCGCTCCACTTCTCCGGCAGGTTCACCTTGTAGGTCCGCGAGGACTGCCGCTGATAGCCTTTCGCATCGGTCGACACAGGCATAGCCCAAGAGGCCATCCCGAAATCGACGTCGTGGTCCAGCAGTCGGATCTGGTCGTCGCCCGTCAACTCGTCGGCGCGCACGTAACCCCGGTTGTGCGTGAAGAAGCGATGGTTCGGGGTGCAGCGGATCTCCCGGCCATCTGACATTGCCAGCTTCACGATCTCGTTGATGCCGGTCGTCATGATCTGGGTGGGGGCGGAAAGACGAAGGGTCTCGGACGGCTCGTCGGCATTCGTGGCGTCGTGCGAGTAGACCTCGAATGTCTCGCCCTCGGTGCTGCGACGCACGAGCTGGCGGAACGTGAGCAGGCCCTTGTCCGTCGCTATCCGGGTGTCGCCGGTGAAACAAGGATTAGTGGCGCGGATCTTGCCGCCGGCGGGGGAGGTGTGCCACTCCTGGATCGTCGAGTCGAACTGCACCCCGGGGTCGGCGCACTGCCAGGCGGCGTCGGCGATCTGGCGCCACAGGTCGCGGGCTTTGAGCGTCTTCATCACGGAACCGTCGGTGCGGGCGGTGAGATTCCAATCGCGGTCCTCGACCACCGCCTCGACGAACTCGTTGGAGACGCGGACCGAGTTGTTCGAGTTCTGGCCCGAGACGGTGGCATAAGCCTCACCGTTGAAGTCGGAGGGGTAGCCGGCGGCGATGAGCGCCTTGACCTTGTGCTCCTCCTCGGCCTTCCAGTTGATGAACGCCTCGACGTCGGGGTGGTCGGCGTCGACGATGACCATCTTGGCGGCCCGCCGGGTGGTGCCCCCGGAGCGGATGGCACCGGCGGCACGGTCGCCGACTCGCAGAAACGACATCAGACCGGACGAGGTTCCGCCGCCCGATAGCTTCTCGCCGACGGCGCGGATGTTGGAGAAGTTGGTGCCGGTGCCGGAGCCGAACTTGAACAGCCGGGCCTCGCGGACCCACAGGTCCATGATGCCGCCGGGGTTGACCAGGTCGTCGTCGATTGACTGGATGAAGCACGCGTGCGGGGCGGGGCGGGAGTATGAGTCGGGAGAGGCGGTCATCTCCTCGGTGTCGGGGTCAACGTACCAGAAGCCTTCGGCGGTGCCGGTGATGCCGTACTTGTGGTGGAGGCCGGTGTTGAACCACTGCGGCGAGTTGGGGGCCGCCATCTGGTGGAGCAGCATGTAGGCGATCTCGTCCTCGAAGATCTGGGCGGACTCCTCGTCGGCGAAGTAGCCGTGCTCCTCGCCCCACCAGCGCCACGTCTCGGCGAGGCGGCCGATGACCTGACGGGCCGATGTCTCGGGGCCCGTGACCATCTTGCCATCGTCGTCGAACTTGGGATTGCCCTTCTTGTCGAGCACGGGGACGCCGGCCTTGCGGAAGTACTTCGACACCATGATGTCGGCGGCGACCTGGGACCAGGCGGATGGGATCTCGGCGTCATTCATCTCGAAGACAACAGAGCCGTCGGGGTTGGTGATGCGGGAGTCTCGCTTCGACCACTGCACTGTGTCGTAGGGACTGAGCCCCTCAGCGGTGAACCGGCGTTCTATGCGCAGCCCCTTTCCGGAGCCGCTTGTGCCGTTTGTGCCCTTCCCCTTGGTCCTGCTCTTCAGATCGATAACCGTTTTCGCCACTTGACCCTCTCCTGGTCCACCGTCCCGGCTCTCCGTCCACCCCGTCGGGACTTATCCACAAAATTCTCCACACCCACTACATCTTGTGGTAGGGAAGCCAGCAAGACCCAAGATGTTGCGGAAGGACACATGAGTGTAATTACATTCGTGTAAGCATGCAACCATACGCAAACCTCTTATGTGACAGCGGTTTTATCCGAATTCGACGCTGCTCACACCGCACGAATTCGCGCGCCTATGGGGAAGTATGACGGCCGGGTATGACAGAAAACGCCGCGCCGAACCGCCGGGGAAGCAGGGGAAGAAGGCGAACGGGAGTATCGCGGAAGAAGCCGGTGGCAGGCAAGCTCTGAGGCGGGAATGTTTTCGCGGGCGATGGGGGAGATTTCGCGGGGTGCGGCCGAGGCGAAGCTGCTCTCGTTCCTCGGGCACCTCCCCCAGACGTTTGCCACTGCGTGTCAAACGGGGGAGGACACATCACCTGCGAGCCATCGACAGCGTGGCGTACATGATGACGAACGTGACTGCCGCCATCAGCATCAGGGGGAGCACCGCGTCGATGTCCGTGATGTCGCTCCCGAGCTCGCCCCACTCGTCCCATATCTGTGCGATGCCGACGTATGCCGCCACGATGAGGCCCATCGAGACGACAGCGGGGAGCGCCAGTCCGCCGCGTCCGATGGGGATTCCGGACCGTCGTTTGGCCGCCGCCAGGAATGCCAGGACCGCAACCAGGACCATCGCGGCGGTCGCGGCCAACGCCGCTGTGTCGGTCTCGAAGCGGTCGGCGGCGGCGAGTGCTCCGATCGGGAGCGCCACGGCCAGGGCCAACGAGGCCAGCGCGAGTGTGAGTGAAGTCGGACGCCGCGGCGTTCGGCCCGGCGGGGGACGTCGGGCGGACCATCGTGGCGCGGTCATGGGTTACGCGAACTCGGCCGGGTCGCGCCGGGTGCGATCCACCTTGAGCTGCAGCACGTCTGGCCGGGAGTAGTGCCCGGTCGGGTCGAAGTTCTGGCGCTGTTGCCGAACCAGATCGAGGTCGATGTCGGCGTAGACGATGGTCTCCTCGTTCTTGACGGGTTCGACGATCGTCCCGCCGTCGGGGCCGGCGATCATCGTGCCGCCGTTGCAGAGGGTGTCGCCCTCTGCGAGCAGCTCGTCGCGCAGCGGGAACTCGTCCGGGATGTCCTCGGCACGCAGGAGGCCGCCGACGCTGAGGACGTAGACCCGTCCCTCGCGGGCGATGAAGCGGGTGATGTCGCGGGTGAGCCAGGCCGAGCCGGGCCAGACGGCGATGTGAAGCTGGGCGCCCTGGGCGTACATTGCGGTGCGGGCGAGCGGCATCCAGTTCTCCCAGCAGTTGAGTCCGCTAACCCGCCAGTTGCCATAGTCGTGGACCCGGAGCCCGTTCCCGTCGCCGTCGGCCCAGATCAACCGCTCGCCGTGGGTGGGTTTGAGCTTGCGGTGGACGCCGACGATCCCTTGTGTCGGGTCGATCGCCACCAGTGAGCAGTAGACCGACCCACCCGACGGCGACCGTTCGGCGACCCCGACGTAGGTGAACATGTTGAGATCGCGGGCCGCCTCGACCACCTCGGTGAACTCAGGGCCGGTGACGTCGACTGCCGCGTCGACGTACTGCGCGAAGGCCTCTTGCTGATGGGGGGTCTCCCAGGCGGCGGCGTGGGTGATATCGACCCAGCGCGGGTAGCCCGGGACAAAGGTCTCGGGAAAGGCCACGAGATCGGCCCCGGCGCCTGCGGCCTGAGTCATTGACGTGAGCACTTTGCCGATCGTGCCCTTCCGGTCGAGGAACACGGGAGCTGCCTGGACACCTGCAATTCTCATGTCAACGATGGTACCGGGAATGCTCCGCATTCCTTTGGAGTTGCTTCGCAACTCCTGGGGCTCTCTTCTGCGTTCGTTGTGCTTGCAGCGCTGAAATAGCGCGTTCTAAGCACAACGAACGCGACGCCGCGCGCGCCGCACCCGCAAATTGTGCCATAGGACCCTTGGCGTCCCGGGGGGAGGATGCGTAGCCTTGGGACATGACACACGTTGACCAGCGAGCACTGGGCAAGACCGGCCTCACAGTCAGCCGCATGGGGCTCGGGCTGGCCGCACTCGGGCGGCCGGCGTACATCAATCTCGGACACGAAACCGATCTCGCCGGCCGTCGTGACCCGTTCTGGATGGAACGCCACACTCACCACGTGCTCGACAGTGCGCTTCATGCCGGGATTCGCTACATCGATGCCGCCCGTTCGTACGGCAAGGCCGAGGCGTTCCTCGCTTCATGGATCGACGGCCAGGAGGGAACCCTCCACGACTTCGTGATCGGCTCCAAGTGGGGCTACAACTACATCGGTGATTGGCAGCTCGATGCCGCCGTTCACGAGGTGAAGGATCACTCGCTGGCGACGCTCGATCGGCAGTTCCACGAGACCCTGGCCCTGCTCCACGACCTCGACGTCTACCAGATCCACTCGGCCACCGATGAGAGTGGCGTTCTCGAAGATGCCGACGTGCTGCTCCGACTCGGCGAGATGCGCGATGAGGGGATCGTGATTGGCGTCACGACGAGCGGCCCCGATCAGGTGCGGACGATTCGCCGGGCTCTCGAGATCGAGATCGGCGGGCGGCCGCTGTTTGGCACGATCCAGGCGACGTGGAACTTGCTCGAACCGTCGGCCGGCGATGCCCTGGCCGACGCTCATGACGCGGGCGTAGGCGTGATCGTCAAGGAAGCACTCGCCAACGGGCGCCTCACCCATCAGGATTCGGCGGCGGCGATGACGCTGCAACACGCGGTACGCGACCTGCCTCGCGACGCCGCCGCACTGGCCGCAGCCCTGGCCCAGCCATGGGCCGATATGGTGCTGAGCGGCGCCACCACTGAAGCGCAGCTCCATGACAACCTCAGCGCCTTCAACGTCGAGCCCGACCTCGACCTCCCCGACCTTGCCGAGCCCCCCGGGGAGTATTGGACCACCCGCGCCATGCAACCCTGGAACTAGAGCGCCAAGCCCGCAATGGATCAACCCCTAAGGCATCGGCGTCAGGCGGAGGATGGGGATCACACGGTCGGTGCGGGACTGGTACTCGGTGTAGCCGTCGTAGGCGGTGACGGCGTGTTGCCACCAGGTGGAGCGTTCGGGCTCGTCCAGCTCCTCGGCTACGGCGGGCCACCCGGTTCCGTCGATCTGCACGAACACGGCCGGATCGGCGGTCACGTTGAGGTACCAGTGCGGCGGGTAGTCACGACCGCCCCAGGATGCGACGACGATCACGCTGTCGCCGTCGCGGAGGTACAGCAGCGGGATCGTGTGTTGGCGGCGGCTACGGCGCCCGGTGGTGGTGAGCAGCAACATGTCGTTGTTCACAAGGCGCCGCCCGATACGGCCGCCGGTGAGCCGGTACGCCAGGGTGTGCAACGTCGAGAGGCGGCGGGCCGTGGCGTCACGCACGGAGCTTGCTGAGCCGATCGATCGCAGCGGCGAGGGTGGCTTCGTCCTTGCAGAACGCGAAGCGCACCAGCGAGGCCCCATCGTCGCCGTGGTGATAGAACGCCGACGGTGGAATGGCGGCCACCCCGGTGGTTTCGATGAGGTGGCGCACAAAGGCGACGTCGTCGGTGAAGCCGAACGGGGTGTGGTCGGCCAGCATGAAGTAGGTCCCGGCCGGCGTGAAGACCTCGAACCCGAGATCGCTCAGGCCGCCGGCGAGCAGGTCGCGACGTGCCCGGTAGGCCGCCACCAGCTCGTCGTAGTAGGCGGCGGGTGCCCGCAATGCTGCAGCCGCCCCGTGCTGGAGCGGTGATGCCGTCGTGAAGGTCAGGAACTGGTGGGCGGAGCGGACTCCGGCCGTCAAGTGCTCGGGACCAACGGCCCAACCGACCTTCCAGCCCGTCAGCGAGAACGACTTGCCGAGCGACGACAGGGTCACCGTGCGATCCCACATCCCGTCGAGTGTCGCCAGCGAGACATGGTCGCCGTCGAAAACCATGTGCTCGTAAACCTCATCGGTGATCGCGATGACGTCGTACTCGCGGCACAGCGCCGCCACCGACTCGAGCTCATCGCGGGTGAACACCCGCCCGGTCGGGTTGTGCGGTGTGTTGAGCAGGATTGCCCGGGTCCGCTCGGAGAAAGCTGCCCGCAATTCGTGGGCCTCGAGATGGAAGTCGGGGGCCCGCAGCGTCACGAAACGGGGGATGCCGCCGGCCAGGGCGACATCCGGGCGATACGCGTCGTAGGTCGGTTCGATCAGCACCACCTCGTCTCCCGGCTCAATGAGGCCGAGGAACGTGCACGCCAGCGCCTCCGTGCAGCCGCTTGTGACGGTCACGTGGGAATACGGGTCGATCGGGAGACCGGTGTCGTTGGTGAACCGGTCGGCGATCGCCTCGACGAGGGGCCCGATGCCGAACGAGCGCGGGTACTGGTTCTCCCCCCGGGCCATGGCTTCTGCGGCGGCGTCCTTGACAAAATCCGGGCCGTCGAAGTTGGGAAACCCCTGCCCGAGGTTGATCGCCTGGTGCTCGACGGCAAGCTCCGTGATCGTCGTGAAGATGGTCTCGCCGAATGGCTCGAGTCGTTTCGCTACGCCCATGGCAGAAAGAGTAGGCGTGAGGCCCGTGGCTTGAGGCTCCCCGCGCTCAGGCCCGGACGAGGTGGTACATCGTGCGGGTGGCGCTCACGGCGAGCTTCGACTTGATGGCCCCGAGCGAATTCGCCAACTCCTCGAAGATTTCTCCGGAGTAGGGGGCGAGCTCGCTCTGCCGGGTGGCAGAGATGTGGCGTGCCATCGGATCCTCGGGCGCCACGAACTCGACCACCGCATCGCGACTGATCTCGAATATCAGCGCCATGACCTCGGCGAGAGGTATGCCGAGCCCCAGGCAGAGGTGATGAACCACGGCGAGCCATGTCGCGAACGACGGCTGGACCCGATCGGTGAACGAGGTTCTCTCGATTCCCCGCCACCCGAATCGTGGTGTGGGGTTGGTGATGTCGATCACAAGCGGGATCAGCGCGTTCAGCCGGGCAGCCCTGGCAGACGCGAAGAGCGCATCGACTGCTCCGGCATCGTTGTCGATGCCCACGACGTAGTCGAAGTGCTCGGAGAGGATCTTCGTGAAATGCCCGGCATTGGCGCCAACGTCGAGAGCGAGATGGAGGTCGGCTGCGCCGCTCGCCGCTGTCCGTACGAAGGCGGCCTTCTCCTCGAACGAACCGCCTTGATAGGGGACCGCTTGTTCGTAGTCGGCCCATGTGCTGGCCGCCGATGACTCGAGTCCCTCGACGAGTTTCTTTGTCTTGCGGATGGTCTCCACCACGGCGTCCCGCGGCAGCGATGTCTGACCTACTTCGGTTCGAGACTCTGTGTCCATGCTCTTTCCCCGACGCTCGAGAGCACTCCGGAGCCGAACATGGGTGACCACGCCTTTGTGGAGGCCGGCGCGGCCGCGCAGCAGCCGGTTCAGATCGCCGATCGGCAGGCCGTCGACCCGGCCTTGGAGCATGGTTTGAAAGGGCAGTCCGGCATACGCTTCGAGCATCAGGGGAGACAGGAAGTGGTCACAGAATTGACCGTAGGCAGTCCAGATCCCGCTTTCACCGAACGAGTCGACCGAGGTGACGTCGATGATCCGGGGTCGCGTTCCATCGAACAGGACGTTGAAGGCTGAGGCGTCCTTGAGGATGAAGCCCGATTCGAGAGCGATCAGATTCGCCTCGAGCGTGGCATCTGCCGCTTCCCGGAGCATCGCGAAGGACCACTCGGACGGGTAGGACACGACCGGGACACGTTTTGATTCGACGAACGCCGCGCTCGGCACCCCGGAGGGAGCCTCCACATCATCGACGAGCCAGTTCTCGACGAGCAGTCCACGGGCGACCAGGCGGTTGATCACCCCCGTATTGCGGGCAGCGGCATCGGTCTCAGCCGCCTGGGGAGAGAGACCGCGGACGATCCGTCCGTCGTGATAGAAGACGCGCGCCTGAGGGTCCCGGAAGGAGCCTGCTTCGATCATTCCGCCGGGGCGGGAACCTCGTCAGCGGCGGTGTCCTGACCGCCCGGCTCTGGCTGCTCGTCGCGTCCGAGGCGGCGCTTGATCTTGTTCATCCTGAGCTTGCCGATCGCGACAATGCCGGCCGTGCCGGCCACAGCCAGCTGGGCCAGCGTTGCCCCAATCCCGGGGTCAACATATGCAAGAACCGGATCGATCATGACTTCCTTATGTTTGCGGGCCTACCGTCCCGATCGTCGCACCGACCGCGAGGTCAATGGTACGTCGAAACCGGAGGTTCGGCTAGAACGAACTCCCCTCTAGACGTCGGTCGGTGCGACGATCGGCTGAAGGGCCATTTCCTGCCGTTCGTTGTGCTTAATCGGGGCCTATGACACCCGATTAGGCACAATGAACGGAAGGTAGACTGAAGCCGTGGAGCCGCCGGTTGCGCCCGAACTCGCCGTGTTGGGGGAAAGGCGCCGCCTCAGCATCGCCGGGATCCGTTTCGCCGGTCGGCGGCGTCGGCCCAGCGGGGAGATGGCACCGCTTCCCAGGGAGCTGAGCACGGCCGGCCGCTTGTGGCTCATTGCCGGGCTCAGTGTGATAGTCGTCTGGGTCTCGTTGTTTGCCTTCCCGGCCACAACCGCGTGGTGGACCGATCGGGACATGGCGCTGCTCGAATGGATCGTCGAATTACGCACCACGGCGGGAATCACAATCGCCGAAGCGTTCCACGGTCTGGCGGCAGAGTGGGTCGTCCGCGGCATACGAATCGCCATGCTGGTGGCCCTGGTTGCCGTGCGCCGCTGGCGCCATGTCTTTGCCGTGCTGCTTGCCATTGCCGTCGTCGGCATCTCGGTTGAGCTCCTGCGCGAGGCGATCGGCAGGGTGCGGCCCGGCGTGGAGATCGTAGGTTCGTGGAGCGGCCCTTCGCATCCGTCGGCACCCGTGGCGGCGCTCGCCGTGACCCTGATGGCCGGGGCGCTGTCGCTTGTGCCCAGGGGACGCTACCGGGCGATCGCCATCGCGATCGGCGGCGTCCTCGTGGCGCTGAACGGGACCGGTCGTTTCTACCTGGGGGTCGATCACCCCTCCGATGTGCTCGCGTCCGCCCTCTATGCGCCCGCCGTGACCTTTCTGCTCTTCAGCTGGTTCGCTCCTCAATCCGTCTTCCCGGTGACGTGGCGGCGGAGGGTCAAGGCCCATCTCGATGTGAGCGGGGCGCGGGGCGTGGCGATCCGACGCGCCATCAGGGAGCAGCTCGGCGTTGCGGTGCTGGCGATCGAGCCCTTCCGGCTCGATGTCTCCAGCAGTTCCACCCCACTGCGTCTCAAAGTGGCCGCCGCGACGGGCGGGGAGGCCTTCCTGTTCGCCAAGCTGTACAGCCAAACCCACTTGAACTCGGATCGCTGGTACAAGGTGGGGCGGTCGATCCTCTACGGCTCCCTGGAGGACGAGGTGCGGTTCACGAGCGTGCGCCGCTTGGTGGAGTATGAGGACTACATCCAGCGAGTCATGTCGAGCTGCCGTGTGCCCAGCGCCGCCCCGATTGCCGTGGTCGAGATCACGCCGGAACGGGAGTACCTCCTGGTCAGCGAGTTCCTGACGGACGCCGCCGAGATCACGGAGACCGACATCACTGCGGAGGTCATCGACGACGCGCTTGCCGTGATTCGCGGGATGTGGGACGCCGGGCTCGCCCACCGCGACATCAAGCCCTCCAATGTGATGGTGAGCGAGGGCGAGGTCGTACTCATCGACTTCTCCTTCGGAATGGTGCGCCCAACTCCGTGGCGCCAGGCCGTCGACCTGGCCAACATGATGCTGCTGCTGGCGCTCAAGTCCGACGCGGCGACGGTGTACGAAGGCGCCTTGCGCCAGTTCGCTCCGGCGGACATCGCCGAAGCATTTGCCGCCACTCGCAGCGTGACGATCCCGCGCCAGACCCGGTCGCTGCTTGCCACGCTGAAACGGGATCGGGGCATCGATCTCGTGAAGGAGTTCCAGGAGATCACCCCCGAGCGCGAACCAATCGCGATCCAGAGGTGGAGCGCTCGGCGGTTGTGGCGGACGGCGGTCGCGGCGCTGGTCGCCGCCTTTCTGGTGGCCCAGGTCTGGGCACAAATCCGTGGGAGGGGTCTGCTGTGAGGCGGTGGAGGTCCGTGACACTGATCATGCTCACGATGGCTCTGGCGGCGTGCGGCCGGCTCGGTGTCGGCGATCAGACCTGCGAGGACAACGTGCGCGAACCATCGCCGGCGAACGTGCTCTCGGCTCAAGCCGTTCCGACCGCCCGGTATACCCCGTGTTTCAACAGCCTCGAAGTCGGCTGGGACGATGTCGAATTCGAGGCCGAGAGGGGCAGCGCCGGCATCGCCGTTGCGAACGGGACCGAGATATTCCTCACCGCAGTAGTCACCGCGGGCTGCGACGTGTCCGGCGCCCGTCGGATCATGAGCGGCTTCACCGATATCGAGAAGTACATCGATGTCGATCAGGTCCAGTCGGGCATCTCGGTCGCCGTCCTGCCGGTTGCGACCCACCAGTTGGCGCATGCCGTCGCCGTCGCCGAGCGGTGGGACGACACTCAGCTCGGCGGTCGCCGACTACTCATGCGGGTCGATCCGGAGTTTTCCGCTTCGATCGCATCCCGGGTGGAGCGAGCGTTGACGGACCACCAGTACATGTGGCTCATCGACGAGCTCAACATGGCGGAGAATACGGTGGAGCTGCGGTCCGTCGATATCGGCACAATCGCACGGCTCAGCGCCGAAGAGGCTCTCAATGTGATCGAGGACGATGTGGTCACGGAGGCCTATCGCGGGAAGTGGTATTTCACTTTCGAGGGCGGCTGCATCACCTACACCTTTGATGCCGAGGGGCCTATGGCGCGTACGGTCGCGGCCGATGCCACGGCCAACCTCGGGTTCTATCCGGCATACCAGCTGCGAGACGAAACCGGCCGCTAGGCGAGCACGGATGGTCGGCACTACCCGCCGGCCGCGCGGCGCGCCTGGATCGCCCGCAATGCCTCCTCGCGTTCGCCTACGAAGCGGCGCAGGTAGAAGCGGTGGACGACAACCGCGGCTCCGATCGCCACTGCGGAACCGAAGGCCACACCGGCAACGACGTCGCTCAGGAAGTGCGCTCCGAGGTAGACGCGGCTGGCGCTCATGAACAAGGCGAAACCAGCCGCCACAATCTCCAGATTGCGCCGGGCGGGTCCGGCCGGGACGAAGGCAATGACCAGGCCGACGGCCATCACTGCGCCACCGATAGCGTGGCCGGACGGGAACGAAGCCGAGGCGGATTCGACAAGGGCAACCGGCGGTCGGGGTCTGCCGTATGCGAACTTCAGGAGCCCGATGAAGGGCTCGCTCACAACAATCGCCAGGACCCAAGCGGCCACCGCCTGCCAACGCCGCTTCGAGATCAGGATGGCCGTAATGATCGCTCGGAATGGCCAGACGAACACACCGCTCCCCACGAAGCTGAGGAACCGGGCGACCCGCGTAAGCGTCCCGGCCTTGATCGGATACGTCGCGTCGTAGAACCATTCGTCGAACGCGAAAACGACATCGCGGATCGGAGGTATCGCAACGGCGACAAAGAGCGAAAGCGCAATCGCCAAGAGAACCAGCGAGAAACGCCATGCCCAGACGTGATCATCCAGCAGGAGATGGCCGAAGAAATGGTGCTCTTCGGCGGCGGGTTGGTCTTGTGTGGCTGGTTGTGACACCGTGTATTCAACCATCGGGACGGAATTCCATTTCAGCATGGAGCCGGTGGTACATCTTCGCAAACCGGTTGGCGCGGATCCTCGGATCGTCACCCTGCCTACGTCGCCCGGTCGACGCCAGAGTCGAATGGCTCCGGAGGGCCTGGTGGCGGCAATCCGGCTTCGGTGAAAGGGCATTGTGGCTCTACACCACATCCGGGTCGGCGAGCATTGTGGAGGTCCAGGAGGGAGGAATCAATGCGGAACTTTCTCAGTGAGCTGCTGGCCGTCGAAGCGACACCGAAGATCACGCTGCAGATCCCGGCGAGCGGTGATGCCAAACAGAGAGCGCTGACGCTACGCCATCTTCTCGAACTGCTGGCGCGGCGTCTCGTGAAGCGCAACCTGCCGATCGTGGACATCGAAGCAGCCATCGAGCGAGCAAGCGAGCTTGCCGAGGATCCCGGACTGATGATGGCGCGCTCCGGCACGGCGACCGTATACCTCGCGGGCGACTTCGCCAAGGCGGTGATGTGGCCGAAGCGGATTTCGGAGCGAGCCGTCGTCGATGACGAGTTCTTCCTGGTTGATGCTGTTGCCCTTTTCGACGAGGCGCACTGCTACGTCGTGACGCTGTGTCGCGGCGGCGCGGCCCTCTATCGGGCCGATGCCACGTCCATCAGACCAATTGAGCTGGTGGGCGTCCCGGCCGACCTGGCGGAAGCCACCCAGCATCTCGATCCGGAGCGCCAGCTGCAGTTCCATCAGGGGCAGTCGGCTGGACGCGGTGCGGGGGGCGTCGTCTATCACGGTCACGGGATCGGTGAGGGGCGCGACATCGAGGAGCTGCGGAACTACCTGCGCGCCATCGACCGTGGCGTGCGAGACGCGACCGCCGCTGCGCCCGGCCCCGTTGCTCTAGTCGGGTCGGACGACCTACCGACTGAGTACATCGGGGTCACCCAGCTCGACGTGGCGGCCGATCATGTCGCCCGCAAGAACCCCGAGAGCATGGGTACCGATGAGCTGCACGAGATCGCGGTCGGCCTTCTTTCGGAACTGCGGACGCGGGAAGCAGGAGAGATCCACGATCACATCATGGACCTCCTCGGGACCGGCAAGGCGTCGCAGGATCTTGCCGAGGTGACGGGGGCTGCGGCAGCCGGCAAGGTTGAAGCCCTGCTGATCACCGCTTCGGGGTCGGAGTCGGGCGAGGAGCAAGCGGTCAATCTTGCAGCTGTGGAGACGCTCCGTCACGGCGGAGTCGTGCACCCGGATTCCGCGATTGCCGCAGATGTGGAAGTAGCGGCGCTGTTCCGCTACTAGCGCCGAGGGACAGCCCTTTGCTATTAATGGCTTCTTGCCGTCCTTGAAGGAGCGCTATGTCCGCCACCGTCATTCCAACGCTGCGCTATCGCGACGCGCAAGCGGCTATCGAGTACCTCCAGAACGTCCTGGGATTCGAGGCGACCATGGTGATCGATGGCGAGGGCGGTGTCATCGAACACGCCCAACTCACGCACGGCACCGGCATGGTCATGCTGGGTTCGATCGGCGACGGTGAATACGATCGAGCCGCCGGCGACGGCCGCGACCCCATTGGCGCCGGAGCGATCTACGTCGTGGTCGACGATGTCTATGGCCACGCCGCCAAGGCGCGCTCATACGGGGCCGATATCGTGATGGAACCCGAGGAGCAGGACTACGGAGGCGCCGCCTACACGCTTCGTGATCACGAGGGCAACATCTGGTCCTTCGGCAGCTACAACCCCTGGATCGGGTGACTCGGCCTCATGCCGGTCTCCGGTTGAAGATTGGTGATCGAAACGCGCAAAACGGCCCCTGGGGTGCCGGGGGCCGTTTCGCTCGTCGGGCGAGGCCTTTCCGCCTTCTAGGCAGGTCGGTCGAGGCTCTTTTGCGGCTTGGCCACGACGGCGGGTCGCACCGATCGTAGGCTGATCCGCATGCCGGGGAATGGCTTCCTCCGGCGTTCAATGTGGCGCGATTCTGGTGCAGCGCCGAGCCTCAACGTCATTCCTCGTCTCCTCCGCCTTGATCGCCCTGGCCGTCGTCATCGTTGTCATCGTCGTCCGGGTCGTCGTCGTCATCGTTGTCATCGTCGTCGGGGTCGTCGTCGTCATCTTGATCGTCGTCATCGTCGCCCTGGTTGTCGTCGCCGCCGCCCGGGTGCTCCTTGTCCTTATCTCGCCCGAGACCCTTTCCGGGTTTATCGTCGGAGTCCTTCTTCTCGTCGGCGTCGCCGTCGTCGTCCGAGTCGTCGTCGTCCGAGTCGTCGTCCGAGTCGTCGTCTGCGTCGTCGTCCGTATCGTCAGCGTCGTCGGTGTCCCCGTCGCTCCCCGTGTCGCCCGGGTCGTCGTCGTTGCCACCACTCGGAGCTTCCTGATCACCAGCGTCGTCGTCACAGTCGGCCGCATCGTGGTCACACTCGTCGCCGTCATGCGATGTCGGGAAGTCGAAGCCAACCGAGTTGTATACGGTGGCAATCGGATCCTGAACCGCGTCGGGCAGCGAGCCCGTGGCGGCCACTCCACCCGTGGCAGTGGCCAATGCGACGGAGGCGGCGAATACCTTGGCGCCGATGCCGGAGAGGAGCGAGCCAAACACCAGGCGCCGGCGGATGCGTTCGAGGCGGGATGGCTTCAGTGCGGTGTACCCGGCTCCACCCGGGTTGGCGGCCGCGGCAGTCTGGGCCGCCGCCGAGATGTGGGCAGCAGCGGTGTCGATGGCGACTTCGGTCGCGGATTGCCTGCGGACATCGGTCGCCCAGTTGCTCACCGATTCGAGGCCGGGCGCGACCGCTGAGCCCTCGAGGGCTGCATCGATCTGCGCCGGATTCGGATGTCGCCTGCTTCTCATACCATTGATGTAACCGCTGTGTCGTGTCAATTGGTTACGGGTTCCTGGAGGATTTTTCTGAGGCGGGTGACGGCCCGATGCTGTACGGCCTTGACCGCGTTTCGATTGGTGCCCATGACATCGGCCACCTGGTCGAGCGATAGGTCCGCGACCGTCCGCAGCAACATGACCGCCTGCTGTGCCTCCGTGAGCTCGTCGAGGGCGGCGAAGACCGGTCCATCCATGGCGGCTGCGACCGCCTCTGCCTCTGCCGACGTGGCGTCATCGGGGGTTGGCATTGGGCCATCTCGGCCTCTGGCAGCCTTGCGCCACTGGTCGACGAGCCGATTGTGGGCGATTGTGAAGACCCAGCTCCGGAAGTTCGCCTCGGTCCCTTCGAATCCGTGGATATTGCGGGCCACATCATGGAAGACCTCTCCGACCACATCCTCGGGCTCGGGGGCGCCGCGGGCACGGGCGAACCCTGCAAGCTGTGGCGCAACGCTGTGGTACAACGCAGCCCACGCCCAGGGAGCGCCTTCCTGCGCGGCAGCAAGCACCTGAGGGAATTCAGGCCCGATATCTGTCACTGGACCATTGTCGACGAAAACCCGCGCAAAGTTGACTTACTCGTGCCGTTGGGCCTGAATGACTAGATACCGCCGGGTCGAATCCGCCCCACCCGGGCCCGCCCTTGCTCAGGGCGTATGGGAGGGAGCCATGGCACTCTTGGCGAGGAATCGTGCGCCGCCGGCGTATCCTTCGTCGAACATCGCCAGTGCCTGCTTGCTGCTGAGGTTGAAGTCGAGCGAGTCGCGCCGTGTCGGAACCAGGATCTGGTGGACCGACTCGAATCGACCCCGCGGCAGGGTCTCGCGGGCGGACATGCCCGTTGTCATGACGGCCGCGGCCAAGCTCGCCGGACCGCGGATCTCGTTGTGGCGATGGATGTCCTCGACATCAACGGACCGGAAGCCGAAGACCGGTGCGTCGCTGCGCTGATCGACCAGTTCGACCGGGAACTTGGATCCGAGAGAACCGTCGGCCATCAGGCTGATGTCGCCGGTGAAGCGGTTCTGCAACTCGACCGGCTTGAAGATGAATGGAACGGCCGACGACATGCGGACCGCGCGGGCGATCGGAAACCGGGCCGCGTCGATCCCGTACTCTTCGAGGCCGTCGGGAAGCACCACGCCGCGTTCGTGGGAGAGGTCGACCGCGACCATGCGGAGTCTCCCGGGATCGAGGTCGCCAAACGTCGACACCCCTTTGGCTGCGAGTAGGTGGCCCCACACTCGCTGTAGCCGGGCACCTCGGTAGAGGCCACCTTTGCGGAGAAACGCGACATGTTTGCCGAGCAGCGGGATGTTCAGTCCCGGAACACCATCGAGCAGCGATGGCCAGTCGATTCGAGCAACCTGTTGGCGGAGCTCGTCGGCGGTGTAGTCGGCGGCGATCAGCGACGCGGTGAGGGCACCGGCCGACGTCCCGGCGACGCGCTCAAACCTATACCCGGCGTCGAGCACTGCCGCGGCGGCCCCTGCCAGGGCAATTCCCTTGATACCGCCGCCTTCGAACACTCCGAACGCCGGTCTTCTCATGGTTCGCGCAACTCCATACGCTCATGTCCTTGTTCCGTATGAGTCGGCTATCGGTCGTTTTGGGCCACGGGGTGAGCGCCCTTATTGTCGAAGAGGTCGGAGATGGGAGCGGCGTTGACGGGCGAGCTGGCAGAGCGCAGGCAGCGGATTTCCGCCTATGGGTTGATCGTCGTCGACGACTCGATCCTGCTGGCCCGGATCGCCGCCGGCTATCCCGGAGCCGGTAGCTGGACTCTGCCCGGCGGCGGGCTGGACTGGGGAGAGGCGCCTCAGGAGGCGATGCACCGCGAGCTCTTCGAGGAGACGGGCCTAAAAGGCGAGATACGGACGCTGCTCGGCATCGACTCGCTTCGCCTCGAGAGGAACCGCAACGGCAAGCGGATCGGATTCCACGGGCTGCGGATCATCTATGAGGTCGTGGCGGCCGGCGACCCTCATGTCACCGAGGTGGACGGAAGTGTGGCGGAGTCCAGGTGGTTCCCGCTCTCGGAAATCCCGCAGCTGACTACGGTTGACCTAGTGGCGACTGGGCTGCGGATGCTGGCCCAAGCTGGCCGGTAGAAACCAAACGCTCCGCGCGCAGGTCGGCGGCTCTCTGCTCGATGCCTGCAATGATCAGATCAATTCCGAGTTCGAATTCGGCATCGTGGTCAACAGGATCAAATGCCACCGTCCGGGCGACATCCTCGGATACGACGCACTCGAAGCTGCGCCGCGTCTCCCTGATCTCCGCCATCGAGCGGGGACCGGAGCCCACTTCGGCGAGGGCGTGGCCGACGATGAAGCCATAGGAGACGTTGAGGATTCGCCGCCCGACCTCGGTGCAGAACCCGAGGCTGTGCATCTGCTCGATGACGGTCTCCGCCAGCGCCATGGTGTTCTTGCCCGTGACCGGCCGCGTCGCCATGATCGGGACCGCATTGGGGTGGCGCAGCAGGGCGCGACGGCACGAGCTGGCGTACGAGTGAACTCTCTCGGAGAACGAACCGGAGGCATCACCGAAGTCGATCTCCTCGTAGACGAGGCCGGCGATGCCGTCGAGGATGTCATCCTTTGCCGTGATGTGCTTGTAGAGAGACGGAGCCTCAACGCCGAGCACCTGCGCCAACCGGCGCATGGTCAACTCCCCGAGCCCCTCCTCATCGACTACCCGCAGTGCTGCTTCGAGCACTTTACGGCGGTTCAGACCTTGACGTGGCATGTGTTGAGGAACCCCCGGACTCGTCGGACAGGTATCACTTTGGTCGATTATGCGCCTTTTCCCAAGTTGCGAGAAGGGCCTTTTGGCATTCGTCTACCGGATGTCGAATCCGAGCCACGCCAGGTCGTCGAAATCGAACCAATCGCTCTGGAGGACACCCTCGTTGGAGACGGTGTACAGGCTGTCGTCGATCACGAGCGAACGCAGGATCTGTGAGTTCCAGCCCATGTGCGGGTCATCTCCGCGAGGGTGAGTGATAAGCGCGATCTCGATCAGCTCTCCGTCGTCTATCTCGATCGCAACCGCTCCGGTATGGAAGTTGTCCTTCCCATCGCGCCAGCCGTATTCGGTAATCGGGAGCACAATCGTGTCCTCCCACAACAAGAAGGCTCTGTGGTCGTATTCGGCCGTCGAGTTGCTGTCGCGGCCGAGGGTGAGTTTGGCGATTCGCTCCGGGTTGTCGAGATCGCTCACATCGAATAGCGAGACCTGGCTGCCGAGGATGCCGCCGGTGTCGGTGGCGTCCTGGCCGATGCCGATCACGAGGGTGTCGGAAACCGGGTGCAGGTATGCCGAGTAGCCCGGGATCTTCAGCTCGCCGCGAACGACCGGATCGGTGGGATCGCTGAGGTCAATGGTGAAGAATGGATCCGTCTGGCGGAACGTCACGACGTAGCCGACGTCTCCGAGGAAGCGCACCGAGTAGATCTGCTCATCCCTGCCGAGTCCGCCGACCTGGCCGATCAGCTCGAGCTCGCCGTCGTCCGGTCGCAGCACACTGACGACCGATTCCTGAGTCGTGCCGCTGCGACCCCACCAATTCGGTGAGGTGGTGGACGCGACTCGGAGGTCGCCGTTGTGCTCTGACATGGCGAACTGGTTGAGCAGGTAACCGGGAACCGACCCGGTGGCCACGTAGTCGGTGGACACGCCGGACATGTCGAACTGATGGATCTGGGTGCGGGCGCCATCGAATTCACGCTCGATGTCGATGGCGTCGCCCTCGAGGACGGCCACGTCGAACCAGCCGTTGGTGGCCACATAGATGGAATTGGTGGAGGCGTAGACCGTCTCGCCGGTTGCGAGGACGCCGGTGCTATCGACGATCTCGAGGCCCTTGTCCAGATCGAAGGTGAGGATCGAGAGCATGTTGAAGCCTGCGAACTCCGTGGGGTGGTGGGCCCGGTCACAGGCGATGGCAGGGCCTTCGTCGACGACGTTGCCGTCGGCATCGCTCAGGATGAAGTAGGGGACCCAGTTCTCGATTGTCGACTGCTCGATGATCTCCTTGTTGGCCGCGATCGCGGCCCGTTCGGCGCGCAATCCGTTGCCCTCGGGGTACGACCACACAAAACCGGTGGGTCCTCCGGTGATCGCTACCCGGGCAACGCCGTCGATCATCCGGGAGCTGATGTAGCCGCCGTCGAGCTGCAGGGTGGTGACGACTGCCGGCTCGTCGGAGATGTCCACTTCGGTCAAGGTGACGATGGGTGAACCGCCGCCGTAATAGCCCTCAACGGCCATCCCTACCTCATCGACACCGAATCCGATATCGACGTACGGCATGGGCCCCCACGTGTTGCCGAGCAGGATGACCGTGTCGCCATGCAGGAACATGTCGCGCACGGACAGCTCGGGGGAGAGGGTCATCGAGCCGGTAAGTTCCGGCTTGCGGCCGGTGACATCGATCACCGAGAGGTAGTTGTTGGTGATCGTCACGATACGTTCGCCGTCGGTCTTCACCATGTCGGCCTCATCGACACCGGACTCCTGGTTGTTGGTCGTGGAGAACCCGTCCGAGCCGCCGGCGTCCGCGGCCGCTTCGAGCACCGCCGGGGCCGTGGTCATGGGGGCCATCGTCATGTCGGCGGCGAAGAGCCGGTCGCCTCCCCATAGAGGGCCGTAGTGCCAATCGAGGCCGTACGGCCCGACCCTTTCCACTGCCTCAGCCTTCACATGACTCAGGAAGTCGTCACAGGCGTTGAAGCGGACCAGGGCTCCCGAAACGAGATTCACGGCCGCTCCGGGACCTCCGACGCCACCGCCACCGGTGGCGATCAGGCCTCCCGGCGGCTTCGACGTGGTCGACATCGTGAAAGTTGCCGAGGAGCACGATGTGAGTGCCAGCATCAGCGCGGTGATGGCGAGAGTCGTGCGACGCATGAGAGATCCTTTGGTTGCGATCGTCTGGCTTATCCAGTGCTGTGACGCCACAGGGAGCCCTCTTGGTTCCCGGCAACCCGGGAACCCTGCGGGTTCCTTTGGAGTTGCTACGCAACTCCGGGGAAGGGGGTGGGGCGCGACGGGAACCGGGCTGGGCGGCCGGGTAGTTTGGCTGATATGAGATGGCGTGGTGTCTTGGCTCTCGGGTTGGTCTTGGCAGCTTGTGGCGGCGCGTCCGTCCCTGACACCGACTGCGAGGACCCTGATACCGTTGCCGATCGGGTGCGGTTCTTCTCCATCGTCCTACTCGGCACCGTCACCGACTGGGACGGCACGACAGCTCAATTCGAGATCGATGAGATCTGGCGGGGTCCCGACCTGCCTGAGGAGATCGAGATTGTGCCCGAACCCGGCCGCGCCTACACCGAAGGCGTGAGATACCTGGTGTTTGCAACCGGGAGCCCGTCGCCCCTGGCCGATGCCCGCTGTTCGGCGACGACCCGCTGGGATGAAGCTCTGAACGAGTTCCGCCCGGAGCGGGCGCGGGTGCCCGGGACTGCTCCCGCCACAGACGCCGACCTCCCCTGGGAGTGGGTCATTGCCGCCGCCGTTCTGGCCGGAGGCTACGGCGCGACCCGCCACCTCCTCGAGAAGCGCCGCCACCCCGAGCCCGTCTGGGACCCCGACCACCGTCTGGATCCCGGGAACCCTTCGGGTTCCTTGTGAGTTGAATGTGTCTCCCCCCCGTTGCACGCCGGCTTCGGCGGGCAACGTTTGGGGGGAGTCCGGCCGCCAGGCCGGGTGGGGGGCAGCAGAGGCGCGCGACCAGCGTCTGACGCGTCGGCGTACGCGCGGATAGCTGTCCGCCGCGACTCTGCTGCCCCCTCCGCCTCGCTGGCGCTCGGCACCTCCCCCAGCACTCGCTGCGCTCGCGAGGGGAGGAGACATGATTGTCTCTCCCCCCGTTGGACGCCGTCTTCGGCGGGCAACGTTTGGGGGGAGTCCCCGACGTAGGAGGGGGAGGGGGGCTGCAGAGGCGCGGGACCAGCGTCCGGCGCGTCCGCATACGCGCGGCAGCTGTCCCCCCGCGACTTAGCTTCCCCCTCCGCCCTCGTTCCTCGGGCACCTCCCCCAGACGTTGCCCGCCCAAAGCGGCGTGCAACGGGGGAGGAGACCTGTCGCGGTTACGGAGTGTGGAGGCGGGCGAAGATGGGGGATGACATCACCGGCAGAACGTCACCGGCGGGTGTCTGCGCCCATGTGTGGTCGGGAATCGAGAACAGGTCGGTAGCCACTGGTGCCTCGATTGCGAGTTCGCCGGTGATGATCCACGAAGACAGGTTGCCTTCCTGCCGCAACTGCCGGCCCGTACCGGCGGGGCCCCTCTCATCCGGCAAGCCCTCCCATCTGACATGCACCAGCCTGTCGGCGTAGCGGGGCCCGTGCCGGGTGCCCATGGACCACTCAGCCTTGCCGCCGAACCAGGCGAGCACCAGACACCCCTCCGGTGTCGTCGAAGCGAAGCGCAGATAACCGGCAGGGATCAGGGCATAGTCGCCGGACCGATAGGTAGTCCCACTCATGTGCAGCTCACCCTCGAGAACGAGGAACTCCTCGTCGACGGTATACCAGCCCGAGTCGCGTCTCGCCCAGCCCGGCGGGAAACGAACCAGGGACTGGGAGACAAAGGTGTCGCGGTCGACTGCCAAACGAACCAGCGAAACCGGAACGTTGCCGCCGGGGATCTCGTAGTCGCGCCAGCTGTAGTCGGCGGGTTGTCTCGCATCAGTCATCGCCTTCGCCCCTTATTCTGCAGACCATCTGCCCCTCAACCCGCGTCGACAACTCCCGCCATCATCAGCCCGATCTCTTCTCGGGTGGCTTCAGCCGGGTCCACCGTGCCGACGATCGTGCCTTCGAACATGACGGCAACGCGGTCGCTGAGCGCCAGGACCTCGTCCAGATCCTCGGAGATGACGACGATCGCCGTGCCGGAGCCGCGGGCTTCTACCAGCCGGGAGTGGATGTACTCGGCGGCTCCGATGTCGACCCCCCGGGTGGGTTGAGCCGCAATCAGGACCCGCGGGTTCGCCGACAGCTCCCGGGCCAGAATCAGCTTCTGGATGTTGCCGCCCGACAGGTTGTGGGTCGGGGTGTCGAGGCTCGGCGTCTTGACGTCGTAAGCCGAGACCAGCTCCTCGCAGTGTTCCTTTATGGAATCGAACTGGAGAAAGCCACGATGGGACATCTCGGCGGAATCGTGGTTGGTGAGTATGAAGTTCTCCTCAACCGTGAAGTCACCGATGGCACCGTCACGCATTCGTTCCTCGGGAACGTATCCGACGCCGGCAGCCCGCACCGCCGCCGGTGGGTCGGTACCGATGTCCTTGCCCTCGATCTCGACTGTGCCGGCGGCCGCCGGTCGCAGCCCGACAACCGCCTCGGCAAACTCGCGCTGGCCGTTGCCGGAGACGCCGGCGATGCCGAGGATCTCACCTGCGTGAACTTCGAGCTCGAGCCCGTCGACGGCGTTGGTCCCTCGATCGCCGACCACACGGAGATCCCGAATCGACAGGCGGACGTCGCCGATCTCCACGTCCGGGCGGTCCGGGGCGAGCCGGACCTCGCGGCCGACCATCATGTTGGCGAGGTCGCCGCGGCTCGTCTCGGCCGGCACGGTGGCTCCGGTGACTCGGCCATGGCGCAGGACGGTTATCCGATCGCTGAGCGCCATGACCTCGTGCAGTTTGTGGGATATGAAGATGAGGCCTTTGCCGTCGGCCGACATCTGGCGCAGCGTCACGAAGAGGTCATCGACCTCTTGAGGCGTCAGTACGGCGGTCGGTTCGTCGAGGACGAGCAGTTCGGCGTCTCGATATAGCGCTTTGATGATCTCCACTCGCTGTCGCTCGCCGACGGCCAGCTGCCACACATACGCGTGCGGATCGACGTGGAGCCCGTACGCCTCGGCGAGTTGGACCATGCGGGCACTCACCGCGGCCAGATCGGGGTTGATCTTCGTCGCGGGTGCCAGACCCAGGGCGACGTTCTCGGCGACCGTCAGCGTGGGTACCAGCATGAAGTGCTGGTGGATCATGCCGATGCGATGCTCGATCGCATTGGCCGGTTCCTTCAGGTCGACGTGCTCTCCCCGGATGAGGACCTCGCCCTCATCCTGCTGATAGAGCCCGTAAAGGACCTTCATCAGCGTCGACTTTCCGGCGCCGTTCTCGCCGAGCAGCGTGTGGATCTCACCGGGGTACACATCGAAGTCGACGCGGTCGTTGGCGAGTACGCCGGGGAACCGTTTGGTGATTCCGCGCATCTCGAGCATTGGTGCGTTGGTCATGCCCTAGTCCTCGGATCAGCAGCGATGAGCGGGAACCCAAGCTCCCACCCATCGCTGCTCGCGACAGGAGCCGATGTCGCAATACGTGGTACGTAATACGAAGTACGTAGTACGTGATACGAAGTGCGTAGTCGCACGATCGACCTCAACTCCACGTTCGTCTTCCTATCCGCCGGTACTGATCGATCCGTCAATGATGCCTGCGATCGTGTCCTCGGCGATTTGCCTCACATCATCCGGAAGCGCATAGGCTTCGTTGTATTCGATGACCTCGCCACCGTTGGCCAGGTCGATCGAGTAGATCTCACCCCCGAGGGTGCCGTTCTCGATATTCGAGATGATTTCTCGAAGGATGACCTCCCAGTGATAGACCTGAGACGCAACAACGATGTCGGGGGCCAGC
>CAMYIJ010000043.1:0-9133 GCA_947258375.1 uncultured Acidimicrobiaceae bacterium
TCGAAGACGCCGAGATCGCCTTCACCGGTTTTCGAACAGAGGAACCGGACCTGGAAGATGTGTTCTTGTCGCTGACCGGCAAGGAGATCAGGCAATGAAACGTCACGCAGAGGCGGGAAACACGACGGTGATCCATCGCGGCAGCTCCGTTGCGCTTCACTCATTCGGATCGCTCGTGAACATGAACCTCAGGTTGTTCGCCAGAGAACCAGCCGCGGCGTTCTTCACAGTGGCCTTCCCGGTGATGTTGGTTGTCGTCTTCGGGATGATCTACGGGAATGAACCAGACGATATGTTCGACGGGTACGGCTCCATGGACATTTCGATGTCCGCCTACACGGCGCTGATACTCGGAACGGTTGGGCTTCTAGGAGTGGCCATCACCACCAGCAGCTACCGGGAAGCAGGCATCCTGAGACGTTTCCAAGCAACTCCCATGCGCCCGGTGCTATACATCGCAGCAGACGTGACCGCCAACCTCATCATGGTGCTGGCAGGAATGGCCACCGTGGTGGTCGTGGGGTGGGGCCTGTATCGGGTCCGGTTCGAGGGCCAGGCCGGGAGCGTGGTCCTGGCCATCATCTTGTCCGGCGCCGCCATGTTCGCCGTGGGCTATCTGATCGCCGGATTGGCGCCAACCGCCCGCACGGCGCAGATCATCGCCATGGTCACCCTGTACCCAATGATCTTCCTATCAGGTGCGACGATCCCACTCGAGGTTATGCCGGAGTCGATTCACACCATCTCGGACTTCCTACCGTTGACCTACGTGGTACGCCTTCTGCGTGGACTCTGGTTCGGCGAACCGTGGGGATCTCTCATGTTCGAGACAAGCGTCCTCGTCGGAGTCCTCGTGATCTGCACCGCGGTCGCTGCTCGACTCTTCCGCTGGGAGTGACGGCTACGCGACGACCAGCACACACCAAAGCAACGCCGGCAGCATCGAGCGACGCAGCGACGAGGACAACTCGTCGGTTCGCACCCTCACCGCCGACAACTGACGGATCGAAAAGCTCCCCCACCACCGCAACCAATTGATATCGTGGAAGTAGGTCACCGACGCATCGTCCATGGACACGATGCGCATCATCTAGGCAGGTCCCAGTGAGATGCGCGTGGCGCCTCAGCGACGTGGCTCTGCTCCGGAGCATGAGCTTTGCAGCAGTAGCAGCGATCGTGATCGTCTCCTGCGGCGAGGACGCCCCTCCAATGGCCGACGTGGAGCAGGGTCAGACGACGTTCATCTCGGTAGCAACGACCGCTACAACCCGGCCGAGTTCCACAACTACGTCAACGCCACCGCCGGATCCCGGTCGCATCGTCTTCGGCTCGGATCGCGACGGCGACTGGGACCTCTATGTGATGGACTCCGATGGTTCCCATGTGATTCCGCTCACTGAGAACCGCGCCTGGGACGCGGGAGCGGCCTGGTCGCCCGACGCCACTCGCATCGTCTTCTCGTCGAACCGGGCGGGAGTCGATGGCGATTTGTACGTGATGAACGCCGACGGGACGGGGGTCACCCAACTCACCGACCATCCCCGCGACGATTTTGCCCCAGCCTGGTCCCCGGACGGTGCGCAAGTCGCTTTTCACACGGATCGAGACGACAACATCGAGATCTACGTCATCAACGCCGACGGCTCCAACCCCACCCGACTCACCAACCATCCCGCCGTCGATATCACCCCGGCCTGGTCCCCGGACGCAACCCGCATCGCCTTCTCTTCGGACCGGAACGGGGATTTTGAGATCTGGGTCATGGACGCCGATGGCTCCAATCTCACCCAACTCACCGATCACCCAAGCGACGACTTTGGGCCCGCCTGGTCCCCGGACGGAACCAAGATGGCGTTCTTCTCCGCTCGGGACGGCAACAACGAGATCTACCTGATCGACGCCGATGGCTCCAATCTCACCCGACTCACCGATCACCCCAGCGACGACTTTGGGCCCGCCTGGTCCCCGGACGGAACCCGTATCGCCTTCGTGTCCGATCGAGACGGGGACTGGGAGCTTTGTGCGATGGACTCCAACGGCTCCAATGTCATACCCCTCACCGAGAACCATGCCCAGGATCGCCTCCCGGACTGGTCCCTGCAACCTTGAAATCAAATGTGCAAGGCGAGCTGGGGACGGCCCCCCACGCATCGTTGCATGGCATTCCGCGCCCGCCCAGAACGACGCGCACCTTGCACATTATCGAGCGACCCTGACCGAGAGATAACCGGCAATCGGCTCGGCTGCGCCGTCTCAGACAACGCGCAGCAGCTGCCGCCAGGCTTCAGCTGATGGGGCGGCTGCGTAATCGAGCCGCCAGCGCAAGAGTGTCAACAACCTCGCGGGTTGTAATGCGCGCCGCCATCGAGCGCTACGGAGCTGTGTACGAGATCGTGATGCCGTAGATACCGGTGTCCCAACCATCCTCGACAACCGTGCAACCGGCGTAGTAGGCGTATCTTGTGTTGTCGACAACGGCAAACGAGATCTGGTCCGTGGCGAGGACCGTCGCTCCGGGGGCACCGGAGGTGACGAGATCCGCCGCCAGCTGGCTGGTCGTACCGATGCCCGTGGTCAAGCCGGTGCGGTACAACGCACATTCGACCCCCGCCCCCGGGCTCGAGTCCTGCACCGTAAATGCCACCGAGCCGACGGCGACGCCATGGGGCAGCGCAACGGCACAGCGGAAGAAGGCGCTCGCCGAACCGATGCCGACCGACATGAGAGGGCCTGAAGTCCGGTAGTCACTGAGGGCCGAGGCGGGTACCCACGAGTTCCCGGGACAGCTCCAGGCACCGGTCGTGGTCATGAAAGCAGTCGAGTCGAGGCCGTTGAGCCTCTCGGCGTTGTCGACGATCCGGTCCCGATCCTTGTCGTATGCCGCCTTCAGCATGAAGGCCTTGATGCTCTTGCCGTCCAGACGATCGGCGTTGAGCTTCCTGACACGCGCCGTGGAGTTGACAACAAACGGCGGGCGGCCCGGCTCAACCCGAACCTCGATTCCGGATCCGCGTGGGGCCTTGTTGGTGACAAGCAGCATGGCGTCACCTCCGTCGGCGCCGCTCAACGTGGTGCGCTTCTCGGCAACGTTGACGGTCCCCTGGAGAACCGGATCGCCGATGTCGGCTATCACCGGAACCGCCGACACGAGGAGGATCCCCGCCATCAATCCGACAAACAGGCCTCCCCATTGCATACGGCGCGGCTCACGATCCATCGTCAAACTCCTCTTCTCACAATCCCGGTATCCGGCAATCCAAACGTAACCGATCTCGCCGGCCCCGGACGATTCAGGTTCGTACATCACCCACGCTGGTCTAGTCACGACGCATGGATTCGGCTCTAGGCTCGACGGCACGCGTGGATAATCGAATCCTGATCCTCTGGGCGACGCCGCGCTCCACGTCGACCGCGTTCGAGTGGATGATGCGAACGCGGGGCGACTTCGTGTGCCTCCACGAACCGTTCGCCCCGGCGTACTACAGCGGCGATGACCGCCGCACCACCCGGCCCGACGAGAACCCGACGGATCCGGGTCGGACCTACGCCTCCACCTGGCGCGAGATCAAAGCCGCGCGCGCCTCGGGGCGGGTCTTCTCGAAAGACTTCCCGAACTACATAATGCACATCGCCGATGGTGACTTCCTCGACCAGTTCCAACACACGTTCCTGATCCGCGACCCGGCCAAAGTGCTGGCGTCGATGTACAACCAATGGGACGATTTCACCATGGACGAGGCCGCCTTCGAGGACCTGCACCGCATGTTCGACCTCGTTGCACAACGCTACGACGAGATCCCACCTGTCATCGACTCCGATGATCTCCTCGCCGACCCTGCCGCCATGGTCCGGTCCTACTGTGAAGCGGTCGGTATCGAATTCATCCCGGCATCGCTCGAGTGGGAGCAAGGCAAGCGAGACGAAGTTCGCTGGTACGGCGGCCCCTGGCACGACAGCCTGCAATCGAGCACGGGCCTGCAGCGCCAGAGCACCGAATACCGGGCCAGAATCGAAGACGTCGAGTTCCTGCAGAAGATGTACGCCCTGTGCAAGCCTCACTACGACGCGCTGGCAGCTCACAAACTGCGGCCGCGCAGTTGAAGTCGGATTCGGTCTGGTGACCGCTACTGCTGCACCTCAATGACAAAGGATCCAACGTGGTCCTTGGCAACGAACGCCTCCTGGGCGCGGCGCATGTCCGCGAGAGGAAAAGTCCCGGCAACGAGCGGCTTGATCTCGCCACCTTCGATGTACCCGACCAGGTTGGCGAACACCTCAGGAGGGAGGACGGTGGCTCCGTGCAGGGTGAGGTCGTTGAGGTAGAGGGTGCGCAGGTCGAGCGGCACTATTGGGCCGGCGATGGCTCCCGCCGTTGTGTAGTGGCCGCCGCGGCGCACTGTTTCGAGAAGGGGGGCAAACGCGTCGCCGCCCACCACGTCGGCGAACACATCGACTCCGCCGGTGGCATCGAGCACGGCGTCGGCGAGCGCTCCGGCGCCCCGGTCGAGCACGACATCGGCACCGATCGCTTCCACCGCCGCGATCTTGCCGGCGCTGGTGATCGCCACCACCTGCGCCCCGCGGCGTTTGGCGAGCTGGATCAGGCCACCGCCGACGCCACCCGACGCTCCGGTGACGAGCACCCACTTCCCCGCTCCGACCTTTGCCCGATGGAGCATGTGCTCGGCGGTCGCGTATGAACAAGGAAAGCTCGCCAGCTCGACATCGCTGAGGTCTGTGGCCAGGTGGTGAGCGTTGTGCGCGGGAACGGCGATGTACTCGGCGAACCCACCGTCCAGCTCGGAGCCGAGATAGCGAGCCTTGGCGAGGTCGCCGCCCGGGTCGCGGACCCACGCATCGACCAGCACACGTTCCCCGATGCGCTCCGCGGGCACCCCGTCGCCGACGGCCACGATCCGGCCGGACGGATCCGCTCCCTGGATCCTCGGGAAGACCAACCCGCCACCCCACGATCCATCCTCATCCGCATCGGCCGCCGGTTCGCCCGTCGCCCCGGTGACTGACTTGGAGTACCAGCCGATCCTGGTGTTGATGTCCGTGTTGTTCATCCCGCAGGCCGCCACCTCGACCAGGACTTCGCCGGGCGCCGGCTCTGGAGTCGGGACGTCCTCGCGGTACTCGAGCCTGTCCAACCCGCCGTGACCCGTGAGCACTACTGCTCGCATCTCGTCCCGCACAGCCATCACATCGATCCAGGCCGCGAACGGTGGAAGTGGACCATCTTCCAGTCGCCGTGCTCCCTGGCGAACACACGGGTCTCGTTCATCGCGGTATTCGTGACGGTACCGGCGTCGTCCCGGGACACCAGGAGCGTGTAGCTCGCATAGGCGGCGTCGCCGTAGACCCGGATGACCGGGTCCACCAGCTCCAGATGGAACCTCCCGGGGATCTCCTGGCCTTCGGTCTGGAAGATGTGGAACTCGACGCCGTCGACACGATTGCCCTGTGTTTCCGGCTCAAAACATGTGAGTGTGTCGCTCACGAGTCGACGATATGAAGGAACGTCGGCGCGCTGGATACTGCTCAGCAGGCTCTCCAGCGACCCTCGAACCGCAGCCACATCGTCGCTCATGAGCTCGGTTCGCTATCGAGCTCGGCGAACACTCTGTTGGCTACACGGAAGCACGATACGCCGGCCGGCATACCGACGTATATGGCTATCTGGTGCAGGATCGTCTCGAGTTCCGGCTTGGTGAGCCCGTTGCGGATCGCCGCCCGGAAGTGGAGCTCGAACTCCTCCATCCGGTTGAGACCGGCGATCATGCCCAGGTTGACAAGCGAACGGTCCCGATACGAGAGCGTGTCGTTGGCCCAGGTGGTACCCCAGGCGAATTCGGTGAGGAGGTCCTGGAAGTCCCGATTGAAGTCGTCGGCTTCCGCTATGGCTCGTTCGACGTATTCGTCGCCGAGGACTGCCTTGCGGGCGGCAAGACCCCGCTCGTAGCGCTCTGTTGTCATTGCGGTCCTTTCATCGTTCGGCACGCCGCGGCCACGGCCTTGATCGTCTGGGCAAAATCTTCATCCGTGTGCGCCGCCGACACGAATCGCCGCAAGCCGGGAATCACATTGATGCCGCGGCGCAGCAGCTCAACATCAAACTCCAGGTTCGCAGCCTGGTCGGAGGCGAGCAGATCCGTGTAGCGAATTGGTGGCTCTGCGATGTGGAGAATCTGCCACAGCGACCCGACGGCCTCGACAATGGCAGGCCGCTCTTGCGTCTCCAGTTCGCGGGTGATGCCGGCGGCCAGGTCGGCCGTGCGGCGGGCCAGAGCCTCATAGAAGCCAGGCTTTCGGAGTTCGGCGAGCGTCGCCAGGCTGGCGGCCGCGGCCAAGGGGTTGCCGTGCAGCGTGCCGGAGACGTACACGTAGCCGGGAGTGCCGATCCGACCGGGGTGGGCCTGATCGATGAGAGCCGCCTTGCCGATCACCGCGGCAATCGGGCCGCCGGCGCCGATGATCTTGCCAAACGCGGCCAAGTCGGCGCGGACGCCGTAGTACTCCTGCGCCCCGCCGTAGGCGAGCCGGAACCCCGTGACGACCTCATCGAAGATCAGAACGGCACCAAGCTCATCGGCCAACTCACGAACCCCTTCGAGGAAGCCCGGCCGGGGCCGGATGATTCGCTGCACCGGTTCGACGATGATGCCTGCCAGATCGGCGGCGTGCTCATGGGCGATGGCGCTGAGCTTCTCGAGATCGTTGTACGGGGCCACGAGGACTGTGTCGGCAACCGGATCGGGGATGCCGGCCGTGAACGGCATCCCCCTCGGGTATGGACTGGGCTCCGGTGGCGCCACTGCGATGCCGGCATAGTCGTGGTTGCCGTGGAATCCACCCTCCAGCTTCAGGATCTTCGGACGCCCGGTGGCGGCGCGCGCCATCCGCATTGCATATGCGGTTGCCTCGGAGCCGGTAGCGGCAAACACCATTCGTTCGGCACCCGGCACGGCGTCGATCAGCTCTGATGCCAGTTCGATGGACACATCACTGAGTCCGCCGTACTGATGCAGGCTCCGGGACGCCTGCCGCTGTACCGCGGCTACGACCGCGGGATGCTGGTGGCCCAGGATCAGGGCACCGGCACCGCACACGTAATCAATCCACTCGGTGCCGGCGACATCGGTGATACGCGAGCCCGACGCCGAGGCGATCGTCGGCCGCAGGCCCTCCGGATTGAGGCGAGTGCCCAGGGCACCCCCGGGCAGCACCCGCTCGGCGATCTCACGGTATTCGGCGTCCGCCACGGCGACTCGCTTCCTCGTCCCGGCCCGCACCCTATCGCCAATCTCGCCGAGATAGCCGGACGTATCTGTCTAGTGGTCTGTCGCACAATTAGCGGGCGCGTGTCTGCGAGTCATCAGCGTCATCTGGGTAGGACGCACAACGAAGGCGCATCAGTGCGATGCGTCGACTTGCTGATAAACACCGCTCACGCGCCAGCCGATGGCCGAACGTCCCGAGCTAGCCAGGGGCGCTGAGGGCCGCAGAGACGCCGCGATTAATTGTGCGACAGTCCACCAGATTCGATTCCGACCGACATAGTCTTGTCCGTCAGGCGGCGGACAGCGCGCAACCACAGGAGTTGACATGAACCTCCCAGACCTGATCGGCCGAGCCGCTACCCGAGCCAGCGATCTCGTAGCCGAGATCGGCAAAGTCGATTTCGACGCCCCGACCACATGTGCCGACTTCGATCAGCGGGCGTTGGCCAACCATCTGACGGGCTTTCTCCCGTACGCCGCCAACGCGGCCCGGCGCGGGCCGGCAATGGAGGGAGAGTCCCCCGACTTCGCCGCCTCACCGGAGTGGGTCGCAGAGTTCTCCGCGATGGCCACCGACACAGCCGCCGCATGGGCCGAGCCGGGGGCAATGGACGGCACCGTACAGTTCGGCCGGGGCGAGATGCCCGCCGCGAATGCCGCAAGCATCACGCTGATGGAACTGACCATCCATGCCTGGGACCTGGCGCGCTCCACGGGCCATGACTTTTCGACCGATCCCGATATCGCGGAGGCAGTCAAGAACGTCGTGAGCAAAGCCGTCGAGGGAGGCGGTGGGGATTTCTTCGGCCCGCCGGTGGAGACCGACAGTGCCGACACCCTGGATCAGGCCATCGCGCTGAGCGGCCGCGACCCCGCAGCGAGCTAGCGCTCCGCGCTCCGGAGGAAGCCGTCGCTCACGGCGGCGCGCCCAGAACACTCGTGTTCTGCGAGCGGAACGGACGATTGTGAAGGTTTGTGGACTACAGTGAGGTGTAAGTGCGCACGAGGCGCACACGCCCGCTTCGCCTCCCAATCCGTCTGGTGAAGCATCCGCAGGACATGCAAGTTCCCGTCGCCACTCATTAGTTGGCTCCTGAACCCGCAGATCAGGCGGGGCGTCAGCCGACGACGGTTCGACGCTTCTGAAGGAGCAAACACAATGTCCAGCAATCTCTACGTGGGAAATCTCACGTTCAACACGTCGACTGCCGACCTCGAGTCGCTTTTCGCCGAACACGGCGAGGTCAAGAAGGCTCAGGTCATCACCGACCGAGACACCGGCCGCTCGCGCGGCTTCGGCTTCGTCGAGATGGGAACATCCGAAGAGGCCACTGCGGCGATCAACTCGCTCAACGGCAAGAACGTCGACGGCCGTGACCTCACGGTGAACGTCGCCAAGGAGCGCTCCCGCTGAAAGCCGCATCCGCCAGGATCGTCGACGGCGGAAGGCAACGGTGTGTGGATTGCGGGCACCCCCGCAAGGAACACCGCCGGACGGCCGGCTGCACCGTACCCAATTGTCCCTGCGCTGAGCACAAGCTCGCTGGTCGCGATACCCGTGGGGAGAAGGGCGACGCGGACTCTTCCTGAGTTCCCGGCCCTCACCGGATGACCTTGGTCAGCCGGTGGACTATCACTGATCGATTTCGGGCAGCCACGTTCGTGTGGCTGCCCGAATTCGATCATTCCCAGGTACACAGGCCCTCGTATTCCACCTGAATCACCGGGTGGCCGTGGCTTTCGATGATGGTCGGGATCAGACATCCCGTCACCGACCCGTCCGGTTCGACTATGAACTGAGCCACGGCGGTGGTGGCCCCTGCGGTTGAGAGCCGCGGCCACACGAAGTT
>CAMYIJ010000043.1:9159-39383 GCA_947258375.1 uncultured Acidimicrobiaceae bacterium
GGCCACACGAAGTTGCCCAGGCTCCAGGCAATCGGCCGACCCTCATAGAAATCGAGTGGCTGGAGCCGGTGCGGGTGGTGGCCGAAGATCCCGTCGGCCCCGGCGTCGATCATCGCGTGGGCCCGCTCGATGTCCTCTTGCCGAGGCAAGGTGTCGAGCTCTACCCCCCAGTGGATCGAAACAAACACGAGGTCGGCCACCTCATCGGCGGCCCGGACCGCAGCCACCATCGATTCGATGTCGTCGCCATCGGCCATTCCGGGATCATCGGCGGTGGCAATCCAATCGGCCCAGGGCACCACTCCCCCGAAGCCGAGCACCGCAATACGCCATCCGTTGACGTCGAACAGCGCCGGCTGATGCGCCTCGGCGCTGTTGGCGCCGACCCCGACCGGAGCCAAACCGGCGGCGGCGACGTTGGCGCGCGTCTCGACTAGTGCCTCCTCGCCGAAGTCGCCACTGTGATTGTTGCCCAGATTCGCCACCTCAACGCCGGCTGCGACGAGCACCGGGAGAGCATCCAGATCGCAATTGAACGTGAAGGCCTTGTCCAGGGCCCGCCCGGTAGCGGTGGCGGCGCACTCGAGATTGACGACGGTGAGGTCGTCCTCGAGGAAGATATCTTGCAGCCCGGTGAAGGCATGGCCGTAGCCCTCGGTGCGGAAGGTCTTGATGTAGTCGGGATCCAGGTTGGTGTCGCCGACTCCGGTGACCACGACCCGACCCTTAGGGGGTAGCGTCGTTGTGGTGGTGGTCGTCGTAGTCGAGGTCGAAGACGTCGTGATCGGGGCCGACGACGTTGTGGTCGAGATCGTTGTGGTCGAGATCGTTGTGGTCGTGGCCCGAAGCGCTGCCGTCGTTGACCGGCTCGCAGTGCCCTCAGGCACCTCTTGGGCCGTGTCGTCCCCGCCGCAGGCAGCTGCCAGCAAGACAGACACAGCGATCACTACCAGCCGGCGGCGCATACCGATTCTCACCTCTAGACCTCGATACCCTTCTCGTAGGTCACCGATGAGACGAGACGGTCCTCGGGAATGTCGTAGTAGCGACGGAGCACCGCTGCGGAGTCATCCGACAGGCGGTACCCACCCTTTTCGAGGGCCCCCCGAGCCTGATAGTTCGCCTCATAGGTACCGATGATGATCTTGCCGACCCCGGTGATCTGCGGCTCGATATAGCCGTGCAGCCTGGCGCCGACCCCTTGCCGCTGCCAGGCAGGCAGTACGTACGCGTGACGAAACAGGGCGACATCGTCGACATACTCGAGACCCATCACGCCGACCAGCTCGCCGCCGGAGAACGCCCCGTACCATGTCATCCGCCGGGCTTCCTCCTCCCAGCCGGCCACGGTCATCTCGGGGTCCTCCACCTCCACAGGCGGGAGGAACTCGGCATACCAAGCGGCGGCGGCGTTGATGACGGCAACCGCGGCGGGACCGTCAACCTGCTCGAGAACCCGTACGCTCACATCCACTTCGGCCAAGGCGCTTCTCCTGACATCGGTGCGGGACCAAACATAGGTCCGCCACCGCACAATCCGCACATCTCGGGGCGCAAATCGATCAGGGGCAGGATCCAGATCCGGACTGCCACTCCATCCCCAATGCGATCGCGGTGTAACACTCCTCCCCCACGGAAACGGTGACACCCACGTAGCTGTCGCCCTCCGGTGTGCTTCCCAGGCCGGACACCCTCCCGCTTACCCGTTCCGGACCGGCACAACCCGGGTCGGCAACCGGCCACTGGTCTCGATCGGCCAGGGCGAAGTAGCAGTCCTGTCCTTGAACTGTGAAGGCGACGTCAACCTCGTAGCCGGCCCTCCGAACCTCGAACCCGAGGAACTTCGACCCTTCGTCCATGCGCTTCGAGATGACAACCGCAGTCCCCGGGTCGTACTCAGCGGGGTCAAAGTCGAATGTGTCCGGGTAGCTGATCTCCTCGGAGCTCCCGATCAGCGCGGTTGCGCCGAGAAGGATTGCCCCAACGGCGAGGACCGCGGCCGTGGCCACGATGGTCCTGTTGCTTGCTTCGTTCATGAGGGGACTCCGACTACACCAGCACCACTCAGGGCGCCCACATGTCGACCGTGAGGCCGACAATGACCGGGGCACCGTCTTCGTAGTCGATCGAGACATACCACGTGACCCAGTCGAGACCGTCGAATTCGGGATTGTCGCCCCGATCGTGGACTCCGATGTAGTTGAACGACTCCAGCTCGAACGGAATGGCATCCTCGGGAAGACGGCCGTTCCCGCCAAGGATCGGCTCGTTCACTGTGCGCACCGTATCGGCGTCGTCGTAGGCCGACACGAAGCTGTCGGCAATGGCGGCCGCGAATGTGCGGGCGGGGATCTCGTCGATGTCGTCGGCGCCCACGGCATTCGAAGGCCAGTGGTAGGCGGTGGAGTCGGTCAGGATGGTTGCAAGATCCTTCGAAGCGAACCGAACGGGATCGGAGTGATGCGACACGTACAACCCGCGCCGTGACGCCACGGGACGCAGGTCGCCGTCGGTCGCCACGATCGCGGCGAACTCGTCCAACAGCGCCTCGACCCGGGCATCCTCGCCGAAGTCCGCTGATGTGACCGCGTCGGCGAGGAACCAGTCACTGACCCAGAACGCACCCACCGGGGTGGCCACCTGGACCCATCTCGTCGAGCCGACGAGTTCCTCTTGACCGACACGCTCCACCACGACACCGGGGAGCAGTTTCCCGATGATTGGGGCGGTGATGCCGGGATCCTCCCGCACATTCAGGACATCGTCCGCGGCAACGAGGGCGACCCGGCGCAGTTGCGTCGGCTCGGCATCCGAGACATCCGGCAGGTCATCCTGGTCCCACGGCTCGGATGCGGCGGTGCCGGGGCCCGGAGCTATGGGCAGAATCGTGAAGTAGTCGGCCCGACCCACCGGATTCTCGAGCACTACACCCTCGCCGGAGAACACCTCGACGGCCTGTCCGTCCAGGTAGAACAGCACCCGGTCGACTGTGGGGAACTGGGTGAGCGTATAGACCACCTGTGCCAGCCGGCTCAGGATGTTGTAGGAGCCTCCGCCGACCTCGAACTCCCGGGAGAGGTCGATTGTTGCCAGACCGTTCTCGATGGTGAGGCCGAGCAAGAGCGTGTCGGAGGGAATCGCCGTCCAGAGGTCGGAATCATGCTCCGCAGCCGTTGGCCCCGCGATGAGCGCCCGAATGGCGTTGGCAGCCACTGCGGGGGTGTCGACCGCACGGATCACGCTGACCGCGAACCCCTCTTTCCCGAAGAACAACTCGACGAACTGCTGATCGACCGGATCCGGTGGATCGGCGGGGGGCTCGGTGGTCGATGGCGTCGTGGGGTTGGTCACCGGTCCGGTGGTAGCAACCGTCGTGGTGGGTTGGTCCGAAGGTGGCTGGGTCAACGGGCCCGCATTGCCGACATCGCCGCCGCAGGCTGCTGCCAACAGGGCCAACACGGTTATGGCGACGACGATGCGCTTCATGGTGTACTCCTCGGGTGGCTGGTTTCCTCACCCCCATCGTGCACGCGGCGGTTCTCGGCCACGTCACCGGAATGTAACGATTCGGTCACAGGGAGCCGCAGCTCGAAAACGAGTCCTGCCGGCGTGCCGAGGCGTGCAGTTAGTTCGCCACCGGCGCGCCGGGCATGCTCGCGGGCAATCGCCAGGCCGAGACCCGATCCACCCTGACGCGCAGAATCGGTCTTGTAGAAGCGATCGAAGATCCGCGGCAGCGCCTCGACAGGAACCCCGGGGCCCTGGTCGGCGACGGCAATCTGTAGCTCGCCACCTGCCACGGCGGCAGTGACCACAACCGGCGAACCCGGCGCATGGGTCCGAGCGTTGTCGAGAAGGTTGCCCACGACTCTCTCGAGCGATCTCCGATCCGTGGCGACTGAGCCGATCGCGTGATCGATGTGGAGCGTTGCGTCCGGGTGCCGGTCGGCGATCACAGCCTCCAGGAAGCGCGCCACGTCGACCGGCAACAAGTCGGGGGCGCCCGATGAGGAATCAAGCCGGGAAACCTCGAGGAGATCCTCGACGAGATCACTGAGCCGACCGACATCTGCCACCAGCATCTCCCCAACGCGCCGGTCGGTATCTGGAAGCTCGTCAAACCGGCCACGGAGCCGGGCAGCCTCGTTGACCAGGGCCGTTAGCGGTGTGCGCAGCTCGTGGGACACGTCTGCCACGAAGCGTTGCTCGCGCTCGCGGGCCTCGACCAGGGCGTCGACTTGTTGCTGTAGGGAGGCTGCCATCTGGTTGAAGGCGATCGCCAGCCGCCCCAGCTCGTCGTTCGTCTCTGCCGGGAGGCGGACCGACAGGTCCCCGGCCGCCATCACTCCAGCCGCCTCTCCGGCGACGGCCACCGGCCGCAACACCCGGCGCGCGATCAAACCGGCCCCCAGAGCCCCCAGAACGACTATCCCGGCTCCGGCGATAGCCAGCACCCTGGCGAGCTGATCGAGGGCGCTTTCCACATCCGCGGCCGAGTCGAAGAAGTAGAAGTCGGGTCCCGCCGGTGGCCGGCGTCCCGCCACCACCAGGTTCGGTTCGTCATCGACGGCGAGAAACTCGTATCCGTAGCTGCTCCCGGCCACGATGTCTCGTAGTTCCGTTGACAACAAGTCCCCCGCCCCCCGCAGCCGAGGTGATGAGCTGAAAGGTTCACCGTCGGGGAATTCGACATAGATGCCGCCGGTGCCTCGCAGCAGGAATCGATCGGCCAGACGGCTCGCCTCGAATGCCGCCCGATCGGCATCTTGCGGCAGTTGTTCTGCCGACGCCAGCACCGTGAGATTGAACTCGGCGCGCGCGACCGCGTCATCGACGAGCTGCCCACGCAGGGAGTTGCGCACAAGCACATAGGAGCTGATCGCGACCAACCCGGCCGTAACGGCGACGAGGGTTATGACGGTGGCGATCAGCCGGGCGCGAAAGCTGCCGAACACGTCAGCGGCCCGCCCGGTAGCCGACACCCCTCACCGTCTCGATCAGCGCCGGTGAGTCAGGTGCGGGCTCGACCTTCGCCCGCAACCGCTGAATCGCCACATCGACCAGCCTCGAGTCACCTAGATACGAGTAGCCCCACACCTGCTCGAGCAGCAGCTCGCGGGTGAATACCTGTCCGGGCCGGCGCGCCAGTTCGAGCAGCAGGCGGAACTCGGTGGGTGTGAGACCGACCTCCTCGTCTTCCACGGTGACCCTGTGACCCGGAACATCGATTCGCAGTGACCCCAGCGTGATCGTTTCCGCCGGATCGGTGAGCTGGGCGCGGCGCAGTGCAGCCCTGATCCGAGCCACCAGCACCGGCATCTCGAAAGGCTTAGTGACGTAATCGTCGGCGCCCGATTCGAGACCGACAACGACGTCGATCGCGTCGCTGCGCGCCGTGAGCATGACCACCGGTACGGACGACGCTGCCCGGATAGCGCGGCAGACTTCGAGGCCGTCACGTTTCGGCAACATGATGTCGAGGACAACCAGATCCGGCTGGTCGTGACGGAAGCGGGTGAGAGCCTCCTCACCATCGGCTGCCGTCTCGACTCTGAACCCGGCGTCCTGCAGGCCGAGTTTGGTGATCTCCCGGATGGACCGGTCGTCCTCGACGAGCAGAATCGTGGCATCCACACCGTGAGTATGGCGTATTAGCGGCCGGACTCCGTCACTCCCACCCAACCACTGGAGCGACCGGCTACGGTGCCACGATGCAGGAAGCCCCTCCCGCGGCGAAGACGACAACCCGCGGAGGATGGATCGTCGTCGGCGTCGCCGCCCTGATGGTGCTCATCGCCACCGGCATGTCACGATCTTTCGGGCTGTTCCTCACCCCGATCAGCGAAAGCCTCGATACCGGACGGGAAGTCTTCAGCCTGGCGATCGCGGTGCAAAGCATCATCTACGGCCTACCCCTCGCCGGCATGCTGGCTGATCGAATCGGGGCCCGCTGGGTGATCTTCTGGTCGGGCCTCATCCTGGCCCTGGGCCTCCTGGTGACATCCGTGGTCACCTCGGTGCCGGGCCTTTTTGTCGGCGTCGCTCTCCTGGCGGGCATCGCCTTCAGCGGTACCGGCTTCGTCGTAGCGCTGGGTGCGGTCGGCCGCGCGGTGCCGGCACATCGCCGGACGGCGGCGTTCGGCATCATCGCCGCGGCAGGATCTGTGGGAATTCTCGCCATGGCCCCGCTGTCGCAGAGCCTCATCGGCGCCTTCGGGTGGCAAGTGGCGCTGCAGCAGCTTGCGGTAGTCGTGGCAGTCGCCGCTCTGACCGCGTTGCTCCTGCCTGCCGAGGGCAAGGCCGACATCGATTCCGACGCGGCGCTGCCGATGATGAAGGCACTGCGCCGAGCCCGCGCCAGTCGCAGCTACCTACTCCTCGTGTCGGGGTTCTTCGTGTGCGGGTTCCACGTTTCGTTCATCGGCACCCACCTCCCGGCCTTCCTCGAGGACGGCGGCCTCGACTCATGGGTGGCGCCTGCCGCACTGGGGCTCATTGGGTTGTTCAACATTGGCGGCTCCCTCATCTTCGGTTCTCTCGGGGACCGCATGCGGAAACGATCCCTGCTCGCCTTCCTGTACTCGACCCGAGCCGTGCTGATGGTGGTCTTCCTGCTGGTCCCGCTAACCGCTCTGTCGGCACTCGTATTCAGTGCCGCCATCGGCGTCGTGTGGTTGGCCACAGTGCCGCTGACCAGCGGAATCGTGGCCGTCATTTTCGGCACGCGCTACCTGTCGACCCTCTTCGGCATCGTCTTTCTGGGCCACCAGGTGGGCGCGTTTCTCGGCGTCTGGCTCGGCGGTCGGGTATTCGACACTACCGGCTCATACGACAGCGTGTGGTTGATCGCCATCGGCCTCGGGATCGCCTCGGCGCTCATCCATCTGCCAATCAAGGAGGGCCCCCTCGCCCCGGAGGTCGAGCCGGCGGTCAACTGATGAGCCACAAGGTCTCAGTCGCACCCGTTATCGTGCCGATGGAACGTGGAGCAACCAATCCGGAGGGGCGCCGACGATGGACGAATACACGAACCAAACACCTCCGGCGCCCCCAATGGCAGCTTCAGAGCCGCGGCGCCGCCGGTTCCCACGCTGGGCCCTCTTCCTGATTTCGGCAATTGTGGTCCTCGCAGTCGGCCTGGTTGGTGTTCTGGGCGTGCTGCTGACCCAGACGAACCGTGACAAGGAGGATCTGCAGGCCAAGGTCGAGGCGAACACAGCCGAGATCGCCCGTCTCGAGGGGCAACTCGATGCCGGAACTGAGCGTGAATCCGGGCTGGAAGCTCGCTTGACCTCCGCAGAGGGTGACCTCGCGGACGCGAAGGGCCAGCTTGCGGACGCTGAGGTCGGACTCGAGGAGCTTGACGGAGTTCGCGACGGTGTGGTCGAGTTCTTCGCCATGTCGATGACTGTCGGCGTCGGTCTGGAGGAGGACGATGCCAACTGTGTCGCGCAAGCGATGGCCAACGAGATCGGCGTATCGGAGCTCCTCGCCGGCACCCTGGCCTCAGCTGATGCGGCCCTCAGTTCGGACCTGATGAACTCCGATCTGATGGAGTTCGGTCTCGTCATGTTCAGAGCCTCCGAGGAATGTGATGTCAACATCAGCGGTCCGGCGCTCGGTCAGGGAACGTCCTATGGCGATAGCCCCGTACTCGACGCTCTCCATGACCAGTGTGCGGCCGGTACCTTGGCTGCGTGCGACGCGCTCTACGCTCAGTCTGCCCTGGGCAGCGAGTACGAGCGGTTCGGCCAGACCTGCGGCGACCGCTACTCACTCGCCGACGCGCCGCTGTACTGCGCTCCCTGAGATTCCGGGGACAGCTCTCAGCTGGCGATTGGCCAGGTCAACACCGCATTTACGAACGCCTGACTGGCCTCGTCGATCGAGCGCATATGCAGCGAGTGATCGGCGACGACTACCGCACCCTTCATCTCGAAAGCCTGCTTGATCAGGCCTAATGCCTCAGAGACGCGAGCGGTCGTGTCGGCAAAGGACCGAGGGAAGAACCGATAGGTGCAGAACACCCCTACCTGCTTCCCTTCGAGCGGCGGCAGGCTTTCGATCCACTGCAGTGCGTGGTCAATCGTGGCACCCCCGAATGGGTATCTGGTGCGCACCCACCCGCCTACTAGCAACGTTTCGGCGTCCGCGATGTCGGCGGGCATCACCTGATCGATCAGTCTGACGACAGGCTCGTGACCGAGGTCGCGGACGGCCCGCGCCATTGCAGCCGCGGCCCGAGGGGCCCGTCCTTGAGTGCTCTCGTAGGCGATGAGTACACCACGGGTCGAACTGGCTGCGTGGTTCGTTCGGAATTGCCGATCCGGTAGGTCTGCCATTCGGTACCTCCTCGGCTTGGGTCGCGTGGTGGCGACACCTACTCCCGAGTGTACGCGGCCGTAGTTCGCCGTAGAGAGAGTCTGGACCGGTGAATTGGGCTGGTCGTGTAGCGTTCCCGCATGACGCCCTGGGGTTTCGTGATGGTCGCAATCGTCGGACTGGTGACACCGTTCTTCATCGCCCCCCTCATCGATCGGACGCACCCTTCATTTACGTCACTGGGGCTCGCGTTGGGCTTCGTTCTCAGCCTGGCTTTCGGTGCGTGGCGGCTGGTGGACACACTGACCCGACTCGACTCCGTCGGGGCCAGCTCCCATGGATTCGCGTTCCAGGCATTCCTGGTTGCGGTCGGCACGCTCACTGCCGCGGCAATTGCCGGACTTCTCCTGATCCTGGGTCTTGTGATCGGAGGACTGGTCGGCCGGCGGCTCGAGGGGCCTCCTTCCTGAGACCGTGACGGGAAGAACCCGAACTCCTGTACTGGACCCTCGATCGTCCGTGCGCTAGGTCCGTTACGCTCTCAACCACTGCAAGCGGAAGGGCGGACGATGGAAGGCTTTCTCGAATCGGTTCGGTATTACGTGGCTCGCGCCGCCCAGCAACTCGATCTCGGTGACCGCATGGAGCACCGGCTATTGGCGCCACGCCGCGAGATCCGCTTCGAGTGCACTCTGCCGCTCGACAACGGCGAGCGCGCAACTTACATCGGCTATAGGACTCAGCACGACGACGCCCGCGGGCCCATGAAGGGAGGGATCCGTTTCAACCCCGCCGTCACCGCCGACGAGGTCGGAGCGCTGGCCTCGCTCATGACCTGGAAGACTGCCGCCGCCGACCTGCCATACGGTGGTGCCAAGGGAGGTATCAACTGCGATCCCCGCGGACTCAGCCGGGCCGAATTGCAGAGACTCACCCGGATCTTCACCGATCAGCTTCACGACGTGATTGGACCCAATCGCGACATTCCCGCCCCGGATCTTGGCACCGACTCTCAGACGATGGCTTGGATCGTCGATCAGTACGCCAGATACCACGGCTGGTCGCCCGCCGTAGTGACAGGCAAGCCACTCGAGATCGGCGGCAGCCCGGGAAGGGACGCGGCCACCGGCCGCGGACTGGTTGAGGTGATGAAACTGGTGCTCGCGGACCGGCAACAGGAACTGGTTGGAACCCGGATCGCCGTCCAGGGATTCGGCAATGTCGGCTCCTGGACGGCCCGTCTGGCCGCCGTCGCCGGCGCCAAAGTGGTTGCCGTGTCGGACATAACCGGAGCCGTTCGCAACCCCGATGGCCTCGATATTCCCCAACTGTTCAGACACGTCGAGGCGGCCGGGGGCGTCGCCGACTATCCGAACGGCGAGTCCTTTCCCGGCAGCGAGATCATCGCGGAGCCGTGTGACGTCCTGGTGCCCGCCGCCATCGAGGGCGTGCTGACCGACGCCAACGCGTCCGATGTTCAGGCGACCATCGTGGTGGAGGGAGCGAACGGACCGACGACGCCCGCAGCAGACGAGATGCTCCAACAGCGCGAAATCACCGTCGTCCCAGACATCTTCGCCAACGGGGGCGGAGTCACGGTCAGCTACTTCGAGTGGGTGCAGAACGTGCAGCGCTACTCATGGACCGAGAAGCGAGTGAATGACGAACTGCGGCAGCGAATGGCGGACGGCTACCGGCGGTTGGTCAGTGAGGCGAAGGCGGCCGGCAGCAGCGATCTCCGAGCCGCCGCCTTTCGTCTCGCCGTCGGCAGCGTCGCGGCTGCCACCCGGTTGCGGAGCTAGTGCGGGTAGCGCATCGACGCCGAATCTGAACTGCGGCACTGAACACCTGCGGGATCGCGGTGCCCGGCGGCGCCTTGGTGCTGCTTCACTCGGCGCATGTCGCTACACGAACCCATCATCGCCCGCATGCAGGAGATCGGCCATAGCTCGAACGCCGCCCTCTCCCACCGGATGGCACCGCCACTCGCGGGGCGGCCGCAGAAAGGCCCATCGCGTAGTCTCGACGGTAGGAACTCAGTCCGCGTCATGCGGGCTCGACGCGAAGAGGAAATGAGTGACATGAGCATCAGCAAGCGACTCACATCATGGTTGGCCCTGCTTGTCCTAACGGCCCTGGTACTGGTACCGGTGACGGGCGTCGTCGCGCATGACGGGAGCATTCAACACCTGGCACAGAAGCACTTCCACACGAAAACGGTCGCCAATGATCGATTCGTCATCGAGCGGTGGGCAGTCGTCGATGCTGCTGGCTCGTTGGTACGCGGTGAGAGAGTCGTCTCCGCTACCAAGCTTGCAACGGGAATCTACAGAGTCGAGTTCAATAGAGATGTTTCACAGTGTGCCTACAGCGTGACGCCGCACGCTGGAAATGGCGGGCTCCCGATCCGAATCGCAAGTGCCTCAACGGGAAGCACCATCCCGGCCGACGCTGTTGCCGTGGGCATGTACAGCACCGACGGTAGCTTCTTCGACGGAGGATTCAGTCTCGTTCTGAGTTGCTGACGCGCACGAACCTTCATTTACACCGCTTCAGAAGCGGTTCAGGATCTGGTCAAATGGTCGCTATTGCCACCACAAGGGCCAGGGGCAGCGCCGTGGCCGCCGCGACGCCATCTATCGGGACCCGGGTCGGCTCGTATCGCCGCCACTGCTCATTCAGATACGCGGTGACCGACAACCACAGGAGCCAGAAAACCAAGCCAGCCATTTCTTCCGCCTTACTCGCACCACCAAGCCCATGGTGAGTCGCCACCGCGCCATGATCGACTCTTGAGTAATGGTAGGTCGCCAACCGATCTTCTGCACCGAAACTGACAGCCGGCCGCCCGCAACAAGCAGCTGTTGACCCCTAGATCGGGATCAACGTCGGGTACTCGAGATCCCAGATCTCGCGATCCAGCTCGGCATCGATCTCGGCCGCTGTCATCGGCTCTGCCACACCCGCTTCACAAGCGGCGGCCGCCACCGCGGCGGCAACCTTCCTCGTGACCTGACGAAGATCCGCGAGTGGTGGGTACAGCAACCCAGCCGCCAGTTGCTCCTCGTCCACCTGGTCGGCGAGCGCATTGGCCGCAGCCGCGAACATCGAGTCGGTTATTACCGTGGCTCGCGCCACGATCGCACCGAGGCCGACCGCCGGAAAGATGTAGACGTTGTTGCACTGCGGAACCGGGATCGAGCGGCCGCCGTATTCGACGTTGTCGAATGGGCTACCGGTGGCAATGAGCGCCTGACCGTCGGTCCAAGCCATGATGTCCTCGGGGACTGCCTCCGTTTGGCTAGTAGGATTCGAAAGCGCCATCACGAATGGCCGGGCGACATGCCGAGCCATCGCGCGCACCACCTTTTCATCGAACACACCCCGCTCGCCGGTCGTGCCGATGAGGACGGTCGGCTGGACCAGCTCCACGATGCTGGTCAAATCCTGCCTCGCAGCTCCATGGAAGCCCACCTCCGCTGCCAGCTCCGGCGACCAGGCGAAGGGCACCTTGTATCCGTCGAGGCCCGGCCGGTCGGCGACGACGAGGCCCGCCGTGTCGGTGAGGGCGATAGCCCGCATGATCTCCGCCTGGGACAGGCCCGCTTCCTCGAGCTCATGGCGCACTTGTCGGGCGATGCCCACGCCGGCTGCTCCGGAACCCACCAGCAAGAAGCGTTGCTCTGCCATCGGCGTGTCGGTCGCGCGACAGGCGCTGGCCACACCCGCCACGACGACAGCGGCCGTACCCTGAATGTCGTCGTTGAAAGTCGTCACCACGCTCCGATAGCGATCGAGAATGTTGAAGGCGTTGGATTTCTTGAAGTCCTCCCACTGGAGGAGCGCATCGGGGAACCGGTGTCGCACCGCTTCGACGAATTCGTCGATCAGCGAGTCGTACTCCTCACCTCTGAGACGTGGCTGCCGCCACCCGACGTAGAGCTCGTCGTCGAGGAGAGCCTGATTGTCGGTGCCAACATCCAGGCTGATCGGCAACGTCAACGCGGGATGAATCCCGGCGGCCAGCGAATAGAGCGACAGCTTCCCGATCGGGATCACCATGCCGCCGGCGCCTTGATCGCCGAGCCCCAGAATGCGTTCATTATCGGTGGCGACAATGAGGCGAACCTCCTCGTTGCGGACATGGCCGAGGACCTCGGAGATCCGGCCACGGTGGGCGGGCGTTATCCACAGACCGCGGCCGCGACGGAACACGTGACTGTATTTGACGGCTGCCTCACCGACCGTAGGCGTGTAGACGATCGGGAGCATCTCTTCGACATGCTCGGCAAGCACCTGGTAATACAGGGTCTCGTTGCGATCCTGCAGAGCGACTAGTCCGCAATACTCGTCGAGGGGACAATCGCGCGAAGCGGTTACGGTGTCGTACGCGCGCTGCACCTGCTGAGTACGGTCGGCCGTCCGATTGGGCAACATGCCCTCGAGTTCGAAGAGAAGCCGCTCCTCAGGCGAGAAGGCCGTACCTTTGTTGAGGAGTGGGTCGGAGAGCACGGCCGCGCCACGTTTCCAGACGTCGGCGATTACAAACTTGCCGTGGCCCTTCCGTTCTATGCGGTATTTCACGGGTCACCTCCGTATCTAGAATGCGCCTACTCCCGTCGCTTTGCAAGGGCCAAGAGACCCGATTCCGCGCATCAAGAATCGCGCCCATGGCTATTCGCTCTGCTGGCCCGGGGAGATGTATGTGATTCGCCTGAATGGCTTGACCTGCTCGGCAACGTTGTCCTTGAGCACGTTGCCGGAGACATGCATGAGCGTGTCGCCGAAATCGATGTCTTTGCCCATGCTGGCCAGGCAGGGGTAGTGATGGTGTAGAAGGCCGGCCTGTTCGGCCGCATCGTCGGCCGAAAGCCCCACCAGGCGTTCGGCGACGAAGCGGGTGTTGCCACACACCGCATCTCGCTCGACCTCGGCGGCGGTGACTTCACGGGTCTTGGGGTCGACCGTGATACGGAGCTGAGGTCGACCAAACAGACGGGCGAACTCAGAAATGAAGGGATCGCTGTACTCCTCCCACACGCCACGCTTGATGCCGAAATGGGTCTCAGTGAGCGAGCACAACGGTTTCGGCGTCACACAGAACACATCAATCCGCTCGAGCCAACCGCGTAGCTGGCGAGCGAGGCCACGTGGCAGCCAGGCTTCGTTGTCCACCGCGGCCACGACCGACTTGGCGCCGGTGAGTTTGGCGACGTCGGGAATGAGCTCGGCGACCCCCGAAACCTCCGGAAAGGACAGAATCAGATCGGCCGCGGGCAGCGTGTCGGGGACGTAGTCCTCCGGATAGTCGATGACGATCGGAAACTGCGACGGCGCCCGCCAGGTCTCGATCGTCCAGTCGCTGGGAGCGTGCTCGCGAACGTTGTCTATGTGCCGTTCTCCGTACTCACCGGTGATCACGCCGAGTATTCGCATCGTCAGGCCTCACTAACCGCAGAATGGGCGTTCGACCCGCTGCGGTTCACAGGATGCTTTCGAGCATGGTCGCCACGGAGCTAACCAGCGGCGACGTCTCATCCATTTCTACGAGGGGCCGGCCGGTGAATTCGAACTCGGCGACATCGGGATCATTCTGAATCGTCCCCAACAAAGGGAAATCGAGCTGCTCGACCCGTTCGGCCAGCGGGGCCGGCATATCACCGGACAGACGGTTGACGATGAGATAGGCGTTCTCGATGTTGATGTCGAGCTCATGACGCAAGGCGGCAATCCGCTCGGCGGCCACGATGCCACGCTGAGTCGGATCGGTGACGATGAGCATGTGCTGAACGTCACGGGTGGTGCGCCGACTGAGGTGTTCCATACCGGCCTCGTTGTCGATCACGACATACCGATAGCCAGAACCGATTGCATCGACCACCTCACGCAGATTGTGATTCACCGCGCAATAGCAGCCGGGACCCTCACCCCGACCCATCGCGATCAGGTCGAACTCGATCCCCTCGGAGAGTGACGAACGGACCTCGTAGTCGAGATACTCACGCTTGCTGACTCCCCCGGGCAAGCCACCCATGGCGGCGCCGCCCGCGGTGATCGACTCCTTGACCTTCGAGAGCATTCCCTCGCGGATATCGCCGACGGTCCAGTCGAGACCCAGACCGAGAACCATGTTCAGGTTGCTGCTCGGATCGGCATCGATGGCGAGGGTGGCCCCCAGACCCTTTGAAGCCAGGTGCCTGATGGCCATGGCCGATACGGTGGTCTTCCCGACACCACCTTTGCCGGCAACGGCGATAGTCGTAGTCATGAGACCTCCAGTGCAAGTTGGTCGAGCTGGTCGGCGATCTCACCGGCAGCTCGTTTCAGTGATGGAGCAACGGCGAAAGCGGACGTTCCCTGACGATCCGCTTCGACGACTCCCGCGTCCTCAGAAAGATAACCCAGCAAGGGGATATCTCCGCGCTCTCGCTCCAGGAAGGCGACGTCTTCATCGTCGCGGATACGATTCCCAACGAGCCACAGCCGCGTCAGCCCGATATCGGCGGCCAGCTGTTTGATCTGGTTCGCAGTGGCCAGACTGCGCCTCGTGGGCTCGACCACTATCAGCATCGTATCGACAAAATCGACCGTTGCCCGTCCGAGATGCTCCACCCCTGCATACATGTCCAGCAGCAGGACCTCGTCCTTGCGGAACAGCAAATGGGTGAACAGGGTCTTGAGCATGGCGCTCTCCGGGCAAATGCACCCGGCTCCGCCCGACTCGACCGAGCCCATCTCGAGCAGCCGCACTCCCTCGTGCGCGACGCTGAAGCGCTCCGGTATGTCATCAACTCGCGGATTCAGGGTGAAGAAGCTCCCCGAAGAGCCGGGCTTGGCGCCCGTCCGCTCTTCGATCAGCTCGTCCATCTCGGAGATCGGCAGCAAGTCTGCGGCGACCTCGGGCGGAATCCCCAGAGCGCCGGCCAGGGACGGGGAGGGATCGGAGTCCACGACAAGCACGTCGCGGCCCCGCTCCGCATAGACCTGAGCTAGCAGGGCCGTCAGGGTAGTTTTGCCCACCCCGCCTTTTCCGGTGATTGCTATCTTCATTCCGCGTTCAACCTCCGGCTGCGATCGGTTCTACTGCTGCAGGTACGACTCTGCATAGATGACGTTGTTCTGCAGGACCTGCACAGTCTTCCAGATGTCGGCCTGCTCGGGATCGCCCATGTCAACGTCATCGATGGACAGCTCCTCCATGTTCGCAGCCGCGTCACTGATTGCCAGGTAGAGCTTGCCAACAGGGGTGCTCTCGTCGCGCTCCTCGATGATGCGAACCACATCGTTCTGCTCGTCGTCAAGTGGATCGGCGATCATCATGTTCATCCCGACGCCCATCAGCATGGCACAGTAGACGCGGTTGATGAGCGGCCGACCCTCGTCGGGAACGGCGTTGGATACATTCGAGAGTCCCACCGAGATCGCCGGGGGTGGATCCCACACCACTTGCAGCGTGCGGACGGCTTCGATCAGCTCCGGGGCGTACTCCTGGCATCCCGAAACTGTGAGCACCAGCGGATCGATTATGAGGTCGGAGACCGGGAAGTCGATCTCCAGCATGCGCGGGATCAGCTTCTCGATGGCGATGGTGACCCGCTCGTCCGCAGACACCGGGATCCCGGCCTTGCCCATGGTCAATGCGATCAGCTTGGCGTTGTACTTCTTGGCCACCAGCGGGACCTGCTCGAGCCGCTCCTCCTCGGCGGAGGTGGAGTTGATGATCGGTTGGGCCTTGGTGATGACCTTGAGGCCGGCCTCGATGCCGTTGAGGTTGGTGCTGTCGAGGCACAGCGGCACGTCCACCGCCGCCTCGACCGTCTTGACCATCCAGGGGAAGAGTTCTTCCCAATCCTTCTTGCGCGGCCCGAGGTTGAGGTCGAGAGCCTGGGCACCCGCTTCGACCTGGCTCACCGCCAGTTTCTGAAAGAAACCCGCATCACGATCCCGGAGAGCGGCCTTCACGGCGTCGGACAGGATATGGATATTCTCGCCGATGATGTACATGTTCGATTCTCCTCAGAGCGTTAGGTCATCGCCGCTTCCACCGAGGGAAACAGCGAGAGATCGGTGTGGGGTAGGAAAAGTGCTGATGTGAATGCTTCGTAGAACGAGTTGTCCGCGGACAGTTCGATGTAGGTCATGTCGGACGCGATCGAGGCGATCTCGTCACGCACCGCCTGATCGATCAAAGCCAGATAGGCGCCCTTCACCGAGGTGTTGCCCAGGAACTCGAATCGATCCCATGCCATGTCCGGCAGCAGGCCGATGTCGATGGCCTTCTCCACGTTGATGTATTTGCCGAATGAACCTCCAATCAGAACGTGTTCGGCCATTTCCAGAGGTACACCGACCCGGTCGGCGAGAACCTTGAAGCCGGCATAGATGGCGGCCTTGGCGCGCAGGAGGTTGTCGATGTCGACTCGGGTGATGACGATGTCCTCGTTGCCCTCAGCCTCCTCAGCCCAGGCAACCACATACTCGGCTCCGTGCAGGCCGCGGCGCACCCGCGGCGTCTCCAGCGTCTGGTTGATGTTGCCCGCCTTGTCGAGGACCCCGGTGAGGAACATCTCGGCGATGAGGGCGATGAGTCCGCTGCCACAGATGCCCCGCGGGGCGGCATTGCCGATCACCCGGAGCGAAGGCTCGTGGGTGCTGCCGTCGATCCACACCTCCTCGATGGCCCCAGTGTTGGCCCGCATCCCGTGGATGACACCGGCCCCCTCGAACGCGGGCCCGGCAGAGCACGCACAGGTCACCATCCACTCGGAGGACCCGAACACGATTTCGCCGTTGGTGCCGACGTCGATGAACAGAGTGGTATCGGGCGATTCCCTCAGCCCGGAAGCGAACACGCCGGCGGTGATGTCGGCCCCGACGTAGCTGGCCACCCCCGGCAACGGGTCGACGACGCCGTCCCGGTTCATGGCAATGCCTACCTCGCTGGCCGGCACGCGCGGCAGATGGTTGATCGGGGTGATGAACGGCTCGAGCCGGATACTCTCGGGCGGAATCCCCAGCAACAGGTGCATCATCGTGCTGTTGCCGCTCACCGTGGCTTTGACGATATCTGCGGGTTCGATCTTGGCGCGGGCGCACATCGTGTCCACCATCTCGTTGATGGTCCCGACCACCAGATCTCGCAATTCGCTGCCGCCATCGCCCTTGCTGGCGTAGATGATGCGTGAGATCACGTCCTCGCCCCGGGCGATCTGCTGGTTGTACTGGCTCGCCTGGCGCGTGACGTTTCCGGTCAGCAGGTCGACCAGCCACACCGAGACGGTTGTCGTACCGACATCGATGGCGAGCCCGCACAAGGGTGCCTCGAGCGCCTCGGCCGCGGGCTGGACCCTGATCAAACGCGGTGAGCCGTTGCGCCCCCGGTCGAAGGTCAGGGCCACGTGCCAATCGGAATTCCGCAAGATCGGACCCAGCCCCCGGATCTGCTCCAGGGAGGTCTCCATGTGCTCGATTCCGGTCGCCTGGCGCAATGCCGTGCAGAGCCGACCCCAATCGTCGGTCTGATCGTCCATCGACGGCGGCGTCAGCTGCAATTCCACACGGCGAATCGACTGGGATTCTGCCGCGTCGTAACCGTCCGGCAGGGCCGCCTCGGGAGCAATGTGGTCCGTTACCAGGCGGCGCTCGATGACCTCCGGCGGGGGCACCGTGATGGATACGTCGCCCTCGACCACGGTCTGACAGGCGAGCGCAAAGCCCGCTTCGACATCGGCCGGAGAGAGCCGCAACACGCTGCGGCGCCGTACCGCGCCTGAGTCGACCTGGACTGCGCAACGACCGCACCGGCCCTGCCCCCCGCACGGCTGTTGGACCTCGATCGAAGCTTCACGGGCGGCGTCGACGAGCAGGGTTCCGGCCGGAACACCGATCGGTTCGGGGTGGGACGCGAAGCGGACGTTGTATTCGGCCATAGGACTCCCGGCGCTCCCCCGTCCTAGGCCAAGACGGTCTTGAGGTAACCGGGGAGATCCACCGCCTCACGCGGACCGACCTTGACGTCCCAACCGGGCAGCTCTTCCTCGAGTTCTCCGGACAGCACCGCCGTATGGCCGGGCAGCACGATCACCTTCTTCTCGACCTTGTCGCCGACGCCGAACTCCTTGACGGCTTTGGCAATCACCTCGGCATCGAACTTGCCGGCCGCCCACGCGGTGAGCACGCTCATCCCCTCGGCGTCGGTAACGACCAGCCAGGCCGGCAGACCGGAGCCTTCGACCTCGTTGGCGACACTGAAATACGTGATGCTGAAGTTGGTCGTGACCAAAACGGGATCACTCGGCTTCGGGTCGTTGATCTCGTAGACGGCCGGCAGTACCTGGATCGGCTTCTGCGGATCGGTGTAGATGTTCTCCCGCAGCACGAGGATCGGGTACACGAACTCGGGGGCGAAGCTGTCTACGACCACAAAGCCGGCGTACTTGCAGATAGCGTGGGCAGCGAGGGTCGCTTCCTTGGCCGGGTCGCCGCTGTCGCTGGCGAAGGCGACCGTCGGGTAGCCCAGGGGACGGAAGTTCTTCAGCGCCAGCCGCCGGATCTGGGTCTGCATTGCCAGTGAGGCACCCATCGCGGTTGGGGCGGGCTGGAGAACCATGTCTTCGACCCCGGCTTCCTGGATCTTCTGCGTCAGCTCGGCGAGCTCCTCGAGCGTCTCTCCGACGACCCCAAGCGGCGCCTCCGCCTGCTTGGCGAGATCGACCATGGCTTCCCAGTTGGACGAGTTGGCCCCCATCAAGAGCGGCTTCTCGCCCTCAACGGCCTTCCAGCCGGCCTCCATGACCGCCGGATCGTCACTCACGAGCATGAACGGAAGGCCGGTCGCCTCGCGGGCCGCACCCACAGCAGCGGCGAAGGCCGCCGGATCTCCGGAAGCGCCCTCGACGGCGATGCCGTCCAGATTGAGATCGATCCCCACATAGTCGACCGTGTAGGCGCTGGCTGCCGCCACCTTCTCGGTGATGGCGGCGGTGTCCTCGGTGTCCACAACGCGGACGAACACGCCGGGCCGGTTGAAGAACTTCTTCTCGTGCCGGAACAGCACAACCTCGTTGCCGGCCGCGGTTTCACGATCCGGGCCCGCCAGCGTGACCAGCCGAATCGGCGGAGCCGACGACTCGGCGAGTTGCTCCTTCGATTCTTCGGTTACGTAGGGACAGTCGTCGAGCTCGACCTGCTTGGCCGCCAACTTCATCGAGAAAGCGAGACAGGTGGGAAAACCGCACTCCTTGCAGTTGGTCTGCGGGAGCATCTTGTAGATCTGGATTCCAGACAGTGCCATGTTCTCTCCTACCTACGCCGGTGCCGCTGTCATGAGCTCGTCGATTGCTTCCCTGACTCGTTTCAACGACTCGGGATGCCGGAGCACGACCACGTCGGCGCCTGCTTCGACAAGCGACACCGCTGTGAGCGTCTCCCAATGGACGCCACGGTCGGCCCAATCGCCCCATGTCTCGGGAACGCCTTCACCGACCTTCGCTTCCTTGGTCCGCCAGGCTTCGTAACCCGGGGTCACCAGCATCGGCAACTGCGTCATGGCGTCGCCCTGCAGTGCCGCCAGCCGGAGCCGCTCCATCACCGAGTAGCCGTATTCGATCCCGTAGCCGAGACCGCCGGTGGTGGGATCCATCACGATGCGATCCAGCGGCAGTCCCATGTCGGTCATCAGGATGTTGAGCTGCTTCGCCAGGTTGACGTCCATGGGGGTACGGCCCACTACCAGGTGGTCGTTGGCCATGGCGGAGGCCACGATGGTGCGGTAGTTGCCGTCTTCGCACAAACCGAGTACGAGCCGCTCCCCCTTGGTGCTATCGGCCACCGGCACGATCAGCTCGTTGTCGACGTCCGCCTGCCCGGGCCCGAGCACGACGAGCGGGAGGCCCGATGCTTCCAGGACCGCTTTGACGGTGCTCACTGCGTAGTCCGGCGTGATCGGGTCGCCCGCCGGGTCGGTGAGCCCGAAGGTCACAACGATGACATCGGCACCCGCCGCCTCGATGGCGGCGGCCCAGCGGGCCGGATCCTCGACGACATCTCCCCACGCGTCGAGGAGGATCTGCGACCAGTCGTCGGTACGCGACGGGGTCATCTCGAGAGCGATCACCGGGCTATGCGGCATCTCGGTTTCGAAGTGCATGAACGGCAGCGATTGTTCACCGCCGATCGTGACCACTTTGGCGCGGGTCCCCCCGTCCGCCTCTGTGGCGCCGAGGGTCACGGTGTTCACCGTCCCCGGCCACTTGTCTACAGGGATCTCAATCGACATACGTCCTCACTTTGTGATGACGGCGCCGGGTGCCGTCTTTCGTTTCCAACAAATTCGCCGGGGCGATTCCCTTCAGCAATCGCTCCGGTACTTAAAAGATGGGATCCATCGTCAGGGCCGGGTGCTCATGCTCCTCCAGCCAGGCGACGAGCTCCTCCACCGAACCAACCGACCGCTCGTCAGCGATACGATCAATCAGTTCCAGGTCACCTTCACGTTCGGCGACGACTTTGAACTCCTCGGCCATCGTGTCCTTGAGGACACTGCTCATCCACACGATGCGCTTGAAGCCACCGTCTGCAGAGATGAACTTCGGGCTGGCGAGGTAGTACTTGCCGACACCCATCACGCCGGGGGTCTGAATTCCGCCGCCGGCAATACCCGCCAGCGTGCTGAACGTCATTCCGGCGGGAGTCATGCTGGTGTCCTCACGGCTTACGACCATGACGCCATTCGACTCCGGAATCAGCATGACAATGCACTCGAAGCAGCCACAGGCCGTCATCGGGTTCTCCATGATGGAGTACATCGCCACTTCCTCGACCACACCATGGGAGCCCACCTTGGCGTAGTCGTTGGTGCCTTCCCAGTAGCCGGTGTCCACATCGGAGACCCGGCCCAGCTTGATCGGCTGATTGGGGCCAGTCGGGTTGATGTTGAAGGATGCCTTGCAGTCGAGCCAGTTGTACGCGCCACACAGTCCGAGCCGTTCCGGACTGACGATGCACACGTGGTTGGGCGCGAAGCTCTGGCACAGGGTGCACGAGTAGAACTCGTCGACCGCCGTGTCCGTCAGGTCCTCCAACCGCTTGTTGCGGAAGTCGTAGGCTGCGCGCGCCTCGTCGAGTCGCTGGTCAACCTGCTCGGGATCGGTGTAGATGGTCACAGCCACCTTGTCCACGATCGCCCCGAAGTCGGAGTGCAGACGCGCGTGGAGGATCTTCCCGAAGCTCTCCAGATCGAACCCGACATCCGAGGCCTTCTGCGAGACTCGGATCCACGTGATGTCACGCTGCCCGATGTGTTGGATCCCGGAGGCGCCGTTGACGAAGTAGTGGATCTGCCGTTCGAGGACAGGTTCGAAGTCTGCCTCCATCTGGCGACCGGCGACCTCGACGACGATGCCCATGTCCATCGAACCCTGTTCGGGCACCTCGGAGAAGTCGGGCCCGACTATCTCGATCTGGCCGTCGGTGACGTCCTCGAGCTTGGCCATGCGGAGGTACTCGAAGCACCGCGAACCCTTGCCCCCCATCTCGATACGCATGTCGGCCTTGCGGACGACCTCACCCTCGAATGCCGATCCGTAGGGAACGGGAACGGGCACGTCGGCGACCTGTACCTTGACGCCGCGCACCTCGATGCACTTCTGCACCAGGCGCTCAGAACGTTCGAGGTCGTCGGCCCCCTCGATCTCGTTCCACGGCATAGAGACCACGTGCTCGTAGGTCGTGATTCCCGTTGGCAGGATCTGTGGAATCACCGTGTCGGCGATCACCGGGAATCCGAAGTTGATCGCTCCGGCGGCGGCGGCGTACTTGAGGTCGTCGACCTCGCCGAGCGCCAGCACGAAAGCAAACACACGATCCTTGTTGTAGTGGAGGATCTCCTTGGCCTGGCCGCCCTTCATACCACCGAAGGTCAGAGCCGAGCGGGTGGCGAAACCAAGCGCGTAGATAGCGCTGATCGTGTCGGTCCCGAACGGCACCGTGTAGGTGTCGTATCCGAGCTCGACACCCTCTTCGACCAGCTGGTCGATGATGCTGCGCCCGTTCACGTTGCCGGAGAGGAACGTGAGGATGTTGCGCCGCTGCAGTTCTCTGACGATCTGCACTGCTGCCTCGTTGGACTTGGCGCAACCGACGATTGCGGCAAAGCCCGGCATCCGTCCGTCGACCAGCTGGATGCCCCAGGAGCGCAGCTGAATGTCGTCGATGGCGCCGTTCAGGTGACCGTTGGAACCGGCCTCACCGTCACCGTTCATGTCGGGGCTGGTGAAGGACGTTCCTCCGGCCAGCTCGAATCCAGGCATCAACTCAGGCTGCAGGCCGTAGACATAGCGGACCGCCTCGATGACCTCGGCGGCGATGAGAGTCGCCATACCGCCGTCGAGAGTCTCGCCGAGATACGGTGTCCAGTGTTGATCGGCCGGAACCGGATGCAGGAGTTCGCGGGCGTGCGCCAACGCGTCGGGCAACTGACCCAGCGTCTCGATCTCTCTGCCGGTCATTCCAAAGATGACCGGCAGGTAGTACGCCGTGTTGGGGAACGAGACCGGTAGGTCTGGCCCCTTCTCCGCCAGGGCTTGGCTCAGCATCGTCTCGGCCTCTGTGACCAGGGCGTTGGCGCCCCGGATCGCGCGGGTTGCGATGTAGCGTGACATTGCCTTCCTTTTCCTAGGTCGCGACCGGCTGGCCGTAGATCGCAGCTTGTCGGTCTTCGAGGGACAGGCCCTCGATTTCGATCAGGCGGGCGTCGCCGCTCTTGCCGAAGATGGTCGGGTCGTATTCGGGCAGACCCAGGGCCGCCCGCTTCTTGTCGATATGGTCAAGGGTCCGACGGATCATCTCCCACGGGTCGTCGAGGAATTCCAGCTTGCCGCCGTATATCTCCTCCCAACCGGCGCTCATGTAGTCGGCTACTTCCACGCTGTCCGGCATCTTGTCCGGCCTGCCCTCGACCGGGTTGGCGCCGCCCATCATCACGTATGCCCCGGAGGCGGCGCAGTAGGTGGCGATCGACAGGGCCTTCTCGCTCATCCATTCGGGGGCCAAACCGACTGCAGGAACCTGGTCGATATCATCGCCCAGGCCGCCTTCGTCGACCATCTGAGTGAGCACGGTGAGGATGCGAGTGTTGTCGACGCACGACCCCATGTGCAGCACCGGCGGAATACCCACCGTTTCGCACACTTCCTGCAGGCCGGGACCGACGCGGTCGAGGCCGGCATCGCCGAGCAGGAAGCCGAGCTTGGCGTTGGCGATGGCCGCACAACCGGTCTCGACAACGAGCACGTCCTGCTTCAGCAGCTCTTCGGTGATCGTCGTGTGATATGAATCGTGCTGGATGCGCGGATTCGTGCAACCGACGATCGCCGCCACGCCGCGGATTCGGCCCGCCATTATGGCGTCATTGAGCGGCCGGAACGAAGCCCGGTACGAACCGCCCAGCATGTAGTTGATGTACTCATGCGAGAAGCCCGGTATCAGCGAGTTCTTGTAGTCGGGAATCGTGGTGTCTTCACGATTGGCGTAATTGTCAATGGCCTCACGCAAGATGTTCTTGGCGATGGTCAATGCGTGGGTTTCTTCGAACTCGATGTGAGTCGCACCCTTCAGCTTCACCTTCGGTGACGTGGTGATGATCTTGGTGTGGAAGTTCTCGGCCAGAGATACCAGCGCCTGCATGATGCACTGGACGTCCACCACCATTGCCTCCACCGAGCCCGTGAGTATCGCCAGTTCCTGCTGGAGGAAGTTCCCGGCGGCCGGGATTCCCTGCCGCATGAGGATCTCATTGGCCGTGCAACAGATACCCGAGAGGTTGATGCCGGCAGCGCCGGCCGCCTTGGCATACTCGATAATCTCCGGATCTTGTGATGCCGCCACCACCATCTGGCTCAGAGTCGGCTCGTGACCGTGGACGATGACGTTGACCATGTCATCCTTGAGTACGCCGAGGTTGGCTTCGCCGAGCAGCGGCGCCGGAGTCCCGAAGAGAATGTCCGAGACATCGGTCGCGATCATGCTGCCACCCCAGCCGTCGGCTAGCGACGTGCGCACGGCGTGGTGAAGAATGTGCCCGGGATCCTGGTCGTCACCCATGTGGGTGCGGTGCAGGGCCTCGACCACTTCGCGGTCCACTCCACGCGGGATAACGCCCTGCTCCTCCCATAGCTTCACCCGCTTTTCGGGAGCCCGCAGCGCTGGAATGATCGCACCGTTCTGCTGGCCGAACTGATCGATGTAGAGATCGGCCAGTTCGTCGGCGATTTCCTCAGGAGACCGATCCTCGATCGCGATGCCGCATTGCTCGGCAACTGTTCGCAGCTTGGCGATGTCCTTGATTGCATACCCTTCGGCTTCGCCGTTGGCGACGGCCTTGAGGGTGAACGCCATGTCGCGGCCATGGTCCGAGTGAGCCGCCGACCCGGCGGCAACCGAGCGGATGAAGTTGCGCGCCTGGATCGTGTCGACCGTGGCGCCGCAGACGCCGGTCTGGCCGTCCTTGATCACCCGGCATGGGCCCATACCGCACAGCGAGCAGCACAAACCGGTAGCGCCGATGTTGCAAGCGGCCATCACGTCGGCCCGGCTGAAAGCCGTTCCGATCCCCCGCTCATCGGCTATGCCCAGCATCTGGATGGCCGCTGGGTCGATCGATGCTTGCTCGGGAGTTCGCCTCTTGCGTCCCCTGGTCGTTTCCTGGTCAGCCATTCGTTAGTTGCTCCTCATTCATCCATTGATTGGGCTGGTGCCATACCCGGACACGGCCATAGCGGCCTGCCCGTCGCAGCGATCTCCTGTCCAAAAGAGATCACTGTGCCTACTGATTCATATGCAGCCGTGTGTCGGAAGTAGGCGTCTCCGTTGCGGCCGATGGCCGGCTGTCCGGATTCTGTTGGAATCTGGAGCTCGCCGGTGTACCCGGCCTCGTCGAGCTTGCTGCGTAGTGCTTCTTCAGACGTCTTGTCTTGATCGAAACTGACTTCCACAACATGGAAGGCGCTCGAGGCGTTGACAGTACCGACGCCGGAATCCTCTAGCAGGATGCGGCGGACCTCGACCACATGGTGATCTGCGTACATCATCGGTACGTCGAAAACGACCCTATTCATCAATGCCTCCCCTTCAGTAGGAGCCGGCTCCGGTCAGGGACGTTGTTTGACATACCTCACCTTTCGAACCGCGTTGCGCTCAATGTACCGTGTTGCGGGGCATCCTCCTTGAGTCGAAAGTCCCTAGTTCGATGGGTCTTTTCTGGGATTCCCGCATTTCTGTCGAAAGTGCCTGTCCGGGTGGTGGTTCGAGATCTGCGGCGCCCCAAACGGCCCTGCGCTGGGGGACCAAGGGCCCAGATCTCCAGATTTGCCCTGGTGGCAGCCTTGTTGAGCGACGCGGCCCAAGGGTCGCGATACGACCATTTGGAGCAGTTCGCTACGGTTACCCCCTCCAAGAGCGAAAGGCGCCGACTGAGTGACAACTCGCCCCCCGCTCCCCTTCGACCCATGAGACCTGAATCGCGCTACCAGGCACCGCCGCAACATCGCCGGAGCGGAATCGGCGGCTAGAGGATCAGCCCCCGATGGCAGATTCGATGGTGGCGACCAGCTTCTTGACGGACAGCATGCCGTAATCGAAGACGAAAGCCTCGCCGCCCTGCATAGTGACGACTGCCCGCTTCATCATGCCCTTCTTGGAGGCCTCCACCCGATCGATCTCGGCCACGGGTAGGTCAACTGTCGCCTCGTCGTCGTTCGAGTAGCGGTAGACCGTGTGGCCGCCGGCTGCCGCGAAGGTACCGACGTCGAGAAAGATGGCCTTGACGATCGTCTTGTTGCTCGATTCGTACAACGACTTGAAGAGCAGCTTCTCGGCGGTAACGGTCAGTTTGCCCGTGTACCGGCCGCCCTCCTCGGGGATGTAGTTGATCGTCCACTCACCGAGTTCCTGCGCCATTGGCTTGCCTTTCCGGGGTCCTGGATGTCGAAGCTGTTATCGACATCCCCGCCAGCCCGCTCAAGGCCGTTGTGAATCGAGGAGATCGGCTATCAGCTGCCCAATTCCGTCCTTGCCAGGGCGGCGCCGGCGCCGAGAGCACGCAGCTTCGCCCGCGCCACATCCCGCGACAGCGGAACCAGGCCACAGTTGGTGGAAGGGATGAGGTTCTCGAGCGGTACGTAGTCCAGCGCGCGCTGGATTGTCGCCACGATCTCCTCGGGTGTCTCGATCGCCTCCGTGGCAACATCGATGACACCCACCATCACGTCCTTGCCCCGCAGCAAGCCGAGAAGCTCGACGGGGACGCGGGAATTGGCGGCTTCGAGCGAGATCTGGTCGATCGTTGAGGCGGCAATGACCGGGAAAGTCTCCTCGTACTGGCGCCACTCGGACCCGAGGGTCTCTTTCCATTTGATGTTCGCTTCGATGCCGTACCCGTAGCAGATGTGCACGGCCGTCTTGCATCCCACGCCGGCGGCAGCCCGGTCGAGAGCGCGCATTCCCCACGCCTTGACGTCGTTCATATATACGTTGAAAGCCGGCTCATCGAACTGGATGACGCTGACGCCGGCTGCTGCCAGCTCCTTCGCCTCGGCGTTGAGGATGTCGGCAAAGGCCATCGCCAATTGTTCGCGGTCGCCATAGAACTCGTCGGCCAGGGTATCGGCCATTGTCATCGGGCCGGGCAACTGGTATTTCACGGGCCGCTGTGACTCGGACACCAGGAACCGGGCGTCATCGACATACACCGGTCGCGGCCGCGATACCTCGCCGACCACCCGCGGTACCGAGGCGTCGTACCGCTGCCGGATCTTGACCGTGGCGCGGTTCTCGAAGTCCACACCCGCAAGACCTTCGATGAAGGTCGTCACGAAGTGCTGCCGGGTCTGCTCACCATCGGTGACGATGTCGATGCCGGCCGTTTCCTGGTCGCGCAGAACGACCCGGACCGCATCACGTTTGGCCTCGGCCAGGTCTTCTCCCTCCAGCGCCCAGGGCGCCCAGAGTTGTTGGCGGTCGGCGAGCCAGGCCGGTTTCGGGAGACTACCGGAGATAGTGGTCGGCAAGATCGAAGACATATGGGGACACTAGAGGACGCGTCCGCCGACACGCCTTTCACGGCCGCCGTATGCTCGCGGGATGGAGAGACAACAAGCCGCCGTCGCCGCGGCCCGCTCGCATCGCGATGCCAACGGTGCCGCCATCGTTGCCGAGTTCGTCGACCTGCTGGCGCTTCCCAACGTGTCGCGCCATCTCGAGGACGTCGCCCGGGTCGCCGACCACATCGTGGCCATGCTCACCGCTCGAGGAGTGCAGGCGCGTGTCGTCACTCGCGCCGGTGCGGGTCCGATTGTCGTGGGTCGCTACGAGGTGGCTGCGGCCACCACAACGGTGGGCTTCTACGCGCACTACGACGGGCAGCCGATCGATCAGGCCGATTGGCAGGTCGAGCCCTTCAAGCCGACCCTGTTCACCGCTCCCGTCGAGGACGGCGGCACCGAAGTGCCGCCCCCGATCGGCGACGACGACATTGATCCTGAATGGCGCCTCTATGCCCGGTCGTCGTCTGATGACAAGGCACCGATCGTCGCGATCTGCGCCGCGCTCGACGCGATGCGGCTCGGTGACGTGACCCCCACGGCCAACCTGCTGTTCCTCTTCGAAGGCGAAGAGGAAATCTCTTCGAAGGCGAAGAGGAAATCGGCTCGCCCCATCTCCCCCACTACCTGGACGACATGCGGAATGAGCTCTCGGAAGCAGACATCTGGTTGATCTGCGATGGGCCGGTCCATCAGTCGCGACGTCCTCAGATCGTCTTCGGAGTGCGCGGTGTCTCCGAGATGGAGATCACGGCCTATGGCCCCAGCCGGCCGCTCCACAGCGGCCACTACGGGAACTGGGTGCCCAATCCCAATATCGAGCTGGCGCACTTGCTGGCGTCGATGAAAGACCCCGCCGGCAACGTGACCGTCGATGGTTTCTATGAGGGGACCCAGCCGATCACCGACTCCGATCGAGCCGCGGTGGCTGCGCTACCCGACACCGATGACTCGCTACGAGCTGAATTGGGTGTCGGAGCCACCGAAGACGGCGGGACCGCGCTGGCACTCCGGTTGCTGCTGCCGTCGCTCAACATACGTGGCCTCGATGGTGGGGGCGTCGGCGACAGCTCGGCGAACGTCATACCCACGAGGTCAACGGCGTCGATCGACATACGACTCGCCCCCGGCAATGACCCCGAGGGCATGATCGACCGGGTCGAGAACCATATGCGCTCCCGCGGCTGGCACATCGTCACCGACGAACCGGACGCCGCCGTCCGCCAGGCACATGCCAAGGTGGCCAGGGTCACCCGGAATGCCTCCTACCCAGGAGTCCGGCTGCCGACGGACTCTCCTCTGGCCAAGGCGCTGGTATCGGCCGCCACAGTTGCTGCCGGTGAATCCGTACTGGCCGTGCCAACGTTCGGTGGCTCGGTGCCGCTTCACTTCTTCACGACCGTCCTCGGTGCACCCATTGCCATCACCCCATTCGCCAACCACGACAACAACCAGCACGCCGCCAACGAGAACATAAGGATCGCCAACCTCTGGTACGGCATCGACCTGATGGCCGCGCTGATGACGATGGAACCGCCGGCCTAGCTCCTAGCTCCAGCGGACGTGGACAGTGTCCTTCCACATTTCTGCGACCGGGCGCTCCCCGGTGATCGCCACCTCGGCAATCGGCGGCCGGTTCCAGACCCACATGTACAGATCCGATGCGGCCCCGGCCACCGTCACGTCGGCATCACCGTGGCCACGAACGGTTTCGCACGACTCGGCATCGAAGCGAACCGTCCAGCGGGCCGGATCATCGACGGGCACAACGGCGAGGCGCTGTTCGCTGGACGCGCGTGGCCCGCGGCCCGGGCGGGTGATGAACGCCGTCAGCAACTCGTCGATGCCATCCGACGCGAACGCCGTCGAAAACGGGGTCACACTGCCGGCCGCGGCCTCAATGTCGACGCGATGGATCGCGGTTTCGTGAGCTTGACGGCGGGCCCACATCGCAAGGGGTGAAGGTGCTTCGAGAAAGGTGAAGCACTCCAGATCCTCCGGGGCGTCGGTCAGCGCGCCGAGTAGCCGTTGGTGTCCATCCAGAAACCAGGCCGCCAACTCCCGATCCTCCGGCCAGCCTCCAACGATCTCCTCGAGATCGGCATCGATGACGGCCGTGCGGGCTTCTCCGACATAGCGTGTTGCCCAGCGGTGGATTCCACCCAGGTGCCTGGTGAGCTCCCGTACGTCCCAGCCCGGACACGGTGGCACTGCATCTTGCAGACCCGAACGCGCCAGAACCGCGGCGAACCTTCGGCCGGCGGCATCGATCGCGGCTATGTGCTCGGCGGATTCCATTGCCCCATCATGGCAGTCGAAGGCGAGAACTCCGTCGGCTTAGGCCGGCCCGAGCTTGCCGGCGACGGTCGGGCGGGCTGTCGGCGGGAGCGACCGCGCGTATGTGTTCCTCCGGAGGGGGAAAGGGACCCGCCGGCGGCGGAGCCGTCGAAGCGGGTAAGGGGGGCGCATCCTCGGGCGCGGTGCAGTCGTCGCTTTCTGGGCGGGTTCGTATTGCTGGCGAACGGGTGGTGTTGGCGAAGGTGGGCTGTCGGCGCTATTCAGTCGCCGTCTGTCGGGCGGGCTCGAAGTGCTGGCGAAGGAGGAAAGGGCGGCGGGGGGTCCCTTCTTATGTGTCTCCCCGCAGCGCAGGGGAGAAGGGACCCGCCGGCGACGCAGTCGCCGCAGCGGGTAGAGGGAACCATCCTCCGGCGCGATTCGGTCGCCGTCCGCCGGGCGGGCTCGACATTGCTGGCGAAGGGAGCGGGCTCCAGGTGTCTTCGGGTGTTTGGGGTGGCGTCGGGTCGG